>JAVHQS010000001.1:0-6100 GCA_036171255.1 Gallionella sp.
AATTGGGCTGGGGCGGCTGGTGGTTCTGGGACCCGGTCGAGAACGCCTCGTTCATGCCCTGGTTGCTCGGCACGGCATTGATCCATTCGCTGGCGGTGACGGAAAAGCGCGGCGCATTCAAAAGCTGGACCGTGTTGCTGGCCATCGCGGCATTCTCGCTCAGCCTGCTCGGTACCTTCCTGGTGCGCTCCGGCGTGCTGACCTCGGTGCACTCGTTCGCCGCAGACCCGAAGCGCGGTATCTTCATCCTGAGTTTTCTGGTGCTGGTGATCGGCGCGTCGCTGCTGTTGTTCGCCTGGCGCGCGCCCAAGGTTGGCTTGGGCGGCAAATTCGATCTGCTGTCGCGCGAATCGCTGTTGCTGTCGAACAATGTGCTGTTGTCGGTGGCTTCCGCCTCCGTGTTCATCGGCACTCTGTATCCGTTGTTCATGGACGCGCTCGGTTACGGCAAGTTGTCGGTCGGCCCGCCGTATTTTCAGGCGGTGTTCGTGCCGCTGATGGTGCCGATGGTATTGATGATGGGCCTGGGGCCGCTGGCGCGCTGGAAAAAGATGGCCGTGCCGGAATTGGCCAAACGCGTGCGTTGGGGATTCGCTGCGGCGGTGGTCATCGCGTTGCTGTTGCCTTGGGTGATCGGGGGATGGACACCGATGATCGCACTCGGTTTGATGCTGGCATTCTGGATCATCGCTTCGCTGGCGATCAGCCTGCGGCAGCGCTGGACCGGGAAGGGCGAGTTCATGCAGCGCGTGCGCGACCAAAGCCTGAGCTACTACGGCATGCAGTTGGCGCATCTCGGCGTGGCGATATTCATCATCGGCGTGACGCTGGTGAAAGGCTATGAAACCGAACGCGATGTGCGCATGAATGTCGGCGATACCGTGCAGGCAGGCGGTTATGAGTTCCGCTTCAACGGTGTGACCGAAACGCCGGGGCCGAATTACGTGGCGGGTGTCGGGCATGTGACGGTGAGCAAGGATGGCAAGCTGGTGACCGAAATGCAGCCGGAGAAACGCCAATACAACGTGACGGGCATGCCGCTCACCGAGGCCTCGATCAGTGTTGGCGTGTTGCGCGATCTGTATGTGTCGCTGGGTGAGCCGATTCCCGATACCGATGGGGCATGGGCGGTGCGTGTCTATATCAAACCGTTCGTGGACTGGATCTGGGCCGGTTGCCTGTTGATGGCATTGGGCGGAATCCTGGCGGTCAGCGACCGTCGCTACCGTATCCACAGCAAAAAGAAAGCCGGGATCGCCGACGTTACGGGCAGTGCGGGCAATACTTTGGCAACTGAGGGCAAAGCATCATGATGCGTTTCATACTTCCGTTGGTTGTTTTTCTGATCTTGTCGTTTTTCCTGTACAAGGGGCTGGGCCGCGATACGCGTGAAGTGCCATCGCCGTTGATTGGCAAACCCGCGCCAGCGTTCGTGCTGCCGATGCTGCATGATGCGGACAAAAAATTCTCGCCGCAGGAAATGCAGGGCAAGGTGTGGTTGCTGAATGTCTGGGCATCGTGGTGCGGCGCCTGCAAGGACGAGCATCCGGTATTGATGGAATTGTCACGGCAAAATATCGTGCCTGTCATCGGACTGGACTACAAGGACAAGCGCGAAGACGGCGAAGCAACGCTACGCAGAGCCGGCGACCCTTATAGCCTGACCATCGCCGATGCAGACGGCAAGGTCGGTTTCGACTACGGCGTGTATGGCGTCCCCGAGACCTATGTGATCGATAAAAAAGGAACCATCGCCTACAAGCTGATCGGCCCCGTCACCCCGCAGAACTTGCGGGAAGTTATCCTTCCACTCGTCGCGGAGTTGCAAGCCAAATGAAATATCTTGTGATGGCACTGTTGTGCCTGCTGCCGGCTTTTGCCCATGCTGGCGAGGCGAAAGACATCGCCGATGATCCGGTGATGGAAAGACGCATGATCCAGTTGGCCGAGAAGGTGCGCTGTCTGGTCTGCCAAAGCGAGCCTGTATCGACTTCTCATTCCGATTGGTCGAACGATGTGCGCCAGATCATGCGCGAGAAGATGAAGGCCGGGGCTACCGACCAGCAGATCCTCGATCTGCTGGTCGAGCGTTTCGGCAAATCGGTGTTGTTCGATCCGCCGGTGGACAAGGAGACTGCGCCGTTGTGGCTGGCTCCGTTCGCCCTGTTGCTGATCGGTACCGGCGTATTGGTCTACCAATTGCGCAAGCGCCAGAGCCAGGTCGTGGAAGCCGAACTCTCCGTAGCAGACGCGCAACGCGCCACTGCGTTATTGAACGAACCGGACGCAGCAGCGACGGCTGAATCACCGAACCAAACGAACGGACAGGGCGGCGCTACACAATGATGATTCAAATATTCGCCGCCGCGTCCGTTCCCTCTCTCCTACCTCTCCCCCAGAGGGGGAGAGTGGAGATGTGTCGCTTCGCGACGCTAGTTAAGGACTCCCAAGCATGACCTCATTCTGGATTATCTGCGCAGTGCTGCTGATCGTGGCGCTGCTGTTCGTAGTGTGGCCGTTATGGCGCAAGACCGCACAGAGCAACGATGTATTGCGCGATGCCGCCAATCTCGAGATCCTGCGCGATCAGGCGGCGGAGCTCGAAACCGATCTGCACAACGGCCTGTTGAACCAGGATGCCTACGAACAAGGCAGGCGCGAGTTGCAAGTGCGCCTGCTGGACGAGGTCAGGAACACCGAAGCGCCTGCTCAGGCGCCGCGCAATCCGGCCAAGGTGCTGGCGGTAATATTGGCCGTGCTGATCCCGCTTGCCAGTGTGCTGCTGTATATCAGCATCGGCAATACCCGGGCGCTGCTGCCGCCAGAGCAACATGCGGCACCGGATGGTTTCGGTGTGATCCGTTCCGAAGTCGCGCTGCAGGAGTTGGAAAAGCAGCTGGAGAAGCTGCCGGAGAATCCGGATGGCTGGTTGACTCTGGCACGTTCTTACAGCGAGCTGAAGCGCTTCCCCGATGCGGTGCGCGCCTATCAGCAACTGGTCAAGCTGGTGCCGAACGAAGCGCAAGTCTGGACCGATTATGCCGATGCCTACGCGATGAACAACGACCAGTCGCTCAAAGGCGAACCGACCAAGTTCCTCAACAAGGCGCTCGAACTCGATCCGAACCACACCACAGCGCTGGCGTTATCCGGCTCGGCGGCGATGGAGCGCGGCGACTATGCGGCGGCGATCACCCACTGGCAAAAACTGGTTAGCCTGTTGCCGCCGGATTATCCGGATATCCAGATGATCCACGATGGCATCAAGCAGGCGCAGGATTTCCTTGCAATGGAAAAGGGCGGCAAGGAGAAGCTCGCCCAACTGGCAGCAGGCAAGGCTCCGCAAACGGCGGCGGCCAATCCGGCGCAAGCCATCACCGGCAAAGTCTCGCTGAGTCCGGCACTGGCCGGCAAAGTCGCGCCGACCGATTTCGTGTTCATCCTGGCGCGTGCCGCACAAGGCCCGAAGATGCCGCTCGCCGTGTTGCGCAAGCAGGCGAAAGATTTGCCGCTGGAGTTCAAGCTGGACGACAGCATGGCGATGCAGCCGCAGATGAGACTGTCCGGCTTCGATCAGGTCGTGGTGGTGGCGCGCGTGTCCAAATCCGGTACGCCGATGGCGCAACCCGGTGACATGGAAGGCACGGCAGGCACGGTCAAACCAGGAAGCAAAGGCTTGAACATCGTGATCGACAGCGTAGTGAAGTAGAAGCGCCTGCGTTCGATGAAACGGCATCCGGTCTCGCACCGGATGCCGTTTTTGTTTTCAGGCTTGTGCAGTTATTGATGTTCGGAATTGAGCCACTGGAAACTCACCTGTTCGTAGTCCTCGCCCTCGGCAAGCAAGCCGGTGAGTTTGATGTTGCGGCTCTTCTCTCCCATCATCGCCTGATAGATCGCGTCCAATACATAGTTGCCCGATTCCATCAGCATCGTCGCATTCACATAGGAGTTGTGGGTATCGGGCAGCAGGATGACGGGCAGATAATCGTAATCGAACGAGCCGGAACTGCTCTCCCAGTTTGATATTTTTTCGCTGCCTTTGCCCAGAGTGCGCAGCCAGACCGACAGCGGTTTCTTGGCGAGGATCTCGATCCCCACATGCACCATGCCCTGCGGGTCGGTTCGCAACCGCCGGATCATGCCGATCCACCATAGCGTGCTGTTCTTCGGCTTGAGGCCGCACAGATCGCCGATCTTCACCCATGTGCCCACGTTCTTCGTCATCGCGCAGCCGAGACCTTCGGTACTCACATCCAGAACAGTCCATTCTTCCGTGGCGTACTCTACGCCCTCGTCGGCAGCAAGATTGATCGTGGAGCGTTCCTTCAAGGCGGCCGCGTCTTTTTCCGAGAGGTTGACCGCAGAACCGATATCCAGACGCGTGACCAGCATGCTGAGCGCCCTGAAACTGTGGGTCACGTCGATGCTGGTGTGGATCGCCTTGCGCGGCTGATGCCGGTGCGGCAGATCCTTTCCCCAGTACAACTGCAGATGCTTGAGCACAGTCAGTTTGCCTGCCGGGGTGAACTCATTACCGAAGCGTTGTTCCTGCTGGATCAGACTGTGTTCGTTCTGCTCGATGATCGCTTCTATTTTGGGGACAGCCTTGACCGCCCCGAAGAAGCGCATCGCCGGCGTCGCCTGAAGTCCGCCGTCCACATTGCCGGGGGCGGCGGGCTTGGACAAGTCGATGAAGTGTGCGCAATCCGGATCGGGCGCATCCTTGAAATCGAAGAAGCTGACCATGCGACCGGCAATGCGGTAACTCACCTCGATCTGATCCGGCGCCAGCGTGCCGGGAGAGGACATATACAGCATCAACGCCCGCAGCAACTCCCGCTGCGGACAGGTGTGGATGACGTGCCCGGAATAAGCGTGCACCATGCCCTCAGCCAGCTGGTTGGCCTCGGTAAAGCGGTAACAACTGCACAGCTGATCCCAGACCGATTGCTCGATCTCCACATAGCGCATCAGTTCCAGCTTCATCTGCTCGGCAACGGCGCGCAACAACCTGACGCAGATCACCGGCAATTTTTCCTGAAGATCCCACTGCTTTTTTTCTGCCTGCTGGTATTCGAGGATGGAGGCGGCATAAGCCTCGGACAACGCCTTCATGAAAGCGTGGATCGCCTGCCACTGGTGCAAGCCCTGAAAATCCTGCAAATGGGGTGCGCCCAGATACAGGCGCAACAACTCGGCCTGCAGCGGCTGCCCGGTCTCGTCCAGCAACATGACGATCTCTGCGCGAATCTCAGGGCGATAACCGGCGGCATCTTTCACAGAACCCAGCCAAAAGGTGACGTCTTCCAGCGCCTTGAAAGCGTTGTTCTTCGGCAGTTCGGCGAGCAGCCGCTTGGCCTCCTTGAGGTCGAACATCGGATGATCCGGTTTTCCGTCGAATAATTTGTGCAAAGTGAACATGATCCGTCAACCCTCAAATCCGACGAGGAAGCCCCCGCACGGCAATCATAGCGGAACGAATGTTGTTAGAGAAGAAATTCGCCGCGACTTCGACCGGCTGGTTATTGCTGCAAATTTCCGCCGGTAGCGCAGATCGATCATATTGCTGCACCATTTGTCAGATTGAGATCATTCGTATTCACAAGGCAGTTAACCCATGATGGGAAATCCCCCGGCTATGCCGGGGTGACAGTAGAAGTTTGACAAATAGGGGAGTCCACCTCCGAGCGCCAAGCCAATGGCGATGGCGTGTTTACCGTCAACGGCATAGTGGACGGGCAGCGCATCCACCGCGTGATTGGGCGTGAAACTGACGGCACCACGCGCACCCAGGCGGAAGAGTTTATCGAGAAGGCGAGGCAAGATGCCAAGACAGGTAGGCTAGACTTGCCTACAGTGAAGCGCATTTCAGGCCATAAAACTTGAGCATGGTGGAGAGATACAGTCACCAGAACGGTGCGCATATTGAATCGGCGATGGACAAACTTTCAGAGCGTTATCGCAAAGCAAACTGACACGATTACACAGGAATTACACAAACGGTGGAATGAAAAAAGACCTGCATCGCTGCAAGTCTTTATCTATCTGGCTCCCCGACCTGGACTCGAACCAGGGACCTGCGGATTAACAGTCCGTC
>JAVHQS010000002.1:0-1241 GCA_036171255.1 Gallionella sp.
TTTGACATCCTTCTCACCAGTGCGGCGCGCTTCCACACGATCCAGATATTCCGGTGTGATGTCGCCGGTTATGTAGTGTCCGTCAAAACACGAGGCATCAAAGTCGACGATGGCAGGATTCGCTTTGCGCACTGACGCCTTCAAATCCTCAAGGTCCTGATAGATGACGCCGTCCGCGCCAATCTCAAAGCAGATTTCTTCGTCGGTACGTCCGGTGGCAATCAGTTCGGTACGGCTAGGCATGTCGATGCCGTAAACATTGGGGAAACGCACGGGCGGAGCTGCCGAGGCGAAGTACACCTTGAGCGCGCCGGCATCACGTGCCATCTGCACGATCTCGCGACTGGTCGTACCACGCACGATGGAGTCGTCCACCAGCAGCACGTTCTTGCCTTTGAATTCCACGCCGATGGCATTAAGTTTCTGGCGCACCGATTTCTTGCGCATCGCCTGACCGGGCATGATGAAAGTGCGGCCTATATAGCGATTCTTAACGAAGCCTTCACGGAAACGGATGTTGAGATGATTCGCCAACTGCAAAGCACTGGGGCGGCTGGAATCGGGGATGGGGATAACCACGTCGATCTGCACATTCGCCCACTCGCGCTTAAGCTTTTCGGCCAAATACTCGCCCATATACAAGCGTGTCTCATAGACCGAAACCCCATCGATGACCGAATCAGGGCGGGCGAAATAGACGTATTCAAAGATGCAGGAATTCAGTTTGGCTTTATCGCTGCACAGCTTGCTTTGCATCTTGCCGTTGAAGTCGATGAACACCGCTTCGCCAGGCGCGATGTCACGCAGAAAGGTGAAGCCCAGTGTATCCAAGGCCACGCTTTCAGAGGCGACCAGATACTCGCGGCCCTGCGCAGTCTCATTCACGCCCACCACCAACGGACGGATGCCGTAAATGTCGCGGAATGCCACCAAACCATAACCTGCAATCATCGCCACCACCGCGTAAGCACCGCGACAACGCCGATGCACACCGGCTACCGCAGCGAAGATGGCTGCCGCATCCAGACGCACGCCCTTGGACTTGGCCTGCAACTCATGCGCAAACACGTTGAGCAGAACTTCAGAATCGGAATTGGTATTCACATGGCGCAGGTCATCGACGAACAACTGCTTCTGCAACTCTTCGGTATTAGTCAGATTGCCGTTATGACCGAGCACGATACCGAACGGTGAGTTGACATAGAAAGGTTGAGCTTCGTTGTGGTCCACCGCCGAACCGG
>JAVHQS010000003.1:0-1238 GCA_036171255.1 Gallionella sp.
GTGACTGCGCTCGACCTGTCGCTGCGCCTAATTGCCTGAGCACTTGAATTCCGCGAGACCGGCTCCATCTAATTTGAGAATATCTGCCTGAGTCCGTTCGCCCTGATAACCAGCTACTTAGCGGCTTTGCCGTCTAATCGAATGGCTAGTAGTTTTATCAGCCTGTCGAAGGAAGGCTTAATCGGCGCTACTTTAGGAAAGACAAATGGAGCCTGCTATGAACGAACCTCTACATCTAGTCTGCCCGCATTGTGCGGCACTCAACCGCATTCCCGCCGACAAACTGGCCGCACAGCCGGTATGTGGGAAATGCAAAAAAACTTTGTTCGATGCTCACCCGCTAGAACTGAACGCGGCTGACTTCGAGCGCCATATCACGCGCAACGACATCCCTGTGCTAGTGGATTTTTGGGCGCCTTGGTGCGGCCCCTGTCGCATGATGGCGCCTGCCTTTGTGCAGGCCGCCGCGCAACTGGAACCACAGATGCGCTTGGTGAAACTCAACACTGAAGAAGCGCAACAACTCGCGTCACGCCACAACATCCGCAGCATCCCCACCCTGGCTTTGTTCAAAGGCGGTAAGGAGATCGCACGTCAAGCCGGGGCAATGGATGCCGGCAACATCGTGCGCTGGGCGCAGAGCCAGTTGCGATGAGCGACTGCTGCGCCACGCCCATAGGCAAACACGCATGTCCTGAGTGCGGCCATGCTGCCAGTGCGGTGAGTGCGCAGACCTTGCGCTTTCATCTGCTGCAATCGTGGAACTGGCAGGAAGGTGCGCAACATTATTTTTGTGAACAAACAGAGTGCGCAGTGATCTATTTCAGCGACGCAGGTGCGATGTGGCATCAGAGCGCGCTACGCACGCAGGTCGGCGTGAAGCACCCGAGCGCCGATGCGTTGGTGTGCTACTGCTACGGCGTGCATTATGGTGAGGCCAATGCAGCCACGCGCAGCTACATCATCGAACAGACCCGTGCCGGCGCTTGCGCGTGCAGCACCCACAACCCTTCCGGGCGCTGCTGTCTTAAAGATTTCCCGCGATAAATGATCTCTGACTAAGAAAACACCCTGCGACAGGCTGATAAAACTACTAGCCATTCGACTAGGCGGCAAAGCCGCTAAGTCGCTGGTTATCAAGGCGAACGGCCTTGCCCAGCCTTTCTTTAACGCGGCTTGCGCGCCACCAGATCGACCAGCGCCGACATGCCTTTGTGACCGGGACCTTCTTCTATCTC
>JAVHQS010000004.1:0-4755 GCA_036171255.1 Gallionella sp.
ACCGAACCGCGGGACGGGAACTCCCGCTCCGGGAACCTCGCCGGCTCTGGCGCGGAGCACCTTGGGCTCGATGTGATGCGCCCGAACGCGGTCGAACGCCTTTTGCTGCACACGGAAAGCGCGCAGCAAAAGGCGGGCTGGCCTTGCGGCCAACCTGCCTAAAACATCCCCTGCCGCACGGCGAACCGTGCGGGTCAGGGATGCACAACTTGTCAAGCTATCGAACAATGCCTATTCCAACGCTTATTGCACGATCGCGTTGAAATACACCGTGACGTAGCTGTTCGCCGGCAGCACAGCGTCGGCTGCGCCATATGCTGTCCCCGCCAGAGTGGCAAAGTCGATGGTGATGGCCTGACCCGCGATGGTGGCGCCGGCTGTCGTTGCCTGTGCCGCTGCTCCCGGTGCAGCATAGGTAGTAGTGGTAGTGCCCGTCCCGCGTACCGCACTAAAGCCGGTGGTGGCAGACTGTGCAGTTCCTGTGGCTGAGCTGCAAAGTGTACCCGCACCGGCACCGTTGATCAGCTTCGGCTCAAAGCCCAACTGGGCAACCAGGGTGTCGGTCACTGTGGTCAGGGTTGCTGATGCAGCACCTACGCCATTGGTGATCGTGACCGCGTATTGCACCACTGCGCCCGGGATGTTCTTCGGGTTGGTGGAGCCGTTGATCGGATCGCAAATCACGGTAACGATTTTAGCCACACTCAACGCAGAAGATACGACCTTGAACGCGCCATAGGTGGAATGGGCGCCATCGGTAGCAGCCTCAACCGCACCGGCTGCATCCGCAAACACCACATCGACACCGGCAGTATTCGCACCTGCTGTGTTAACAACCACGGCACCTGCAACCACGGCAGCTGGTTCTTCAGAAGCTACCAACGGCGTTGGCCAGAGAGTCGAGGCTTTCAGGCTGACCACTGCCGCATCGCCGTTCACACGGGTCGGGGATGCCGCGATGTCTGTCAGAACCAACAGATTGACCGTTGCACCTGCAGCCAGGGTCGGGATGCTGGTGACGACACCGGCACCCAATTCAGCCGCATCCAATACGCCGTTGGCGTTGGTATCCACGTAGATCTTGTATGCGGGTACCGGATTGAAGTTGTCGGTAATGGGGGTTGCATTGACGGTATAAGCACCGCTTGCAGCATCTGCCGCTGCCAAGGCGTAACCCTGCGTGGCGTTACCGTTGTTGGTCACGGTAAATGGAGTTACCGCGCTGGACTGACCGGGGGTAACGTTGGTTATCACGCCGCCTGCCACCAGCACATTGACCTTATCGTCCACCGTGAACGCTGCCGCTGCGGAGGTAATGGCTGTCTGTGTGACTGAACCCACCGAGTAGTTCAACGTCGCCGTGTTGCTGATGGAGGTACCGGATTGCGTACCCGCCGCCAGCGCGCTTTGCGATACCAGACCAAACATCGCCGCACCGGCCAACAGTGCAACGAGCTTGGACGATATGCCCGTAGTAGTTCGTTTCATTTTGATTCTCCTGTAAAAGTGCTGCTAAAAATTACTGCCAAATAAACTGCTAAAAATCACTGCTAAATTTTTCTGTTCACGAGGGGCCCTCCCTGATCGGTGGGCTATGCCCGGAAACGGGTAAACGGATCCACGGGGGATCCGTCATCGGTTCGGGCATCGCAAAACGCCCGGGGTAACTCGAAAAAAATAAGTTCATATTGGGAAGCCTTTAAAATTCGTCATGCCGGACTTGATCCGGCATCCAGATGTTTGATCTAACTGGATTCCGGCTTTCGCCGGAATGACGGAATGGATTTATTGCGGCCACCGCTACTTCACCACTGCGCGGAAACCGACCTCGCCGGATTTCCCGGCGGCCAGCTGGCCTTTGTAGGTCCAGCGGATGTGGGTGTATTCCTTCGGCAAGGCGGTTTGATCCTTGCCGTCCGTGCCTTTGATTTTGAGATTTTCCGCTGCGCCAAAAGTCTTGCCGCCATCCGCCGAGAACAGGATCTCGCAGTCCTTGCCGAACGCGCTGCCCGCCCTGTATTCGGTGTTGGCCGGAATCGGGTTGTTGATGACGATGCCGCTCGCCGTCTTGTTGCCGGTGTTCTCGAAGGTGTTGGTGAAGATCACCTCGCTGCCCGGAACGGTCTTTTCAGGCGGGGTGCGTTTGACGGTCTTTTTGCCATCCTTGCCGACCAGGGTCGTTTCCACTTCGGCGATGCTTTTCACCTTGAGGGCACCGTCCGCCGCGTGTGCGGCCAACGAGAAACTGCCGAGCATGGCGAGCAGGGTGGTGGTGAGCAATAAACGGGAAATACGCATGGCAGCCTCCTTCAGTTAATCGTTGCGCGAAAGGTGATGACAAAATTCGCCGGGGAGGCAACATTCCCCAGCGAAACGGAAACGGTATTGGCGACGAACTGCGCATTGTCGGCATCGGCCGCATCGGTCTTGGCGATGCCGTTCACCGCGATGCTGCCCGGCACGTAGGTGAGGTTGGCGGGTAATGGGTCGGTGATCGCCAGGTTGGTCGCGGTACCCGCACCGGAAAGCGTCGCCACGATCTGGTAGGTCAGCACCGCGCCGGGCATAACGATGGCGGTGCCTTTCGGATCGAGCACGCTGAGCACGGTCTTGTTCATGAGCAGCCCCACGCCGCTGGCAAGGTAAGCGCCGTACGCGGAATGTTTTGCATCGCGCGCGATGTCGCCTGCCGCCACGCCCGCGCCATCTGCAAACACCACGTCCACACCTGCGGTATCCGCTCCCGCCGTGGCGACCAATGCGGCCATCGTGGTGGGGACAACGGCGGTGGCGGTCAGGCTGACCACCGATTGCTGGTTATTCAGGGTGGCTGCCGGGATGTCGCCGACGACGAATACATTCCGGGAGACGCCGGCGGCCAGGTTGGGGATGGCGGTGGCCGTGTCGATCAATGGTTCGTAGACCCCGTTGTTGTTGGCGTCCACATAGACGACCAACCCGGTCGCGCTGAAATCGTTGGTGGCGAACGGCGCTACCCCGCCGGTTGCGGGATTGCCCGTAGCCGACGCGGCAGCCAGCGTGAAGCCCTGCGGGTCGTTGCCCAGATTGGTGACCGAGAACGGGATCACCGCTCCGGTTTGCCCGATGTTCACCGCCGTAGCCGTTGCGCCAATTTCGGCAACGACCAGGTTCACTTTCTTGTCGACCAGAAATGACGCGGCATTGCTGGTCACGATGGGCTGGGGGACGGCGGCGATCGCGTAACTTACTGTCGCCGTATTGGAGATGGTGGTCCCGGATGGCGTGCCAACCGCCCAGCCGAGCTGCGGCACGAGCAGCAACAATCCACCGCACAAGCCAAGCAGGCGTGCGTGGAAATTGAATTGTGGCAGCATATTTTTCATCGGTAGTGAAAACCCTGCAAGGTTGTAGGAAAAATGCCTACATAAAAATTCGCGCGATTCTATCAGAATCAGCTTATGTGGGTACGATTATCTATGGCTGTCGGCTTGGACTGTTCTTATGTGCTTGCCGATATACATTACAATAAAACAAACACATAGCTGCCCATCCCCAACGGTTTGTTGGGTTGTAATATTTCGCGCCATCCAAATTTCGACAAAAAACTATCTAGATATACCCGGATGTTTTGAAAAAAATGCCAATACGAAGCTTGATAAGAGTTGGGACGGGAAATGAAAAGGGACACCGTTCGGTGTCCCTTCAAGGGGTGTTGCGAGAACGGATCGTTATTCGATCTTGGCTTTGGCGCGCAGATCGTCAATCGCTTTCTTGATGGCTTGTTGTTGCAGACGTTGTTGCAGTTGCGGTTTGAGTTCATCGAACGAGGGCACCTTCAGGTCGCGTATGTCGTCCAGCTTGATGACGTGCCAGCCGAATTGCGATTGCACCGGTTCCCTGGTGTATTCGCCTTTCTTCAGGTTCAGCAAGGCGCTGGCGAACGGTGGAACGAAACTGTTCGGCACCGCCCAGCCCAACGATCCGCCGCGTTCCGCGGAACCGGCATCCTTGGATTTTTCGGCGAGTTTCTCGAATTTGGCCTTCTTGCCGAGTTGCGCGATGATCGCCTTGGCTTCGGCCTCGGTTTCGACCAGGATATGACGGGCGCTGTATTCCTTGTCGCCGAGCTTGGTTTTCAGCTTGTCGTATTCGGCTTTCAGTTGATCGTCGCCGATCGGATGATTCTTGGCATAGTCCTGCACGAATGCACCGACCAGCACGGATTGTTTGGCCAGTTCGAGCTGTTGCGTCACTTCGTCGCTCTTGTTCAGGCCCAGCTTTACGGCTTCCTGCGCCATCACCTCCAGATTGATCATGTCTTCACGGATCGCCTTGCGCAGTTCCGGGCTGTCTGCCTGGCCTTGAGCGGCAGCGGCCTTGACGCGCAGATCGACACGCGCTTGCGGGATCGAGACGCCATTCACCAGAGCGGCGGATTTGTCTTCGGCGAAAGCGGGGTTAATCGCCAGCGCGCCCAGAATTGCCAGTGCTGCAAATTTGCTAGTTTTCAACATTGCGAGTCCTCTTCAAGAAAATAAAAATTGACGATCAAATTTCGTCCGGCGTATGCGCCTGTATGTTGAGCGCGTGAATTTCGCGCTTCATCATCTCACCGAGCGCGGAATATATCATACGGTGGCGCGCCAGCGTAGTTTTGCCGACGAATTGCGCCGAGGTGATTTGTAACGAAAAGTGTCCGCCACCGCCACTAGCGCCGGAATGTCCGGCGTGTTTATGGCTTTCATCGACGATGGCTAGCGAGACGGGGTCGAG
>JAVHQS010000004.1:4855-23488 GCA_036171255.1 Gallionella sp.
GTTCATGCCGGGAAGACCTTCTTGAACGGTTGCACGCGCACTTCCTTGTACACCCCCTCGGCCAGATAAGGGTCGGCATTCGCCCAGTTCTGTGCGGTTTCCAGCGAGGCGAACTCGGCCACGATCAGACTGCCGGTGAAGCCCGCCGCACCCGGATCGGCAGCGTCCACGGCGGGGAAGGGGCCGGCCAGCAGCAATCGTCCCTCATCCTGCAACGCCCGCAAGCGCGCCAGATGCGCGGGGCGTGCCGCCAGGCGTTTATACAGGCTGTTGTGGACATCCTGTCCGATAATTGTGTACCACATCAGTTGTTTTCTTTCTTCTCGTCGACATACTTCGCCAGCCACGCGCCTTGTCCCAGGATGAACAGCAGCATCAATCCGGTGAAGCCGAACAGTTTGAAGTTCACCCAGCTATCGGTGGAATAGTTGAATGCCACATACAGGTTGATGAAACCGAGTACCGCAAAGAACAGGCTCCAGCTCAGGTTCAGGCGATTCCACACATGCAGCGGCAGGGCCATCTTTTCTTGCAGCAATACGCGCATCAGATTCTTGTCGAATAGCACGTTCGACACCAGCAGGATCGCGGAGAACAGCCAGTACAGCACGGTGGGTTTCCACTTGATGAAGGTCTCATCGTGCAGCAGCAGGGTCGCGCCGCCGAACACGGCGATGATGGCGAAGCTGACCCACAGCATCACATCCACTTTGCCGTGCCGGTATTTCGTCCAGATGATCTGTGCCACCGTGGCGGCGATGGCGACCGCAGTCGCAACGTAGATACCCTGGAACTTGAAGGCGACGAAAAACAGGATGATGGGGAACAGATCGAACAGCAGTTTCATTTTCTATCCAGAACAAGAGAAGCGGAGTTGATGCAATAGCGCAGACCGGTGGGTTGCGGGCCGTCCGGGAAAACATGCCCGAGATGTGCGCCGCATTGCCGGCAGCACGCTTCCACGCGTTTCATGCCGTGGCTGCTGTCGGTGCGCGACATGACGTTTTCCGGTTTGTGCGGTTGCCGGAAACTCGGCCAGCCGGAGCCGGAATCGAACTTGGTCGCGGAATCGAACAAGGCATTGCCGCAACACGCACAGCGATAGATCCCCGTCTCGTGGCAATCCCAATAAGCGCCGGTGAACGGAGGCTCCGTGCCGCACTGGCGGCACACCCGGTATTGCTCGGGGGTGAGTTCATCACGCCATTCGGCATCCGATTTTTCGATTTTGTCCATAGCCTGCGATTTTTATCCCGGATGTATGTCCATCAGGCGGTGAGTTTTGTAGGAGCACGCCCTGCGTGCGAATCGCGGCCAGGGGCCGCTCCTACAGCGGCGATTCATGAATCATCCTACAGCACTTCGCCGGCATGATCCGCCAATCGCGAACGCTCGCCGCGCATCAGCGTGACATGCCCGCCGTGTTCCCAGCCCTTGAAACGATCCACCACATAAGTCAGGCCGGAACTGCCTTCGGTGAGGTAGGGCGTGTCGATCTGCGCGATGTTGCCCATGCACACCACCTTGGTGCCGGGGCCGGCGCGCGTGACCAGCGTCTTCATCTGTTTCGGTGTGAGGTTCTGTGCCTCGTCGATGATCACATATTTGTTGAGGAAGGTGCGGCCGCGCATGAAGTTGAGCGACTTGACCTTGACGCGCGAACGGATCAGATCGCGCGTCGCCGCGCGTCCCCAGTCGCCGCCTTCTTCGTCGGATTTGTTCAATACGTCCATGTTGTCTTCCAGCGCGCCCATCCACGGCGTCATCTTTTCTTCCTCGGTGCCGGGCAGGAAGCCGATGTCTTCGCCCACCGGCACGGTCACGCGGGTGATGATGATCTCCGAATACAGCTTGCTTTCCAGTGTCTGAAACAGACCGGCAGCCAAAGTCAGCAGGGTCTTTCCGGTACCGGCTTGACCCAGCAGGGTGACGAAATCGATCTCGGGATCCATCAGCAGATTGAGCACGAAGTTCTGTTCGCGGTTGCGCGCGGTGATGCCCCACACGTTGTTCTTGCTGTGCGTGTAATCGGTCAGCGTGCGCAGCAGCGCGGACTGGTCGTCCTGCTCCAGCACCACGGCATAGAACGGCGTGTCGTCTTCCTTGTAGACGAACTGGTTGACGAAGAACGCCGCGCACAACGGGCCGCGTATCTGGTAATAAGTGTGGCCTTCCTTTTGCCACGACTTCATGTCCTTGCCGTGCCGTTCCCAGAAATCCGGGGGCAGCGGCAGCACGCCGGTGTACAGCAGGTCGCTGTCTTCCAGCACCTTGTCGTTGAAATAATCCTGCGCTTCCAGACCCAGCGCACGCGCCTTGATGCGCATGTTGATGTCCTTGCTGACCAGGATCACCGGGCGATGCGGCTGCTGTTTTTGCATGCCGATGACCACGCCGAGAATGGCGTTGTCCGCTTTGCCCAGTTCCAGATTCTGCGGCAGTTCGTGTTTGACGAAACTGGTTTGCAGGAACAGGCGTCCGGTGCTGTTCTTGTGCGCGGGGGATTCCAGCGCGATACCGGCTTCCATGTTGTGCGGCGCATCGCTGACGATCTCGTCGAGGAAACGGCTGGCCTGTCTCGCGTTGCGGGCGACTTCGGTCATGCCTTTTTTCTTGTTGTCCAGTTCCTCCAGCACGAACATCGGCAGGCAGATGTCGTGTTCCTCGAAGCGGAACAGGCTGGTCGGGTCATGCAGCAGCACGTTGGTGTCCAGCACAAACAGCTTGGTATCGTTTTTCTTTGCCGCTGATTTTTTTGGTGGGGACATGATGATCGCTTGGCCTTTAGTTGAGCGTGTTGACGAAATCGAGCACATCCTGCACGTGCTCGGGAACCTTTACACCGCGCCACTCCTGACGCAGCGCACCCGACTTGTCGAAGACGAAGGTGCTGCGTTCGATGCCGCGCACCTGCTTGCCGTACATGTTCTTCATCTTGATCACGCCGAACCGGTTGCACACCGTTTCGTCGGCATCGGACAGCAACGCGAACGGCAGGGTGAATTTGGCCTTGAAGTTCTCATGCGACTTGATGCTGTCGCGCGAAATGCCCACCACTTCGCAATTCGCCTTTCTGAATTTTGCATATGAGTCGCGGAATTGCTGTGCCTCGGTGGTGCAACCCGGTGTGTTGTCCTTGGGGTAGAAGTAGATAACCAGATGCTTGCCACGCGCGGCGGAGAGGGTGAAGGTCTGGCCGCCGGTGGCGGGAAGGGAAAAATCTGCAACAGGGTTTTCTGACATGACCGAACTTTCAAGAGGTGTCGCCATTCTTGTCAAAAAACACGGCAAAGGCAAGCAGATTGCGGCTCATTGTAAGAAGTAATGGTGCGGGCGGCGATTTTTTGGCCAGAGACGGTTGCGGTGGTTATACTGCCGCCGTTATTTTGGCAGCAGCATTGTCGTCAACACGGATAGGAAGAGATTCATGCATTTACGCATGCACCAGGCGATCATCGGGCTGACGCACGCCCTCGATCTGGTCGGGGTCGACGAAGTACGGCATGGCAAGCGGGTTGCCGCGATTGCCGAAGCCATTGCGCATGAGCTGGGCTGGGGCAAGATGGAACGGGGCTTTATCCTGCAGGCAGGCATGCTGCACGACTGCGGTGTATCGCAGACCCGGGAGCATCACGATATTACTGACGGATTGGAGTGGGAGGGTGCGATAGGTCACTGCCTGCGCGGGGAGCAATATTTGCTCGAGTGTCCCCCATTGGCGGAATTCGCACCTATCGTTCGCTGGCATCATACGCGCTGGGGAGATTTTCCCGCCGCATTGCCCGAGAACACCCGTGTGGCAGCCAACCTGATCTTTTTGGCGGATCGGGTGGACGCAATGCAGACCCGCTATATCAGCGGTGAAGCCGGGCGGCAGAATGCCATCCTTTGGGAATATCCGGCCATCGTCGAACGGGTGCGCGGCTTGGCAGGCACACTCTTTTCCCCGCTGCTGGTGGATGCGTTCGTCAATGCGTCTGCGACCGAGGCTTTCTGGCTGGCGATGGATCCTGTCTATCTGGATGAGGACATCGCGCATTTCGCCATGATCGCCGATCGCCAGCTTTCAATGCGGGACACACTGGACATCGCGAATCTGTTCGCGCGGGTAGTCGATGCCAAGAGTGCCTATACGCTCGACCATTCCCGCCGGGTCGCCAAGATCGCACGCCATCTCGCCGAGCGGGAGGGAATTGGCGGAGAAACGCTGGATATGGTCGAGGCGGCGGGATTGTTGCACGACCTCGGCAAGCTGCGCGTGCCGGACGCCATTATCGAAAAGCCCGGCCCGCTCACCCGTGAGGAGCGCGCGTTGATCACGCGCCATGTCTATGACAGCTTCCGCATTCTGAAAAATGTTTTTGGCGGGACTCCCATTGCCTATTGGGCCGGCGCGCACCATGAGAATTTGCTGGGGACCGGTTACCCGTTTCGCCGCCCGGGACAACAGCTGGATATTGAAGCGCGCATCATCAGCGTTGCCGATATTTTTCAGGCGCTCGCGCAGAATCGTCCTTATCGCGGGTCGATGTCCCGTGACGAAGTGTTTGCGGAATTGACTGCGCTGGCACAGGCGGGGCGCGTGGACAGCGAGGTCGTCGGGCTGCTCGGGCGGGAACTGGATGCCTGCTATGCGCTGGCCGCCACCGCACAGATTTGATCGGGCTGATTGATGACCGATGCCGATTACATGCGCCTTGCTCTGGAGCTTGCCAGATCGGCGCAAGCTGTGGGCGAAGTGCCGGTCGGCGCGGTGGTGGTGAAGGACGGCGAGATCGTCGGGCGCGGTTATAACGCGCCGATCTCGCGCCACGATCCGTCCGCCCATGCCGAGATGCTGGCGCTGCGCGATGCGGCGCAACACCTCGGCAATTACCGGCTGGCGGATTGCGAGTTATTCGTCACGCTGGAGCCGTGCCTGATGTGTGCCGGGGCGATCATGCATGCGCGCATCGCGCGGGTGGTATACGGGGCGAGCGATCCCAAGACCGGCGCATGCGGCAGCGTGCTGGACGCGTTTGCCGAGCAGCGTTTGAATCATCACACGGATGTGGTTGGCGGGGTGCTGGCGGAACAGTGCGCTACGATGCTCAGCAACTTTTTCGCGATGCGTCGCGCACAGCAAAAGACACCATGAAGATCACCGTTCACATTGCCGGGCAGCAGCTCGAATTGCTGGATGACGCGGGGCGGGTCGTGCGCCGCTATGCGATATCCACCGCAGAAAAAGGCGCGGGCGAAAGATGCGGCAGTTATTGCACGCCGCGCGGCAGGCACATCATCCGCGCCAGGATCGGCGCAGGCCAGCCGGAAAATACCGTGTTCGTGCGGCGTCGCCCGACCGGCGAGATCTATACGCCGGAACTGGGCGCGCAATTTCCCGGCCGCGACTGGATACTGACGCGCATCTTGTGGCTGTCCGGCTGCGAGGCCGGTTTCAACCGCCTGGGCGAAAACGACACGATGCGCCGCTATATCTATATCCACGGCACGCCGGATTCCATGCCCCTCGGCACACCGATGTCGCACGGCTGTATCCGGATGCGCAATGCGGATCTGCTGGAGCTGTTTGAACGGGTGCCGGTGCGAACACCGGTCGAAATCATCGAATGAGACTCGCGGAGGTGAATGATGAGCAACCCTTTTACGGTCAGTCTGGTCTCATGGCATGACGGCGAGCCGCTGTTGCGTTCGATCCGCGAAGCGGTGTTCATCCGCGAACAGGGTGTTCCGGAAGAATTGGAGTGGGATGGTCTGGACGAAACCTGCCGTCATGCGCTGGCCTTGAGTCATCAGGGCGATGCCATCGGCTGCGGTCGGATGCTGTCTAGCGGACACATCGGGCGCATCGCGGTGCTGCCCGAGTGGCGTGAGAAGAGGGCCGGCACGGCCATCATGGAAGCCTTGCTCGACTATGCCCGTGCGCACGATTACCAGCAGGTGGATGTGGATGCGCAGACTTACGCCGTGCCGTTCTACCACAGCTTCGATTTTGTCGAATCTGGTAAAGTGTTCATGGATGCGGGCTTGCCGCACATCAAGATGTTTTTGAAACTTTAGCGATTCGGCTATATTCGTTTCAGCTTAGTGTTTTTCCTGTATAGGTTTTGCGGATCCATTGGCTTCGATCATGGTAACGATGACGCGATTTCTGCCTTCTTCTTTTGCGCGGTATAGCGCCTGGTCTGCGGCTTGGATCAATTTTTCTGCGCTATCGACGCTTGCACTTAAACCTGCCGCACCGATGCTGATGCTGATCTGAATGGTTTGGCTTGCGCCGGAGCCATCCGTGATCTCGACTCGATTCGATTCAACCAGCTGGCGCAGACGTTCTGCTACCAAGGCAGCGCCATCGATGGCGGTATTGGTACAGATCACCAGGAATTCTTCTCCGCCATAGCGCGCGACGACATCCAGGTCGCGAAGCGCAGCCTTGACCAGACTGCCTAATGTGCTCAAGGTGACATCGCCGGCCTGATGTCCATAGGTGTCATTGACCCGCTTGAAATGATCGATGTCGAGCATCAGAACGGAAAGGTCGAGAGCGTATCTTTTTGATCGTGCGACTTCTTCCGCAAGGCGACGATCCAGATAGCGGCGGTTGTAAACTTTCGTCAGCGGATCGGTGATGTTCTCGGATTCAAGAAAATCTATCCGCCGCAGATCGACGGCGGTTTGTAGCGAAAGCACTATCGTCAGCCACACAAACAGGGCACCGAACAGAAATATGCCGGCAATAGGGAGGTCTTGCCACTCGGCCGGTTCACCCCAAAGCACCACTATGTAGCCCAGGTAACCCGCGATGAAGATAAAGATCAGCCCGGTCATGGCAAGCCATTTTTTGCGTAACGATCCGGCGGGAATCATTGCTATCAGTCTGCGCAATGGAACAAGCGTTGCCACTTGAATAACCAAGCCGAATAGAACCAGCGATATAGATAGGTGGGAGATCATGATCGGCTGCGTATTTGGCCTTTGGATATCAGGTTGAGCCGGGGTTCTCGAGCTGAATTATCGCTGCAAAAAATGAATTGCGGGCAAGGTGCGCGGTTATTTGCGGCGCGCAACTGCAGCCAGAAAGCGTTTGTCGGTTTGCTTCGGTGCCGCATAGGCGTCAAATTGATTGCCCATAATTTTGTCCAGCCGGCCGAGCCGGTCACGCGGCGCGGGGTGGGTCTTGAACATCAGCGCCAGCGACGAATCCTGCGCATCGCTCGCATCCAGCATTTGCAGCACGGCAGGCAGGCCGTACGGGTCATATCCGGCGCGGGTCGCGATCACGATACCCATGCGATCCGCTTCGAACTCGTCATCCTTGTCCAGGCCGCGCGCATACACTTCGGTTCCCGCCTTGATGGCTTTGTCCAGCAGCGCTGGGTCGGCTTTACCTTTCAGCGCCTCACCCAGAAGTTCGGTTGCCAGACCGGTGCGCGCACTCTTTTGCAGCGCGGCGAGGTGATGTTTGCGCAACACGTGGACTATTTCATGCGCCAGCACACCGGCCAGCTCCGATTCGTTGTTGAGTTTCTGCAACAGGCCGCGCGTGATCAGGATCGTGCCGCCGGGAGTGGCGAAGGCGTTGACATCGGCGCTTTCCAGAATGCCGAATTTCCAGGGCAGATCGGGGCGTTCGGTTTGCAAGCTCAGCCAGCGTCCTACCCTGTTGATGTATTGCTGTGACTGGTTATCACTGAACAGCGGCGCAGCCCCCAGCAGATTGGCGGCGATGCCGTCGCCGATCTGAATCTCCTGCGGCGCTTCGATAGTCTTGCTCGCTTGCTGTGCTTTTTGCACCACGTTCAAGGCCTTTTGCAGATCGAAGTCGAAGGCGTGTGCCGGGGAATAGAGTGTGAAGATGAAGCCAAGGAATAACGGCGCGAGTTTGAGCATGATTTTCTCTCCCTCTCTCATGAATTTCCGTTGGACGGCAAGTAATCAAGTTGCTGGTTCTTCAGCTTGGCGCCGCGCGCAAATTTCTCCGCCTGTGCTTTATCCACGGCATAGCGTTGCAGTTTTTCCAGTTCGCGCGGATTGGGCCGCGCATTCTTCAGGTCTTCTTCCGACAGGCCGCGCACCCCGGTGGCGACGGTGACGCCGCTGCTGCCGGAGCGTCCCGCATTGAGCAGACTCTGCAAGCCGCTGTCGCCTTGTTTCCCGGCGGTGCTATTGCTGCGCAGGCTGAGCAGCTTGACCCAGCCGCTGCCGCGTTCGCTGCTGATCTTCATCCAACCGCCCTGGCGCGACAGGATGTTCACGCTGGTTTTTTCGTTGAGTGTGGCGACGGTGGCCGCATCGCTGAAAGGCTGTTGTTTGATCTCGGTGCTGCGCACGGTATAGGCGACTTGCTCGGCATGAACCGGAGCCGCCAACGAACCGAAGATGAAGAGTGCGCATATAAGCGGCCTGGCTGTCGTACTTTGATAGCCTGGTCGAATGGCTATAACCAACCACTTGGCAACCGTCTTTAGGTTGCTTAGTGGGATGGCTAGTAGTCCCATCAGTTGTTTCATCGGGTATTTCATGGGGTCACCTGGGCGGGGGTAAATAACTCGACTTCCTGCAAACGGCCTTTGACCTTATAAGAGCCGGCCGGCTTAAAGTCAAATGCGTCACGGCAGCGCGCGACGGTGTCGCCGGAAACCAGGATGCGCGCGACCCCTTTGGTCAATCCTTCAATGCGGCTGGAAAGGTTCACCGTGTCGCCGATGGCGGTGTAATCGAGGCGAGCATCCGAGCCGATGAAGCCGACCACCGCCTTGCCGCTATGCAGGCCGATGCCGACATCGAAATCCTTGCCGTCCTCGCCGAGTTCGTCTTTGAAACGCAGCAGGCATTGCTCCATCTCCAATGCCGCCGCCACCGCGTGAGCCGCGTGTTGCGGGTCTTCCTGAGGCGCGCCCCAGAACGCCATGATCGCATCGCCGATGAATTTATCCAGCGTTCCGCCGTGGCGGAAAATGATCTCGACTTGCAGGCTGAAGTAACGGTTCAGCAACGCCACGATCTCCTCCGGCGAGCGTTTCTCGGACATGGTGGTGAAGCCGCGAATATCGGAGAACAGCACGGTGATTTCGCGCGCCTTTCCGCTCATCGATCGCGGCGTTTCTCCCTGTGCCACGAGCGAGTCGACCACGCGCGGGTCGAGAAAGCGGTTAAACATCAGTATCGTCTGCGCGCGCGATTTTTTTTCGCGCAGATATTCGCTGAGTGCGGCGGAAAAATAAAATCCCCAGCCGAACAGCAGCGGCGTCAGCAACGCGACGCTGACAAGGCGCGTCATGGCGTAGTATTGCGCACCCAGCAGAGCCAGGCTCAACAGCAACAGTGTGCCGCCGATCCTGAACACATCGGCGCGCCGCTGAAACAGCGGCAGTTGCACGACGATCAGCAACAACGCACCCAGCGCTGCAAAGTAGCCCGGCGCGGCATGCAGGTAGCGCTGGTTCTTCAGGTTGTCCAATGCGGTGGCGAGGATCGCGGTACCCGGATACAGGCTGGATACCGGCGTGGCGCGGATGTCGTGCAAGCCGGTGGCGGTGCTGCCGATGATGACGAGCTTGCCGGTCAACTCATGCGTATCGCGCTGCGGCGCCCGGCGCGATTGGTCGGCATACAACTCGCTGTATGAGATGTGCTTGAATGCATGGCTGCCGCCGCGCCAGTGCAGGCTGATGTCCGATTGCGCCGGGATCGGGTAGCCGAGATCGCGCATCACGCGCGCGGGCAGCGACTCCAGTTGCCAGCCGGAAAGATTCAGGTGCAGCGGATAACGCCGCGCGATGCCATCGCTGTCCTCCTTGAAATTGATCAGGCCGACGCGCCATGATTCGGTCGCGACGGCTTGCGGCGGCAGCAAGATGGCGCGCGCGTTCGGGTCGGCATCGGATGCGCGCGGGATGTCGATGACGCGCGCCAATTCCGCCAACGGCACGCCCACTGTCTGGTTGCCTTCCAGTTGCACCATCGGGAAATAGACGTTGTGCAATTCATGCAGCACTTCGTTGAACATCCGGTCGCTTTCCGGGCGATAGCGATCCGGTTCGCTGAACAAGATATCGAATACGATCGCACGCGGCTGTTGTCGCGCGATGCCCTGCAGCAGCTCGGCATGCACCGCGCGCGGCCACGGCCAGCTGCCCGCCGTATCTTGCATCGCGGCAAGACTGGCTTCGTCGATGTCGACGATCACGATGTCGGGATCGGGGCTGAGTTGACGCGCGACGTGGCGCGCAAAAAAATCGCTGAGGCGGTTGTCCAGCATGCCGAACGCATTCAGCCACAGGCTATTCAGCACGATGAACAGCGCGGTGGCTAATGCAAGCAGATGGATGCGGTTGAGTGATTTTACCGGGGCGGATGACATGGGCGTTGCCGGGTTCGCGCTGCTCAACTTTGCGGCAATGGATACGGCAGCGGTAAAAATTGCAGGGCCGCACCTTGTAACGATTTCCAGTGCAGCGTCTGTGTTTCCCGGCTGGAAATCTGCACCACCGCCAGCGCGTCATGGCCGCCGGAGGGAGCGGGGGCGGCATTGACGATCATGCCGCTGGCCTGTCCTTCCATATCCGCACTGAACAGTTCGTCGCCCGCCTGCGGCGCGTCCGCGCCGTCGAGATGCGCCCCGGCAATGTGAGCCAAGTACATGCGCCGTTTCAGCTTGCCGAGATATTGCATGCGCGCCACGATCTCCTGCCCCGGATAGCAACCCTTCTTGAAGTTCACGCCGCCGATGAGATCCAGGTTCGCCATCTGCGCGACGAACTGCTCCTGAGTCTGCGGCAGGATCACCGGAATGCCGGAGCGGACGTTGAGCCAGTCCCAGCAGGCGCTGCCGGCCGGTCTGGCTTTGAGGCTCAAGGCCATCCACAGCATTTCTGCTTGTTGCGGTGTGGTGTTGATCTGCCAGCGCGTGTCGCCGAGCTTCATCACGCTGCCCATCAAGACATCCGTTCGGGCCGAGCCTGTCGAAGCCTTCCCGGAAATTGAACCCGGCCCTTCGGCAAGCCCGGGGCGAACGGCAAGCGTGAGATTTTCCTGCGGCAGTTCGCCGAACAGTTCAAGCAGGATCGCCTGCGCCTGCGCTCCGCTTATCCCCAGCGAGATCGCGTCATCGCTGCTATCCGCGATCTTCACCTTGGCGCGCAGCACGTACATGCCCAGCTTTTTGCGGATCGCCTCAAGCAGCGTGCGCGGCAGTTGCAGCAGGTAATCGTCGCCGTCGCGCCAGATCAGCAGCGCCGCCAGCATCCGTCCTTTCGGGCTGTTCAGGCTGCTGGGTTGCGCGCGGGTGGCGCCGGCTTCGCGGATGTCGTTGCTCAGCATGTTTTGCAGGAACGTTTGCGCCTCCTCGCCGGAAACGCGCAGCGTGCCGAATTGGCTGAAGTCGCACAGCACCGTGCCCGATCCGGTTGCGGCGAGTTCTGCGGCAGGGTCGCCGAAATGCCGTACCACGCCGTCTTGTATTTGCGCGCCCCGCGCCGTCAGGAAGTTCTGCCAATCTTGATTCATTGCGGTGTCCGTTTATGTTGTCGCGCAATCTTACCGCGAAGCGTGATGTTTCGGCTAAACTCTTGCGCTATGAAAATGGTATGGATCGCATTGTTGCTCGTGCCGCTTGCCGCCTGCGACGGCGGGCTGTGGAACGACCCCTATCCGGCGGCGGACGAAGGCAAAGCCATTCTCTATACCGCGTTCACCGAACGGCCCAAGCATCTCGATCCGGCGCAGGCGTATAGCGAAAACGAATACGAGTTCCTCGCCAACATCTACTCTCCGCCGCTGCAATACCATTATTTGAAACGCCCGTATCAATTGATCCCGCTCGCGGCCGGCGCGATGCCGGCGGTGCGTTACCTGGACAAACATCGCCGACCGTTGCCGGACAGTGCGCCTGCGGAACAGATCGCCTACAGCGTGTACGAGATACACCTCAAGCCGAACATGCGCTACCAGCCGCATCCGGCCTTCGTTCCGGAAAATCTGCACTTGGATTTGGCCGGCATGCGCGACATCCATGCGCTCAACGATTTCGCCAGAACCGGCACGCGCACCGTGACGGCGGCGGACTATGCCTACCAGATCAAGCGCCTCGCGCATCCGCAACTGCATCTGCCGATCTTCGGCGTGATGAGCGAATATATCGTCGGCCTGAAAGACTATGCCGCGACGCTGCAACAGGCCGTGCAGAACAATCCCGGCGCGTTCCTCGACCTGAATGCCTATCCGCTGCCCGGCGTGCAGGTGGTGGACGAGCACACTTACCGCATCGAGATCACCGGCAAGTATCCGCAATTCGCCTACTGGCTGGCGATGCCGTTCTTCGCGCCGATGCCGCCGGAGGCCGAGCGCTTCTACGCGCAGCCGGGCATGAAGGAACGCAACCTGTCGCTGGACTGGTGGCCGGTGGGCAGCGGGCCGTATTACCTGTCCGAGAACGATCCCAACCAGCGCATGACGATGAGCCGCAATCCGTATTACGACAGCGAACGTTACCCTGCCGAGGGCGAGGCGGGCGACGCGCAGGCCGGGCTGCTGGCAGATGCGGGCAAACCGCTGCCGCTGATCGACCGGGTGGTGTTCACGCTGGAAAAGGAAACCATCCCCTACTGGAACAAATTCCTGCAGGGCTATTACGATGCCTCCGGCATCAGCTCGGACAGTTTCGACCAGGCGGTGCAGGTCAACGTCGGCGGCGAGGCCACGGTGACCGACGAGATGCAGAAGCAGGGCATCACGCTGTCCACCTCGGTCGCCACTTCCACGATGTACACCGGCTTCAACTGGCTCGATGCGACGGTGGGTGGAAACTCGGAAAGGGCAACCAGGCTGCGTCAGGCGATCGCGATCGCGGTGGACTTCGAGGAGTTCGTCTCGATCTTCGCCAACGGGCGCGGCATCGCGGCACAGTCGCCGATCCCGCCCGGCATCTTCGGCTACCGCGACGGCGAGGCGGGCATCAACCGCACGGTGTACGACTGGGTGGATGGACAACCGAAACGCAAGTCTCTCGACGAAGCCAGACGCCTGCTCGCCGAGGCGGGCTATCCGGACGGCGTGGATGCGCAGACCCACCAGCCGCTGGTGATCAATCTGGATACCACGCCCAGCGGCGTGGGCAGCAAGTCGCGCCTCGACTGGCTGCGCAAACAGTTCGACAAACTCAACGTGCAACTGGTGGTGCGCAGCACCGACTACAACCGCTTTCAGGACAAGATCCGCCGTGGCGACACGCAGATGTTCTACTTCGGCTGGAACGCCGACTATCCCGACCCGGAGAACTTCCTGTTCCTGCTGAGCGGCGCGCAAGCCAAGGTGGGCAAGGGCGGCGAGAACGCCGCGAACTACAGCAATCCGGAGTACGACCGGCTGTTCGAGCAGATGAAGAACATGGACAACGGCCCCGCGCGCCAGGCCATCATCGACCGGATGCTGGAGATACTGCACCGCGATTCGCCGTGGCTGTGGGGCTTCCATCCGAAGAACTACGTGCTGCAGCATGGCTGGCTGCATAACGTCAAAGCCAACGTGATGGCCAACAACAAACTCAAATACTGGCGCGTGGATGCCGGTCAGCGCGACCAACTGCGCCGCGACTGGAACCGGCCGGCACGCTGGCCGCTGTGGCTGGGTGCGGCGGCCTTGCTGCTGTTCGGATTGTGGATGTGGCGCGTGTTGCAGAAGCGCGAGGAGGGGAGAGGGTGATGAGAAACGAAAAACCAACCCCCCTCAATCCCCCCTTATCAGGGGGGAAGCGAGAGTCATCGGACGGCAAGTACGATACTTCCACGCATCACCACTTCACCACCACCTCCTCCTCCCCTGATAAGGGGAGGTCGGGAGGGGTTAAGGGGTTTATTCCCTATGACAAAAGACTCACCGCACTTGCCCGTGAAAATCGTAACAACCCGACTGCGCCCGAAAGCAGGATGTGGAACGAAGTGTTGCGTATGCGACACTTCTCCGATTACAAGTTTCTACGGCAAAAGCCGATTGCCGATTTCATCGTTGATTTCTATTGTGCCGAACTTCGCTTGGCCATTGAAATCGATGGCGACAGTCATGCTGGGGCAATTAAATACGATGCCGTACGAACAGCAGTATTGAAGGCTCACGGTATTTCGGTCGTTCGTTATTACAACGATGAGGTGATGAAAAACCTCGAAGGTGTCTATGACGACTTGGCGCGAAGGATCGCGCTTGTTATTGACGGAGCCGCCGAGCAATGATCGCCTACCTTATCCGCCGCATCCTTTACGCCGTGCCGATCCTGATCGGGGTGAACCTGCTCACCTTCGCGCTGTTCTTCGTGGTGAACACGCCGGACGACATGGCGCGCATGCAGCTCGGCATCAAGCGCGTGACGCCGGAGGCCATCGAGAAATGGAAGCAGCAGCGCGGCTACGACAAGCCGCTGTTGCTGAACAGCGCGGCCAGCGGCGCGGGGAAGGTCACCGGCACGATCTTCTGGCAGAAGTCCGCCAGCATGTTCGTGCTGGACTTCGGTTACTCGGATGACGGGCGCAGCATCGGGCACGAGATCGCCACGCGCATGGGGCCGAGCCTCGCCATCGCGCTGCCGACCTTCCTCATCGGCCTCATTGCCTATGTCAGTTTTGCGTTGCTGATGACGCTGTTCCGCGCCACTGCGCTGGACATCGCAGGGGTGGCGTTGTGCGTGTTGCTGATGTCGGTGTCCGGCCTGTTCTACATCATCGGCGGGCAGTTCATCGTCAGCAAGCTGTGGCATCTGGTGCCCATCTCCGGTTACGCGGGCGGCGCGGACAGCTTCAAGTTCGTGGTGCTGCCCATCGTGATCGGCGTGGTCGGCGGCGTCGGTTCCAGCAGCCGCTGGTATCGCACCATCTTCCTGGAAGAGACCGGCAAGGATTATGTGCGCACCGCGCGTGCCAAGGGCTTGTCCGAGTTGCGCGTGTTGTTCACCCATGTGTTGAAGAACGCGATGATCCCGATTCTGACCGGCGTGGTGGTGGTCATTCCGCTGCTGTTCATGGGCAGCCTGCTCACCGAATCGTTCTTCGGCATCCCCGGCCTGGGCAGCTACACCATCGACGCGATCAACGCGCAGGACTTCAGCGTGGTGCGCGCGATGGTGTTCCTCGGTTCGCTGTTATACATCGTCGGGCTGATCCTGACCGATATTTCCTATACGGTGGTCGATCCGAGGGTGAGACTGCAATGAACTTCATCCCCGTCATCCTGTGGAGCGATGCGCTGGTGTTCCTGCTGCTGGCGGCGGGTGTTGCCAGCGCGTGGTATGTGCGGCGGCACGAACATCTGCTGTTGCCGTGGCGGCGTGTGGCGCGCAGTGCGACGGCGCTGGTGTCGCTGCTGGTGTTGTCAATTTTCCTGGTCGTTGGGCTGCTGGATACGCTGCACTATCGCGTTGCGCTGCCGGAAAAGGATAGCGGCGCGACGGTGTATTCGCCGGAAGTGTTGAGCGTGTTTGACAGGCTGGTCGAGCCGCTGCGCACGCATAGCGAGAAGACTTATTCCGCGCCGCTGGCCGTGACACTGTATGCCAGGGAAAGCGTCAGCGATGCGCAGGGCAAAGTGGTGCGCGAGTTTCCGCGTCTGCGCTACGGCGGTGCGCATCTGGCGGATGTGTCGCAGCGCGATGGCGATGTGCTGAAGCGAGCTTTGCTGGGCGCGGGGTGTGGGCTACTGGCCGGTGCGGTTCTGGTGTGGATGGTAGGGTGGGCACGTACCGTGCCCACGCGGTCAGGATCGAATGCAAATGGTGGGCACGGTACGTGCCCACCCTACACACTGCGCGCGTTGCTGATCGCCATGCTCGTCATCGCTGCGCTGATCGGCATGACCGTCAATCTGGCTGGCGCCTATCACGTGCTCGGCACCGACAAGGTCGGACAGGATGTGTTGTACCTGTCGCTGAAGAGCATCCGCACCGGACTGATCATCGGCACGGTGACCACGCTGGTGACGTTGCCGCTGGCGTTGCTGCTCGGCATCGCGGCGGGCTATTTGCGCGGCTGGGTGGATGACGCGATCCAGTATCTCTATACCGTGCTGAGTTCCATTCCCAGCGTGCTGCTGATCGCGGCGGCGGTGCTGATGATGCAGGTGACCATCGAGACGCATCCGCAATGGTTCGATACCGCCGCATCGCGCGCCGACCTGCGGCTGGTGTTTCTGTGCCTGATCCTCGGCGTGACCAGTTGGACCGGGCTGTGCCGCTTGTTGCGCGGCGAGACGCTCAAGCTGCGCGAGATGGAATACATCCAGGCGGCGCAGTCGTTCGGCGTGTCCAGCTTGCGCATCCTGACGCGCCACATCGTGCCGAACGTGATGCATATCGTACTGATCTCGCTGGTGATGGATTTCAGCGGGCTGGTGCTGGCCGAGGCGGTGCTGTCCTATGTCGGCGTGGGTGTCGATCCATCGATGATCTCCTTCGGTACCATGATCAACGCGGCGCGCCTGGAGATGGGGCGCGAGCCGATGGTGTGGTGGGCATTGGCGTCCGCGTTCGTGTTCATGCTGGTGCTGGTGCTGGCGGCGAATCTGTTCGCCGACGCGGTGCGCGATGCCTTCGATCCGCGCTTGAACCGGATAGCTAATTAGGGTCAGACACGAATTAATGCGCAACTTCCCGCTTAGGTCTGCCGCGCGGCAGAGGAGTTGCCCGCCTTTCCGTCAACGCCTCCACCTTCGAGCTAAACCGGCTATCACCCAAAGCCCACCCCTTGTTCGTCGCGTCGCGGATAGCATCCATATCCGCCTTGGACACCTGTGCGCGGAACAACTGCCGGTAAGCCGACTGGCGCTCACCATCCGTGCGACCAAGCCGCTGATACAACTCGTGCCGGGCAATCAGCACATCCGCATTCCCTTGCGCATTGGCACGATAACTCGACCAAGGATAATCGCTCGGATGCGCCACCATATCCGCCCGCACCGGATTCATCTCAATGTAACGCATACACGTCAACAAATAACGCTCACTATCGATCAGCGTACTCTTGTACCGACCCTCCCACAGCGTCCCCGTGCGCGAGTAGGTAAAGTTGAAATATTGCACATACCGCCGCCCGATCGACTGCAACGTTTTAGACAGGCTCAGTTCCGTCTCTGGCGTAACCAGCAAATGCACATGATTCGTCATTAGCACATAAGCGTGGACAGTGAGCGAATGCACTTCAGCCGCTTCCTGTAGGCAGCGCAGATAAAAATGGTAATCCGCCTCCGCAGCGAAAATCGGATCGCGGTTATTGCCGCGCTGAATCACATGCAAAGGTTGGCCGGGAAGATAGAAGCGGGGAAGGCGAGCCATCGTGCAACTCCTTGAAGAGGCGATGGGGAGAGAATATCAGATTAAATCGAGTCTGACCCTATTTGTTCCGGGGGTTTAGTACGCATGAGTGCCATGATAGATTACTGAGTGACGGGCGACTTACTTGCTTTTAAGACCACATTCGTTTGAGTTTTCCAATACCCATTCTTTGAGAATCTGTCCGTATTTTTCGACCGGCCCTAAGGAGTAGTGGGCAACAATCTTGGTCTGCTTTTCGTCTATGGCGATGATGTCGATAACTTGATATGTGTCTACGCCAAAACCACCGTGTAATGCGACGGTAATGATGGCGGACTTGGTGTCATGGTAGAGGTCGCCTTGGACAACCATTTGAGCCGTAATCATCCCGGTTTGGTAGCACTTCCGCTCCTGATCAAGTACCTTTCGATATAACGGCTGATAATTCTCTGGAGCCACAAAAATAAATTGCCGTGTCGGCCCCATTTCTCTGACGCCGCCAGCGGTAGACGGAGCACAACCTGAAAGACTAGCAAACAGCAATACAGGCAACGCAAAAGTTGCGAGTAACTTGTACATGTTCTTCCTTTCTTCTGTTGCGACAAAAAAGACGTTGTCGCACCGCCCTAACGTAAAGCTAAGGGGCGGCGCGCTTTTGCGCCGTCCCGCTTGAGCGACGGGTTATGCCGCCTTTATAGCTTGGAGGAAAGCTATCTTTCCCAGCAAGCCAAAGAAAAATATCGATTTGCCGAAGTGAGAACTGACCAAGCCCATAATGAGCTTGGAACTCCTTGATGATTTTGACGAAGCTCTCATAGTGCTTCAAGTCCTCCTTGCGGAAGGAGAAAAAGTTATCGGCACGCGCGTAATGCAACAGCATTTTCTCGACGTAAGAATCGAAGATAGGAAAGCTTTCCGGGAAATGGTGGCTGCAATACTTTGATGCGAAAGAATAGAAGTTCCGTTTCTTGTCTCGGATTGAAACCAAGGCCAATTCATTTACCAGCGTAAGGTCGCCATTTTTGAGGCGAGATTCAATTTTCATTTCGTGGATGTGCTTTGCCACGGTGTAGGTGTCAAAGATGTTGGTACTGTAAAAATCGTTCAGCGCACTGACTTTCAGAAGCACTTGCTCTAGCACGTTGTTGGATGGGCAGAACTCTTTGAAGAGAAGAGCAAGGGACTTCTCCTGAAGCCGGTAGTTTTCCAAGCCCTCCCATCTCTGCAAATAACTAGAGATGTACTCAGGGCTTGGTGATGAAGGCTGGGGCATGGTTACTCTCAATAGGCATAACGTAAAAGTGAGGGGCTGCGCGCTTTTGCGCAGTCCCTCTCGACTGACG
>JAVHQS010000005.1:0-23359 GCA_036171255.1 Gallionella sp.
AGGTCAACAAGGACATCGTCAACCTGATCAACAAGCACGGCGGCAAGGCGGTCGGGCTGACCGGGCAGGACGGCTCGTTCATCCGCGCCAAAAAGCTGATGCTGGAAAGCACCGCCGAGCCGGGCAAGATGCTGGACATCGGGCTGGTCGGCGAGATCACCAAGATCGACCCTTCCATCATCTCGTTCCTCGATTCGGGGGATTTCATCCCGGTGATCGCGCCGATCGGCGTCGCGCCGGACGGCGAGACGCTGAACATCAATGCCGACCTGGTGGCGGGCAAACTGGCCGAAGTGCTGGGCGCGGAAAAACTGGTGCTGCTGACCAATACGCCGGGCGTGCTGGACAAGAACGGCGAGTTGCTGACCGGGCTGACGCCCAAGCAGATCGACGATCTGGTGGCGGATGGCACCTTGTCCGGCGGCATGTTGCCCAAGATCGGCTCGGCACTCGATGCCGCGCGCGGCGGGGTGAAGTCGGTACACATCATCGATGGGCGTGTCGAACATGCGTTGTTGCTGGAAATTCTGACCGACGAAGGTGTGGGCACACTGATAAAAAGCAAATGATTTTGAATTCGGAGTGCGTAAAATCCAAAAGTTCTAATCCAGACTATAATCAATGACTTGCCAGCGTCTTATGCTGGCTTAGTCAGATGGCTAGTTGTTTCATCAGGCGCGCGAAGAAAATCGCAGCGCAGCATATGCTGTATATGCAAGCAAGATTTTTTGAGCGCAACAACGTATGGCGACGAAATTTTGGATTTTTGATTTGGACAACACGTTGCACGATGCGACGCCGCACATCTTTCCGCACATCAACCGCAGCATGACCGCTTATTTGCAGCAGTATCTGCAACTGGACGAGGCGGCGGCTAACGCGTTGCGCGTGCATTACTGGCAGCGCTATGGCGCGACCCTGAGCGGCTTGATGCGCCATCACGGCACCGACCCGGATCATTTTTTGTGGCATACCCACCAGTTCCCGGAACTGGAGCGCATGGTGTTGAAAGTGCCGCGCTTGCGCCATCTGCTGGCGGCATTGCCGGGCAGGAAGGTGGTGTTCTCGAATGCGCCGCAGCACTATGCGCTGGCGGTGCTGAAGTTGCTGCGCATCGCGGATCTGTTCGACGATGTGATGGCGGTGGAGCACACGCATTACCGGCCCAAGCCGGACCGCTCCGGTTTCATGCGCCTGTTGCGGCGGCATCGCGTCGCGGCATCGCAATGCGTGATGGTTGAAGACAGCCTGGAGAATCTGCGCACCGCGAAGCGGCTGGGGATGCGCACGGTGTGGGTGGATGCGGGCAACAGGAATGCGCCGTGTGTGGATGTGAAGATCCGTGATGTGATGCAGTTGCCAAGCGTTCAAAGTCGTTTGGTTTAATCCCAGAAAGTTCATTGGGGGTAAAGGTCTTTGTAGGAGCGCAATTTATTGCGCGATTTGAACGGGTCGCGCAATAAATTGCGCTCCTACACAACATAAATGGCCTAATGGGTTATTCGGGTTAATTACAACCCTCTCCGCACCCTCTCCCGCAAGCGGGAGAGGGTGGCCGAAGGTCGGGAGGGGCGATTGAGAAGAGGAAAAAATGGCAAGCAAACCGGGCGAGAGAAAATTGCAGATACTGCAAACCGTGGCGCATATGCTGGAGCAACCCAGGGGTGAGAAGATCACCACGGCGGCGCTGGCGGCACGGCTGGAGCTTTCCGAGGCGGCGCTGTACCGCCACTTCGCCAGCAAGGCGCAGATGTTCGAGGGGCTGATCGAGTTCATCGAGCAGACCGTGTTCGGCCTGATCAACAAGATCACGCAGGAAGAGAAGAGCGGCCTGCAACAGGCCGAAGCGATCATGGCCATGCTGCTCGGTTTCGCGCAAAAGAACCGCGGCATGACGCGCGTGCTGATCGGCGATGCGCTGGTCAACGAGGACGAGCGTTTGCAGCAGCGCATCAATCAACTCATGGACCGCATCGAAGCGACGCTCAAGCAATCGTTGCGCATGGCCGCCACGCAGGGCGAGATGGGCGATGCGGTAGATGTGGGGGCGCACGCCAACGTGCTGCTGTGCTTCGTGATCGGCCGCTGGCAACAATTCGGCAAGAGCGGTTTCGCGCGCGACCCGTTGGCGCAATGGCCGGCCCAGGCGGCGATCCTGCTGGGAAAATAATTTCAGGGAAATAACATGATTCTGATTCTGAGTTCCAATACCAATGAACAGGCGCAGGAATACCGGCAGTTGCTGGCGCATCTGGCCACCTTGCCGGGCATCCAGACGCGCGTGCATATCGAGCGCGGCACCGAACAGAGCCTCACCGAGATCTATCTGATCGGCAACACCAAGGTGCTGGACATCGCGGACATGCAGATCCTGCCGTGCGTGGAGCGCGTGGTGCGGGTCTCCGAGGAATACCGCATCCTGGGGCGGCACAAGGACGATCGGCGCCCCACCCATTTCGAATATAACGGCGTGCGCTTCGGGCAGGATACGCTGAACGTGTTTGCCGGATTGTGCGCGGTGGACAATCGCGAGCATGTCGAGATCATGATGAAGGCGGTGGCCGACAGCGGCCAGAAGTGCACGCGCATGGGCGCCTACAAGCCGCGCACCAGCCCGTACGCGTTCCAGGGGCACGGCAAGGATTGCCTGCCCTACGTGTTCGAGCTGGCGGGCAAGTACGGCATCAGGGTGATCGCGATGGAGATCACCCACGAATCGCATCTCGACGAGATCAACGAAGCGCTGCATCGGACCGGCGGGCCGACCGGCGTGATGTTGCAGATCGGCACGCGCAACACGCAGAATTTCGAGCTGCTGAAAATCGTCGGCAGACAGACGAAGATGCCGGTGCTGCTCAAGCGCGGTTTCGGCATCACCCTGGACGAGTCGCTGAATGCGGCGGAATACCTGGCTTCGGAAGGCAACCGCAACGTGGTGTTCTGCCTGCGCGGGATGAAGACCAACATGGGCGACCCGCACCGCAATTTTGTCGATTTCGCGCATGTGCCGGTGGTGAAGCGCCTGACGCGCATGCCGGTGTGCGTCGATCCGTCGCACTCGGTCGGCTCGCGCGCCGCTTCGCCGGACGGCATTCTCGACATGATGCACGTCACCGCGCAGGGCGTGCTGGCCGGCGCGAACATGGTGCTGGTGGATTTCCATCCGGCACCGCCCAAGGCGCTGGTGGATGGCCCGCAGGCCTTGCTGCTGAAGGAACTGCCGTATTTTCTGGAGGATGTGCAGATCGCACGGGAAGCCTATCTCAAGCGGGTCGCGCTGCGTCAGCGCCAGTGAGCGGGCGTTGTCATCAAGCTGTCATGGATAGTCTGCTATTGTTCCCGGATCGCCAGGGTTTGCGGGTGGCTTGCGTTGGCGCATCGGTTGACTATTCCGGATTGACCACATATCATGCGGCGCGTTGTGGTTTTTGATTTTTAATTTTGTTATCAGGGAGTTCGTATCATGGTAGTACAAAAGGCAAAAGAAGCCGCCAAGAAAACGGCGGCAGCCACCCAAAAAGTGACCGCTGCCAAGACCGGCAGCGCGGCTGCCGGCAAACCGGCAACTGCCAAAGCGACGGTAGCGGCGACTGCGAAAAAAGCGGCGCCAGAAAAGGTTGCTGCGGTTGCGGCAGAACCGGAACTGACCAAGGCGCCTGCGGCGAAGAAAGTAACTGCGCCGGTTGCTGAAAAGAAGGCTGCGCCTGCCAAGGCCAAGCCGGCGAAGTTGACGCCCGAGGAACGCTATCGCATGGTGGAAACCGCGGCTTACTTCATCGCCGAGCGCAGTGGCTTCAGGGGATGCTCGACCGAGCATTGGGCGGCTGCCGAGATCGAGATCGCCGGCAAGCTGGGCGAATAATCTTCAGCCCAACGAAAGACCGCACGGATGCGAGTTCGTGCGGTTTTTTATTGTCTAGCCTGCATGCTGCAAAAGGATTCGCTCAAATTGTTCCAGCGGCACCGGCTTGCTGAACAGATCACCCTGGTATGCGCGGCATCCGCAGGTCGCGAGGAACTGCCGCTGTGCTTCGGTTTCCACGCCTTCAGCGAGGGTGTCCAGCTTCATGCTGGCTGCCATCGCGATGATGGCCTTCACAATCGCCGCATCGTTGCTGTCCGTGGAAAGGTTGTGCACGAAAGACTGGTCGATCTTGATCTGATCCAGCGGCAAGCGTTTGAGATTGGACAACGAGGAGTGGCCCGTACCAAAGTCGTCCATGGAGAAGTTTACGCCCAGATCCTTCAGTTGCCGCATGGTGCCGATGACGTGTTCCACATCATGGAGCGCCATGCTTTCGGTGATTTCCAGCTTCAGGCGGGAGGGGATGATGCCGCTGCTCGCCAGCTGTGATTTGACTTGTGCGACGAAATCCTCTTCGCGGAATTGCCGGCCGCTCACGTTGACGGCCAGCACCAACTCGCGGGTGGCGGGATTGCTTTCCCATTGCTTGAGTTGGGCGCATGCGGTTTCCAGCACCCAGTATCCGATCGGCAAGATCAGCCCGGTTTCTTCCGCTAGCGGGATGAACTGATCGGGGGGGATCGTGCCCAGCCCGGGATGTGTCCAGCGCAACAGAGCTTCCGCCCCGATCGGCCGGAGGCTCTCGTCGACCTGCAACTGGTAATACAAATGCAGTTGCTGCCGTGCCACCGCCATGCGCAGTGCGCGTTCCAGTTCGCTGCGTGTTTCGAGCACCGCCTGCGTCTGCGGATCGAAGAAGCGCACGGTGTTGCGTCCGGCATGTTTTGCCTGATACATCGCGGTGTCGGCGCGCTTGAGCAATTCCTCGGCACTTTCATTGCCTTTTGAAAACAGTGCCGCGCCGATGCTGCAACTGCAATTATGGGTGAGGCGATCAAGCAGATAGGGACGATTGAGTGACGCGGAAATCTTTTGCGCGATCATTGCCGCCTGCGCCGCTGCCGCTTTTTCATCGTTGGCCAGGTCGTCCAGAATCACCACGAATTCGTCGCCGCCCAGACGCGCGACCGTATCGGACTCGCGCACACACGCTCTCAGACGCTTGGCCACTTCGATCAGCAGCAAGTCGCCCGCCCCATGACCTTTGGTGTCGTTGAGCGTTTTGAAATTATCCAGATCCAGGAACAGTATCGCGCCGTACAGACCGGTGCGATGCGCCAGCGCGATGGCGTGTTCGAGACGATCCTGGAATAAACGGCGGTTGGGCAACCCGGTGAGGGTATCCGTATAGGCGAGCTGATAAACCGTTTGCTCGCCCTGATCGGCAAGCTTGCGCAGTATGTTCTCGTCACTGCTGATCTTTCTGAAGATCAGCCAGGCTTCTACCAGGATCATCAGCAAGATGAATAACATGGTGGACTTCACGCGCAAGCGTATCCGGTCGATCTCGGCCTGTTGCGCGGCGTCCAGCCTAGCCGCCTGAAGCCGGTATCCCTGTTCGCCCAACGTTGCGATGTGCTCCAGCCGCGCAGCCAACGTGCGATCTGTCCCGCGTACCTGGCGATCGATCAGGAAAGCATTGCCGGCATGTTGCGCCGGTGGAAACCGGGCAACCGCGTCACGATATTGTTTGCCGATATACCGGTGCAACACGAGCGCATCCTGTACCTCGGCCGCTTCTTCGGTATCGTGTGCCTCAAGCGCGTGGGCGTGCAGCGTTTCGAGCAGCACGCGCACCCGTGCTTCCTGCTGTTCGAATTGCGCCCAATGAAACAACACGAGATGGGCATCATCGCCACGCAGCAGCACATCCTTCCATTCCTGCACCTGCTGTTGTAAGGCGCTATGTGCACGATGCGCAAGATCGATGTTTTGCCGTTCATTGGCCAGTTCCGCATCGTAGTGATGCAGTGCTTTGTCTAGCGCGCCAATGTCGCGATAGACCTGATACAAACCGAATACCAGCACGCAAGGCAACAAGATGAGTGCGGACAGTCGCGCGTAATTCCTGCGCGTTGTCTGTGCCTTGATATCTATCCAGTTCTTCATTGTCTTTCCAGACAGGCGAAGTAAACCAGCGCATCGGGCTGGTTATGGTTGCGCTGTGCCTGCCAGATCATCTCGCTCAAACATTCCATCATGCGGTGTTGCGCATCGTGCTCCGACTCGAACTGCCGGGTCAGGCGCACGAAATGCGCGCGTATCCCCGCCGGCTGGTCGATGGAGATCTGCTCCTCGATGGTGAGGTGCATCATCAGGTGCAGGAACGGATTGGTCGCGCCGTGTTCCGGCAGGTAGTCCCGCTCCTGATGGCGTTCGGGATCTTCCAGCACGGCATGGTATTCGGGATGCTTCTCGATGAGTTGCGCGGCGAGGTCTTCCAGCGGGGTGAGCAATTCGCGGGCACGGCGCTTGCGCCAGGATTCGAACAGAAAGTTGCGCGCTTCGTCTCGGGACGGGTTGAATAACATCAGATTTTTTTCTCTCGGGTGCCCGGACACAAGCTTTTCGTCTTGTATTCGCACAGGTCGTTGATGATGCACGCGCCGCATTTCGGTTTGCGCGCCTGGCATACGTAGCGGCCATGCAGGATCAGCCAGTGGTGTGCATCGTGCCTGAATTCGTCCGGCACGACTTTGAGCAGTTTGTTCTCCACTTCCAGCACGGTCTTGCCGGGCGCCAGGCCGATGCGGTTGGCAAGGCGGAAGATGTGCGTGTCCACCGCAATGACTGGTTGACCGAAGGCGGTGTTGAGGATCACGTTGGCGGTCTTGCGCCCCACGCCGGGCAAAGCCTCCAGCGCCTCGCGGGTCTGCGGCACTGCGCCATCATGCCGTTCCACCAGAAAACGGCAGGTCTGCATCACGTGCTTCGCTTTGGTCCGGTACAGGCCGATGCGCTGGATGAACTCGCGCAGCTTCTCTTCGCCGAGTGCGAGGATCGCTTGCGGCGTGTTGGCCACCGGGAACAGTTGCCGGGTGGCGGCGTTCACGCTCACATCCGTGGCCTGTGCCGACAACATCACCGCGACCAGTAACTCGAACGGCGTTTTATATTCCAGCTCGGTGCGTGGGTCAGGGTTGGCTGCTTGCAGGCGTAAGAATATCTCGCGGCGTTTGGCGGGGTTCATCCGTGGGCGGCAGGGCTGCACCCGCCCTGTACGGGAGTGATGGTTGCGCTGCTGCCTTTCAGCTTTTGTTCGGCACGCAGGTTGAGCCAGTTCTTGCCCGCGATCAGCATGCCCAGGGTGATGAATGCACCCGGCGGCAGGATGGCCAGCAGGAAGCCGTGATAGTTCGGCACCACGGTGACCACCCAGGATTTGGCGGCTTCGCCGAATACCATGTCGATGCCGGTCAGCAAGGTGCCGTGGCCGAATATCTCGCGGATGCCGCCCAGCACCGCCAGCACGGCGGTCAGCCCCAGCCCCATCGCCAGACCGTCCAGCGCGGACTCCAGCGCGGGGTTCTTCGAGGCGAACGCCTCGATGCGGGCCAGCACGATACAGTTGGTGACGATCAGCGGGATGAAGATACCCAGCACCACATACAGCTCATGCGTGTAGGCGTGCATCACGAACTGCACGATGGTGACCAGCACGGCGATGATCAGGATGAACACCGGGATGCGCGCTTCATTGGGGACGACCTGGCGGATCGGCGCGATCGCCGCGCCGGACAGTGTCATCACCAGCGCGGTCGCCAACCCGAGGCTGACGGCGTTCACCACCGAGCTGCTGACGGCCAGGATCGGGCACAGGCCGAGCAGTTGCACCACGCCGGTGTTCTGTTTCCACACACCGTTGTAAAAGATGTCCTTGAATTCTTGCGAGGTCATTTTTTATGCTCCTTGGCGGATGCCGTTGTGGCAGATACTTGCGGCGCTTCAATTCGGGCGAACAAGGTTTCGCGGTGTTGCGCAAAATATTGCAGCGTCTTGTGTACCGCCTTGACTACGGCGCGCGGCGTGATGGTCGCTCCGGCCATGTAGTCGAATTGGCCGCCGTCCTTTTTGACCTTCCAATCGCGCTCTGTGTAGCGTGCTTGCGAGATGCCATCAAACCCTTTGATCCAGTTGCTCTTGGCGATCTCGATGTAATCGCCCAAGCCCGGCGTTTCCCGGTGGGCGACCACGCGCACACCGGCGATCTCGCCGTTGTCGCGTATCGCGACCAGCAGCGCGATCTTGCCGCTATAGCCGTCCGGTGCGACGGCTTCCAGCACCAGCGCGGAAGGCTGGCCTTGCAGTCGCGCGCGGTAGGCGGTGGTGCTGGAATTGCTGCCGAGCAATGCATCGGGAGCGATGTCCAGCGTGTCCTTGATGATGTCGTTGTCGAACAATTCGTGCGGCACGATCTGCGAGATCAGTTTCAGTTTTTCGGCCTCTTCGCTCCTTGCGATCTGGTCGTGCGTCAGGTTGTAAGTGAAGGCCAGCAGCGATGTGCCGATCAGCGCGAAGAACAGCAGGTTGAGCGCGGTATGGAACGAGGCCTTCGCCATCGTGCGTCTCATGGCGATCCTTTCTTGTCAGCCGCTCCGGGCTTCTTGCCGAACACCTTGGGTTGCGTGTACGCATCGATCAGCGGCACGCAGATGTTCATCAGCAAGGTGGCGAACGCCATGCCGTCGGGGAAGCCGCCGAACGCGCGGATCAGGTAGGTGATCAGCCCGGCCCCGGCGGCGAAGATCAGTTTGCCTGTGTGTGTGGTCGGGCTGGTGATCGGATCGGTGAGGATGAAGAACGCGCCTATCATCGCCGCACCGGAGAACCAGTGGAACAGCGGCGTGACATAGTGGGCGGGATCGGCCAGATGGAAGATGCCGGCGACGGCGAACAGCGTGCCGAGGTAGGCCGCCGGGATGTGCCAGCTGATGATGCGCGTCATCAGCAGATACGCGCCGCCGAGCAGGAATCCCCATGCGACCATTTCGCTGCCTTGTCCCGCCAGGCGGCCATAGATGGGCATGTCGAGGATGTCCTGGATATGTTCGTCCAGATGCAGATGGGTCTTCAGCGTATCCAGCGGCGTGGCCATGGTGATCGCATCGAGCTTGAGGCCGTCGGGCAGCGCGCCGGTGAAGATATATTCCAGCTGGTTGAGGAAACTCAGTTCGACCGATCCCAGCCCGTGCGGGGTCAGCCAGTGCGTCATCTGCACCGGGAACGAAACGATCAGCGCCGCGTAGCCGATCATCGCCGGATTGAACGGGTTGTTGCCCAGGCCGCCGTACAGTTGTTTTGCGATGGCGATACAGAATGCCGTGCCGACCACCACCAGCCACCACGGCGCCAGCGGCGGGATGGACAGCGCGAGCAGCCAGCCGGTGAGCAGCGCGCTGTTGTCTTTCAGGAACGGCGCGGCCGGGCGGTTGCGCAGCTTGAGCATCGCCGCTTCGGTGCCGAGCGCAGTGATGCTGGCCAGCGCGATGGAGACCAGGATCGCCGGGCCGAAATACCAGACATACATCGCGATGCCGGGAAGCAGGGCGAGGATCACCTTGAGCATGATCTGCGATACGTTGTCCGGCTTGCTGATGAAGGGTGAAAAAAATGCGGCCATGTTATTCCTTAACTTGAAGCTCGCGCAGCGATACGTTCGCTCCCTCGCCCGCTTGCGGGAGAGGGTTGGGGATAACCAGCGACTTGGTTGGCGTTGTTTGCCAGCCTAGTCGAATGGCTAGACGTTTGACCAGAGGGAAACGGGCATGGCAAGTTCTAATTTTTATCATGACCGTTCGGAGGCTCGACTTCGGATTTGGCGCGTTCGCGGAGCCGCGCGCGGCTGATTTCTATTTCGGCGATCTCCGCTTGTTGTTGCAAGGTCAGGTTTCCGGTGTTCTTCGGCTGGACGGCGGCGGCCTGCTGTTTGGCATGGTCGATCGCCTGCTGGATCTTCAACTGCATGCTATCGGCGGGATCGGCGTCCGGATTCACCGCCATGACCGGAGGCTGTACCGGCTTGACGGCCTGGGCCGCATCCAGCGCGGCTTTTTCCTTGGCGGCCAGCTTGTCGGCCTTTTCCTGTTTCTCGCGCTCGATGCGGTATTGGCGATACTCGTGGCGTTCGCGCGCTTCGTCGGCGGCTTTCTTGTCGCTTTCGCGCGCCCAGATCTCGCTCTTGGCAAAACGGAAATACTGCACCAGCGGAATGTGGCTGGGGCAGACATAGCTGCACGCGCCGCATTCGATGCAGTCGAACAGGCTGTATTCCTGCGCCTTGCCGAATTCCTTGCCCCTGGCGAACCAATACAGATCCTGCGGTTGCAATTCGGCCGGACAGGCTTCGGCGCAACGCGTGCAGCGGATGCATGGCATCGCGGGCGGCGGCACCGGGAACAATTCATCCGAGGCGGCGATGATGCAGTTGGTGGCTTTCACCACCGAGACATGTGCCTCAGGCAACGGCACGCCCATCATCGGGCCGCCCATGATGTAGTGGTTGGTGTCCGGCAGCAGTCCCGCCAGCGCGACCAGTTCGTCCACCGGCGTGCCGATCAGCGCTTCGAAATTCTGCGCGTTCGAGACATTGCCCGTGACGGTGACGATGCGCGAGATCAGCGGTTCGCCAAATTGAATTGCGCGGTAGATGCTCAGCGCGGTGGCGACGTTGAAACACTGCACGCCTTTTTCGGTGGAGCGCACCCCGGCAGCGACTTCGATGCCGGTCAGCACGCGGATCAGTTGCTTGGCGCCGCCGCCCGGATAAAGGGTCGGCACGGCGACGACTTCCATCTTGTCGTCGCTGGCGGCGGCAGCCAGCCGCATCGCCTCTATCGCTTCCGGCTTGTTGTCTTCGATGCCGATCAGCACTTCTTCCGCATCCAGCGCGAAGCGCATGATCTCCGCGCCACGGACGATTTCCATCGCGCGTTCGCGCATCAGCAAGTCGTCGCAGGTGATGTACGGTTCGCATTCCGCGCCGTTCAGTACCAGCGATTTGATCTTGTGTTTGCCGGCGCGCAGTTTCATGTCGCTGGGGAATACCGCGCCGCCCAGACCGACCACGCCGGCCAGGCGCAACGCGAGGCGCACATCCGAACCCTTGGCGGTGCGGTAGTCCATGCCCAGGCGCGGTATCCATTCCTCCTTGCCATCCGGGATCAGCGTGGCGCACAAGTCCGGCAGGCCGGAAGCATGCGCGACGACTTCCATGCCGATGGCGGCGATCGTGCCGGAGGTGGAGGCGTGTATCGCGCTGGAAAGTCCATCCCCGGGCATGCCGATGAGTTGTCCCTTCAGCACCCGGTCGCCGGCTTTGACCAGCGGCTTGGCGATGTTGCCGACGTGCTGATGGAACGGGATCACCAGCTTGCCGGGCAGCGGCGCGATCGCGATCGGCGTGCGTGTCGATTGCGCCTTGTTGGTGGGCGGGTGTACCCCGCCATGAAATTTGAAGAGCGTTCTCATCGCACAGTATTAATTGCACTGGGGGTCAGTGCGTAAACGGGATATTTCCACTTCCAGTTGGTGATCTTCTCTTCGATCGCTACCATGCTGATGCAGTCCACCGGACAGGGCGCGACGCACAGCTCGCAGCCGGTGCATTCCGCCGCGATGATGGTGTGCATCTGCTTCGCCGCTCCGGCGATGGCGTCCACCGGGCAGGCCTGGATGCACAGCGTGCAGCCGATGCAGGTGTTCTCGTCGATGAACGCGACCGATTTCGGCTTGGGAACGGTTTCGCCGCCGAACGGTTTGAATTCCACGCCCAGCAGGTCGGCGAGTTTCTGGATGCCTTCTTCGCCGCCGGGCGGGCATTTGTTGATGTCCGCTTCCCCGGCGGCGATTGCCGTCGCATATGGCTTGCAGCCAGGATAGCCGCATTGTCCGCACTGTGTCTGCGGCAGGATGGAATCGATCTTGTCGACCAGCGGATTGCCTTCGACGCGGAATTTGATCGCGGCAAAACCCAGCACCGCGCCGAGCGCGATTGCGATTGCCGCCATCACCAGCAGCGCGCCCAGCATTATTTGATCAGCCCCGAGAAGCCCATGAAGGACAGGCTCATCAGCCCGGCGGTGACCATCGCGATCGCCGAGCCTTTGAAGATCGCCGGCACGTCGGCGCCCTCCATGCGCTCGCGGATTCCGGCGAACAGCACCATCACCATCGTGAAACCCAGCGCGCCGCCCATGCCGAAGAAGATGGATTCCATGAAGTTGTGTTTCGCCTGCACGTTGAGCAGCGGGATGCCCAGCACCGCGCAGTTGGTGGTGATCAGCGGCAGATAGATGCCCAGCACCTGGTACAGCGCCGGACTGGTCTTCTGCACGGCCATCTCGGTGAACTGCACGATGCCGGCGATCACCACGATGAACGACAGCGTGGTCAGGTAAGAGAGTTCCGGCCCGAGCAGGTATTGGTTGATCAGATAACTGGCGCCCGAGCCCAGTGTCAGCACGAAGGTGGTCGCCGCACCCATGCCCGCAGCGGCCTCCAGTTTCTTGGAAACCCCCATGAACGGGCACAGCCCGAGAATCTTGACCATCACGATGTTGTTCACAAACACCGTGCTGACCAGGATCAGCAGATATTCAGTCATTGATGTTCTTTCAAAAGAAGCGGCAGATTATCCGCCGATTCACAATGCCGTTCAACTGCGTTTGCGCTATATGCATATTCCGCAGGGTCAGATAACGCGGAGCGCGGCGCAGCATTCGCCGATCAGCGCCGGGCCGCGATAGATCAGTCCGCTGTAGATCTGTACCAGCGCCGCACCGGCGCTGATCTTCTCGGCGGCATCCGCGCCGCTCAGGATGCCGCCCACGCCGATGATAGGCAGCGCGTTTTGCAGTTCGGCGGCAAGCGCGCGGATCACGGCGGTGGACTTGTCGCGCACCGGCGCGCCGGAAAGGCCGCCGGTCTCGGCGCCATGCGGGAGGTTCTCGACGCCTACTCTTGACAGCGTGGTGTTGGTGGCGATCGCGCCGTCGATGCGATGCCGCATCAGCAGGCGCGCGATATTTTTGATTTGATCGGTGTCGAGATCGGGGGCGATCTTCACGGCCAGCGGCACGTATTTACCGTGTTGCTGCGCGAGTTTTTCCTGTTCCGCTTTCAGTTCGGCGAGCAGCGCATCCAGTTCGTCGCCGCCCTGCAACTGGCGCAGGTTTTTGGTGTTGGGCGAGGAGATGTTGACGGTGACGTAACCGGCGTGCGCATACACCTTGCGCAGGCAGATCAGATAATCGTCCGCCGCATTCTCGATCGGCGTGGCGGCGTTCTTGCCGATGTTGATGCCGAGGATGCCGCGATAGTCGGCGCGCCGCACGTTCTCGATCAGCTTGTCCACGCCGTCGTTGTTGAAGCCCATGCGGTTGATGATGGCGCCGGCCTGCGGCAGGCGGAACAGGCGCGGCCTGGGGTTGCCGGGCTGGGGCAGCGGGGTGACGGTGCCGATCTCGATGAAGCCGAAGCCGAGCGCCGCAAGGCCATCGATGCAGTCGCCATTCTTGTCGAGTCCGGCGGCCAGCCCGACCGGATTGGGGAAAGTCAGCCCCATCACGGTGCGCGGATCGCCGGGCGGGCGCGGCGCGAGCATACCGCTCAAGCCCAATGAATACGCGGTTCGCAGGCTACTGAGGGTGAGGTGGTGGGCGGTTTCCGGGTCAAGTTGGAACAGCGCGGGACGGAGTAACGAATACATGGGCTAGCTTTTTTTAACGACCACCGGGATCGGGAATTTTTTCTTTTGCCGGAACAGTTCGCCGCGTTTTTTGCCGCGCCAGTGTTCCGCGACGACATCGCCGAGTTGCAGGCACAGCAAGCCGAACACCGCATAGCCGAGTTGCGCGAACAGCGGATGGGACAGATTGCCGGTCAGGTCGCCGCCATTCGTCTGATAACTGAATGCGGTGAAGTTGCCGACGAAATTTCCGGCCAGTGCGGCGCAGATCACGCGTCCCCAATCGCCGGATTTGAGGCCCGAGAAGATCGTGCCTTCGTGCCACAGCAGTTGCAGCGCGGCCAGCAGCAACAGCGGCGCGAGCCACAGCAGCCAGAATAATTGCGCGGGCCATGCTGCGCCGCCCAGCAGCCCGAGCGCGGCGACCGGAATAAGGACGGAGGCGAGCGTTTCGCCGTTGGGCACCGGCACAGGTACTGATCTCGCCAGACGTTTGAGCAGTCCCGGGAAGCCGCCGAGCAAAGCGCGCGTGCCGAGCACTGCCGGAGCCAGCAAGGCGAACAGCGGGGTATAGAGCAACAGTTGCACGGCGGGGTGACCTTGTGTCGTCGCCCAAGTGGCAGTGAACAGGTTCAGGTAAGCCAGCAGCCAGCCGAGCGCGGCGCTTGCTGCGGCCATCCACAGGAAGTAGTTGCGTTGAATGTCCATCGGGCTGTTGCCGGTGCGTCTTTTGATGAGGTGATTGGTGAGCAGCACATAGCCGAGCAACATCAGTGTGGTGAGCAATATCGCGGCGATATTCCCGGAAGCGTCCGTAACGCCGGCGACCGTGCTGCCGGAGAAAAGCTCGCTCCATTCCCTGCCGCTCAGGAACCATCCGGCCAGCGGCAGCAGAACCAGCGAGATTATGAAAATGCCTAAACGTGTCTTCATGTCGGATCTTTGTATAGTGTGCGCCAGGTTCCGTCCAGCAGGCCTTGCGCGGGTTGGTATTGTGTCTTGTAAGCCATCTTGCGGCTGTGTTCGATCCAGTAGCCCGGATAGACGAAATCCAGATCGAGTTTGCGGCACAGTTCGATCTGCCACAGCACGTTGTATACCCCGAAGCTTGCGCCGGGCAGATCCGGTTCATAGAAAGTGTACACGGAGGACAGTCCGTCGCCGAGCAGGTCGATCACGCTGACCATGCGCAGTATGCCCTGTTCGCGAAATTCCACCAGCATCGAATCGACATGGCTTTGCAGCAGGAAGTTCTGATACGACTCATGGTCGTCGTTATCCATCCCGCCGTCCGGGTGGCGGGCGCGCTGATAGCGTTGATACAGGCCGTAATACTCGGGGCGGTCTTGCAGCGGATGCAGCGTGGCCTCGAGACGGGCGTGTTGCGCCCAGGCGCGGCGCTGCGAGCGGTTTGGCGAGAATTGTTTCGCCTGGATGCGCAAGGGGATGCAGGCGCGGCATTCGTCGCAACGCGGACGGTAGGTATAGGTGCCGCTGCGGCGAAAGCCATGCCGCACCAGCTCGGAATACACCGGCGCGCTGATCAGGAAGGCGGGCGTGGCCACCTGCGAGCGCGCTTGCAGACCGGGCAGGTAGCTGCACGGATAGGGCGCGGTCAGATAAAGATGCAGCGCGGTGAGCGGGATGTCGTTGAGCAGGCTCATGCGAACAGGTCGTGGTCGAATTGCCAGTGAGTGATCGGCGCACAGTTTACCAATTCCTGCAGTCGCGCGATGAATTCGCTGCGCGGAATCTCGCGTGCGCCAAGCGAAGCCAGGTGCGGTGTGCTCATCTGGCAATCGATCATGCCGAAATCCCAGCGCGCGAGTTGCGCGGAGAGATGTGCCAGCGCGATCTTGGAGGCGTTGCTGACATCGCTGAACATGGATTCGCCGTAGAACATGCGGCCGATGGCGACTCCATACAATCCGCCCGCCAGTTCCAACTCCGGCTCATCGGGTAACCGCGCGGCATACTCCTTGCGGGTGCGCTGCCGTTTTGTCGCGCCTTCGATTTGAAGCCGGAATGACTTTTTCGGCATCCACACTTCGACCGAGTGCGCATAACCCATGCGGTGCAGTTCGCCATAGGCGGCGATCATCTCCTCGCTGATCCATGTGCCGTCCATTCCTTTGCGCGGTGCGGCGCAGGCGCGCATCACTTGCTCGAAGCCTGTCCTGAGCCCGGTCGAAGGGGCGCTGTCGGTGCGCACTTCATATGAGGCGTTGCGCAACACCTTGGCGAGCGAGCGGGAGAGCTTGAATTCGCCCGGAATCAGCACCAGTCGCGGATCGGGACTCCACCACAACACCGGCTCGCCGGGGTTGAACCACGGGAAAATCCCGTGGCGGTAAGCCTCCAGCAGTCGTGCCGGCGACAGGCCGCCGGCGGCGGCCAGCAGGCCGTTGGGCGAGCGCAGTGCGCACCCGGCAGGCGGGAAAGGTGTATCGTCGGTCAACCACGGGATCATGTGAAGGTGCTCTTTGGTGTATATCCGATCGGGGTAATCCCATTGCGGGAAATATCGTGGCAGGGGCGCAAAAAATTGCGCTCCCGCCCGGCCCGGACGTCCTCATGGACAATCCGTATGGTTATAATGCCACGTGTTCAGGCAAACGCCTTGCGAGGTTGAAGATGTTATCCGGAATTTTTGGTAAAAAACCCGACCATCCGATGGCGGATATGAAGTCCGCGCAGGCGCTGCTGGACGACCTGCCGAAGAATGACGCGTACAAGACGCTGATGGAGCTGACCGAATGGCTGGAGTCGGTGGCGGGCAATACCGACTTCAGGCTGGATCACCAGTTCGCCGTGCTGCGTTTGCTCGATGAGACCGCCCAGCCTTATGCGCGCAAGCTGGTGCGCGAATATTTCGTCCCGCACGAGCTGAACAAATTCCAGGAAAACCGCATGTGGCTGGTGCTGGGCAACTTGTACCGCCATACCGCCGCCGCCTACAACACGCTGTTCGACCGTTATTGCCAGGGCGCCAGGGGCGAGGCGGCGATCAAGGCGCAACTTCCGCTGATCGTGGCGCGTGCGGTACACGCCATTGCCGGACAGTTGAAGTATGTGTGCGCGCATTACGGCCCGGTCGACGGCGCCATCTGGGTCAATCTGGCGAAACTGTACCTGCATGCCGAGCAACAGAAATATCTGGATACGCCCGTCGCGCTGTATCCGGGGGTGTCCGGAAACACCTCGGTGAAGTGCGCGATAGGGTACGTGCTGGGATGGTACGGCTGCGGCATCAATTCCCTGAGCCCGTTGACCATGCATTTCACCGAGCGCCTCGTGGGGCAGTATTGTTCCGTCATCGATATCGGCGCGCGCCAGGACGCGGACACCCAGTTCAGCTTCGATCTGAACCGTCCGGCCGCGCCGCTGCGCGCCAAGGTGGACAGTACCGTGCATCCGTCGCTGCGCTTCGTCAGCATGGCGGCGTTGCCGGCGAAGCTGGAGGCGTTGCGCAAATCGCTGGAAAAGAACGTCGTTCCGGACGACATCAATCTGGGCGGAACCTACGAGGCGGAAGCGGTGCGGGAGGCGGTGCAGTATCTGCTGGGTTATCTGGCCGAGCCGCCGTTGCGGCGCAGCGCGCGACGCGGGGTCAAGGTCAACCTGAGCGTGGCAAACGGTTTCGCCAAGGTGGTCGAACGCACCGATGTCGGGCTGAATTTCAGCACGGAGCAACCGCTGCATTGGGAGATCGAGGACATCAGCGCCGGCGGCTTCCGTACCGTGTTGCCCGCACAGGGGGCGGAAGGCATCCGCATCGGCAGCCTGCTCGGCGTGCAACCGGACGGTGTCCGGCATTGGGGCGTGGCGGTAGTGCGGCGGCTGTCGCGCGACGAGTCGAACCGGTTGCACGTCGGCGCGGAGATGCTGACCAACCGGATCGACGGCGTGGCATTGAGCCAGAGCGGCGGCGGTGGCGGCGGATTCGAGGACGGGCAGCCCGCGTTGTGGCTGGAAGCAAAACAGGGCGAATCGTCCGCCGAAGTCAGGTTGCTGATGAAGGCCGATACCTATTCCGGTAATCGCAGTTTGCAGACCAGTCTGAACGGGAAGGGTTATCTGCTGATTCCCCACGGAATGCTGGAAAAAGGCGTGGACTACGATCTGGCCAGATTCCGCGTCATCGAGCAGGAAACCGGCGGTTCCGAAGAAGCCTATTGAAGCCTTGGCGCCAGCCAGGCTTCGATGTCGCGCAACTCCGGCTCGCATACCGAATGTTGCATGGCGTACTCGCGCCATTCCACCGCATAACCCCATTCAAGCAGCGCGTCTCTTGATGCGGTCCCCAGCGCATAGGGGACGACCGGATCGCTGCGCCCGTGCGCCATGAAGATCGGCGTGTGTCGTGCATCTGTCGAGGCTTCTTGCGCAAATGTTTCAGCCAGCGGCAGATAAGTTGAGAGCGCCAACACGCCGCCCAGTCTTTCGGGCTGGCGCAACGCCGTATGCAGCGCGATGGCGCCGCCCTGCGAGAATCCGGCCAGAAAAATATGGTGCGGCGCGATGCCGCGCCCGGTCTCTTGCGCGATGAGCGCTTCGACGCAAGCTTGCGAGGCGCGGATCCCGGCAGCATCCTGTTGCGCGCCGATATCCTGACCGGCGATGTCATACCAGGCGCGCATCACAAACCCGCCGTTGATGGTCACCGGACGCATCGGCGCATGCGGGAAGATATAACGCACCGCGACCGGAAGGTTCAGTTCGCCGGCGATCGGCACAAAGTCGTGGCCGTCCGCGCCCAAGCCGTGCAGCCAGATGATGCTGTGCCGCGGCCGCTTGCCGGATTCGAGGGCGATGTGCGGCAGGATAGGTGCCATGACTGTCATCAGCGCTTCAGGCGTCAGCTTGGTTCGGAAATGGTTTCGCGCAGCATCTGAAAGATCTCGCGGAAACTCTTCGGCGGTTTCTGCAACTCCTGTTCCTTTTTTGCATTGCGTATTAGTGCGCGCAAGCGTTGCACGTCGGTTTGCGGATGGGCGGCGAGCAGCTCGGTGAGTGCCGCATCGCTTTCCAGCAGGCGATCGCGCCAGCGCTCCAGCTGGTGCATATATACGGTGTGCTGTTGCGACTTTCCCTTCCACGCATCCAGCTTGGCGAGTATCGGAGCCGGATCAACATCGCGCATCAGCTTGCCGATGTACTGGATCTGGCGGCGCTGCGCGCCGAACGAGTTGATACGGCTCATCTCGCGTATCGCATCGCGCAGGTTTTCGGGGATGTCGAGTTGTGCGAGCTGATCCTTGCCCAGTTCGGTCAGTTCCTTGCCGAGGTCGCGCAGCTCGTGCATCTGCTTCTTGATCCTGGTCTTGCTGGGCGGCAGATTTTCCTCTTCGTCGGCGACTGCGGGCTGGTTATGCAGGCCGCGCCCGCGGTTGGGCGAACTATCTGCCTTGCGCGCCTGGGGGCGGATGACTTCTACGGATCCATCATCATGTGCTTCGGCATCGTCATGCTCGTCTTCGTCGTCATCCAGCCGGATAAGTAGCGGCTCGTTCTTGTGGTGCGGTTTATGCGGATTCATGGTGTGCGATATGGCATTGAGATGCTGCTATGATACCGCCTTTCGTCATTTTTCAGCTTTGGTTATGAGCACACTTGTGTCATCCGTACCGCCTCCCTTCGACCCCGCACGGAATAGATTCTCCAACTCGGCAGACAGTCTGCGCAACATCGCGCAGGACATGCTGGCATATGCAAAACGGCGCGGCGCATCCGCCGCGTCCGCCGATGTTTCCGAAGGCTTCGGACAGGCCGTCACGGTGCGCCACGGCGAGGTGGAGACCATCGAATACAACCGCGACAAGGGCTTGGGCATCACCGTCTATATCGGCCAGCAGCGCGGCAATGCCAGCACGTCGGATTTTTCGCCGCAGGCGGTGCGCGACACGGTGGATGCCGCCTTGTCGATCGCGCGCTATACCGCCAAGGACGATTGCTCCGGCTTGCCGGAGGCCGATATGCTGGCGCGCGACTGTCCCGATCTGGATCTGTATCACCCGTGGGATTTGCCGGTCGATGACGCGATCGCGCTGGCCGGCGAGTGCGAACAAGCCGCACTGGAGGCGGACAAGCGCATCGGCAACTCGGAAGGCGCGACGGTGAATGTTCACGAGGCGCAGTTCGTGCATGCCAACAGCCTCGGCTTCATCGGCGGTTATCCCAGTTCGCGCCACAGCGTCAGTTGCGCGGTGATCGCCGGCAAGGATGACGCGATGGAGCGCGACTACTGGTACAGCGTGGCGCGCGATGCCCGCGACATCGTTGAAGTGCGGCAGATCGGGCGCATCGCCGCAGAGCGCACGGTGCGCCGCCTCAACGCGCGGCAGATCGACACCATGCAGGTGCCGGTGCTGTTCGAAGCGCCGATTGCGGCCAGTCTGCTCGGGCATTTCGTCGGCGCGGTGAGCGGCGGCAGCCTGTATCGCAAATCCTCGTTCCTGCTCGATCAAATGGATAAGCGGGTGTTCGCGCCGCACCTCAGCATCGAAGACATACCGGACATCCGCAAAGGCCTGGCATCCAGCCCGTTCGATGACGAGGGCGTGCGGGTGCAGCGCCGCACTATTGTCGAGAGCGGCGTGCTGCGCGGTTATTTCCTCGGTACTTATTCGGCGCGCAAACTCGGGTTGAACACTACCGGAAATGCGGGCGGCAACCACAACCTGATCCTGAAATCAGCCAACGGAAAATCCGGCGAACCGGATTTTGACGGGCTGTTAAAACAGATGGGCCGCGGCCTGTTGGTCACCGAGTTGCTGGGGCATGGGATCAACGGTGTGACCGGCGATTATTCGCGCGGTGCGGCAGGGTTCTGGGTGGAGCACGGCGAGATCCAGTATCCGGTGCAGGAAATCACCATCGCGGGGAATCTCAAGGAGATGTTCCGCAACATCGTCGCGGTCGGCAGCGATGTGCTGGTGCAGGGTTCGCGCCAGTGCGGTTCGATCCTGGTCGATGGCATGACGGTCGCGGGGCGTTAGTAAGGGGCGGGCGTTTTTCGGCAAGTTCATCGGCAGATTTGCAAATAAAATGGCAAGTTGATTTCATTGGGAAGGGGATAGAGGAGCAGTTCCATGATTTATATCAGAACCGGCCTCGGCAATGCCGAGTTGCGGAATCCAAAAGGGAAAATCGCGGGCGACGAGAAACGTTTGATGTTGCTGATCGACGGCAAGTCCAGTGTCGCGGAAATCGGCAAAAAAATACCGCCCAGCGTCCGATCTCATATGGATGAGATTGTCACAAGCCTGTTATCCGCGCGATTTATCGCTAAAATTGACAAGGCCGGGACGGACGCGCCCCTGAAGACGCCTGCCAGGATATCCAAAGATGAAGTCCAGGCGGCTTTGATGACCAGCCAAAGACTTAACAAGAATATGCTCATATTGGCCGAGGTCGAGATCGAGCGGCGTATGGAGCTTGAGCAGGATTTGTCGGTGGCCGAGGCCAAGCTAAAGTCGGCTCAGACCGGGCTGGCGCAGGCGGGAACACGGCTGGAAACGGTAACCGCCAAGTACGAAACGCTCAAGCGGCAAGTCTTGCTCTATAAAGAAGGCATGCAAGCCAAGCTCGCCGCACTGCAGACGCATATCCGAAAATGTTCGGAAAATAACCAGGGCAATCAGGCACAGCGCGCCCAGGCGGAAGATGACCTGAACAGAATGCGCGCCGACGTTGAGCAAATGCAGGTGGCTGTCGAGAAGAGAGAGGCCAGTCTGGATAAGACGTTGAAGTCGCGCATTAGGGAAGAGAAGCGCGCAGAGGAAGAAAAACGCAAGCAGATGAAGATCGAGGCGGACGAAATGGTGCGCGCCCATCCGCGTTACCCCGAAGTGCGCCGCCTGGATTTTTTCAAGGATTTCCGCAATTCGGATTTGGCCCAGATATTGGTTTGGGCGGAATGGCGCGAGGTCAAGGCCGGTGAAACCGTCGTCGTCGAAGGCGAGGAAGGCATCATGTTCTATGTGATCGTGACCGGCAAGCTGGCGGTTGTAAGAGGCAAAAGAACGTTGCATGTTTTGCAGGCGGGCGAGCCTTTTGGCGAGATATCTTATCTGGACGACGATGACCCCCGGAGAAGTGCGAGCGTTAAAGCGAGAACGGACTGTACGTTGTTGCTGTTCAATCCGGCGTATCTGGACGGCGCCGACTTGATGCTCCGCATGCGTGTGTCCGAGGCGTTTGTGCGCATACAGGCCAAGCGGCTGCGCAAGGCGGTCGAGATGGTCGCAAATCTGTTGGCGGATGGGGAGATTGAAAATGATTAAGGAGCGAGGTTTGAAATTTAGCGCGATGCTGTTCGCGTTATGCGCGGCGAGCAACGCGGTGCAAGCGGGAGGGCCGGCGGCCGCGGCCGATTACGAATATCGCGTCAAGCAGGGGGACAATCTCAGCAGGCTGTCGCAGGAAGTTCTGGATCGCCCCGCACGTTGGGCGGATGTGGCGAAGTACAACAAATTGCCCAGCGAGCACCTGATTTATCCGGGCGAAGTGTTGCGCATGCCGTTTGCCTGGCTGAAGAATTATCCCGCCGAAGCGCGCATCGAGGCGGTTGCCGGAGAGGTTGCGCTGAACGGCAAGCCGGCTAAAGTCGGCGATGCCGTGCCTTCCGGTGCGGTGGTGCAAACTTCGGCTGGAGCTTCTGCGCGGATGGCCTTGCCGGACGGTTCGACGATGAACGTGCTGGAGAACACCAGCATTGAAGCGAAAAAACTGGACCGGAAAAAACAGGGTAATTACTTCAGCGCGATTTTTAATCTGTCATCCGGACGGGTCGATGCCATCAAGAGGAAATATCCGGAGGGGCAGGCGCCGCTGCGCATCCGCGCGATGAATGCCACGATCGGCATACGCGGCACGCATTTCCGCCTGGGGCAGGAAGGCAACAATACGCTGGCCGAGATCGAGAATGGGTTGGTCGGTTTTGAAACGGGGAAAAATGCGCAGGCGCTGGCTTTGTCCGGCGGACAAGGTTCGGTGGCGGACGGTGTTAATCCACCGGTGGCGATTCCGCTGTTGCCCGCGCCAAAATATCCGGCATTGCCCGCCGAGTTTGATCGCCCGACGCTGCGCTTTACCATGCCTGAGCTTGCCGGAGCCAGGGGTTTCCGTGGCGAGATCGCACGGGATGCGGAGTTCGCCCAGCTCGTCGCGCCGGTCAGCGCCGAAAGTCATGCGATCAGGATTTCCGGGTTAAGCGATGGCAGCTATTGGCTGCGCTTGCGCGGCGTCGACGAGCATGGGCTGCAAGGCCTGGAAGCCAAAATCCCGTTCGTGCTCAAGGTGCGCCCGCTAACGGTTGCGCTAGAGACGCCGCTGCTCGAAGGCGACAGGTTGCTGGCACGCTGGCAGGGCGAAGCGGGCTCGAAGTACGAGTTTCAGATCGCCTCCCGCAAGGATTTTGCCTATCCGCTGGTGAGTATTGTGACGCGGGAAACGCAATTGAACCTGCCGCGTCCGGATGCCGGGCATTATTTCATGCGCGTGCGGCCGACGGATGAGGAGGGGCAGAGGGGCGAATGGAGCAAATGGAGTGAGGCGCTGTCGTTTGCCGTCCCGTAGCATTCGCATCCTGCGCGGCTAACGCCGCCCTGATTTGTTCAGCCGGTGTTGCTTTTGAGCGCGGCGCAGGGTGGATGCCGGTCTTTCCCGTCCCTGTGCCATTTCGGGAAGTGCTCATCAGATTTGTGAAAACGGTTTGACAAGCCAGGGGGCGATTGGCATAATTGCGAGTTCTGTTTGGAGGGGTGGCCGAGTGGTTAAAGGCAGCAGACTGTAAATCTGCCCTCTTA
>JAVHQS010000006.1:0-1198 GCA_036171255.1 Gallionella sp.
CCCGCGTATCGCCAGAACGACCAGGATGACAATGACGATCAGTATGAACAGTTCGACCATGACGACACCCAAAAAACAGGGGGCGTCGCGCGCCCCCTTGATAAGACCACTGCCGGTTTAGCCGCGCCGCGTAGTGTGGCCGCGTGTATTGGCACTTTCCATCCACTTCTTGATGCGATTGGCATCGCCGATACGCGTGCTCTTTCCCCACGAATCCAGCAGCACGATGATGACCGGACGCTGGCCGATCTTCGCTTCCATCACCAGACAGCGACCCGCCTCGTTGATGAAGCCGGTCTTGCTCACGCCGATCTCCCACGAGGCATTCTTCACCAGCGGATTGGTATTGTTAAACCGCATCTCGCGCCCTCTCCACCCCTCGACAGAATGCGATGCAGTCGTGGTGTATTGGTGTATCAGGCCATAGCTGCGCGCTGCGGCGACCATCTTGACCAGGTCGCGCGCCGTGGAGACGTTGTCGCTGTTCAAACCGGTCGGATCGAGGAAGCGCGTGTCCTGCATACCCAGTTCGCGCGCCTTGGCATTCATCGCGGCCACTGCTGCTGCCGTGCCGCCCGGGTAAGTGCGCGCCAACGCCGCTGCGGCGCGATTCTCGGAAGCCATCAACGCCAGCTTGAGCATCTCGCTGCGCGTGTATTTCAAGCCGATGCGCAACCGCGAATGCGTGCCTTTCAGCGTGTCCATGTCCGCCATGTCCACGCTGATCTCTTCGTTCAGCGGCAACTTCGCATCCAGCACCACCATCGCAGTCATCAGCTTGGTGATCGAGGCGATAGGCGCATGCGCGTCGGGGTTTTTGCTATACAACGGGCGCTGCGTCTGTTCGTCGTAGATCAGCGCGATACTGGAATGCAATTTCGGCGTGGAACTCGGCTTGAACACCGAATTGGTAAGCTCCTGATCCAGTTTGATCGCTGCGCGATTGGCATCGGTCTCGCCAGCATATGCGACCAACGTATGACCCACCAGCATGGAAATCAATAATATTTTTTTCACTGTCCTTCTCCCGCAACCACTTGACGCCGAGAAGCATACCCCAAAATCAATATAAATCAATAGGCAGGGCGTACTTGCTCCTCTTGTTTCTGAAGATTCCACATCTGCGCATACAAACCGTTCTGCGCCAGCAATTCGCGATGCGCGCCGCGTTCGACGATACGCCCCTGGTCCATCACCA
>JAVHQS010000007.1:0-1198 GCA_036171255.1 Gallionella sp.
CTAGTATATAAACCTATTAATTACGAAACATAATGCCGAGCCATTCTTGTGTCTGCATCCTGCCGGGTGAACTTCCATTCGATGCCACGTTGCTCCGAGTTCCGGCGCAACTGCCAGGCATTCACTTCGGCGATGATCGAAGCTTGGTCTGGCAAGCGCCGATCAAGGCACTGGCGGTCAAGAATACCGATTTCGATTTCAGCCATGTTGAGCCAACTGGCATGTTTCGGCGTGTAGTGAAAGACGACTCGTCGCAGCAGCGCCGTCGCTTTCTTGACGCCGAGCACTTCCTCGAAGCATTTGCGGAAATGGGTGTTGAGATTGTCCATCACCAAATGGATGCGCCGCGCCGTGGCGTAAACCCGCTTGAGCAGATGCTGCACAAAAGCCACGAAGTCGGCTTTGGCGCGATGATCGGTGACCATGACTGTCCTCCGCCCCCCTTTGGGTTCGACCGCCACGAACAGGTTGCAGGTGCCTGCGCGACCGTACTCGTAATCCTGCTTTGCGGGCGAACCGGGCTGGATTGGCAAAGGCGGGCGCGAATCCTTGAGCAGTTGCTTGCTCTTCTCGTCCAAGCAAACGACGGGTTCTTCCGGATGGAACGGACGGGCATAGAGATCGAGCAGGCCGTACATCCTCTGCCGGTATTCTTCGGTCAGAGCGCCAATGCACCACATCACCTTGCTCCATGGCTTGAGGCAGTTTTTTTTAGCAACCGGCGAATCGTTTCGCGGCTGATCTGGCCAATATCCGCCTGCCTCCGTGCCGCCTGCTCCAGCAGTTCCAGTGTCCAGCGCCGGGCGCCCGCTGGAGGCTCCGAGCAGGCCAGGGCGGTAATCTGCGCCTCGACGTCGGTGTCGTACTCTCTGGGCTTGCCCGAACGTGCGACATCGCACAGTGCGTATTCGACACCACCCTCCAAATATGCGCTCCGTGTCCGCCAGATGGCGGTCCGACCAACGCCGAGCACTTCCATGATCCGGGCTTCGGGTATCCCGCGATCAAGAGCGGACAGAATATGTGCCCGATTGACTTCTCGGGCATGGTGTAGACCCTTTGCGCGATATGATTCGATCAACTCACGATCCTCGTCGGTAAGATGCAGTTCGGTCTGGCGCATGGCTGGCTCCTCGTCATGGGGTGGGCATACGACAGCATGATACACGTTTCGCTATTTATGTGTTGCTATACTAGT
>JAVHQS010000008.1:0-2985 GCA_036171255.1 Gallionella sp.
TCTTCCGGCGCTTCGAAGCCGAACGGCGCGAGATTGCCGATGTTCAGCTTGATGATGCGCTGGCCCTCCTCCTCCATCTGCTTGGCGCGTTCCATCACCGGGCCGCGGATGTCGTAGCACACGTTGGACAGCTTGGTCGATTTCAGTATGGGTTTCACGATGTTAGAATCCGATGTGAAGCTGCAAAGGGCGCGATTTTACCCGTGCGGACACAACACAGCAAATGGAGACGCAGCCTTGAAACTACATCTGGCCAACTTGGGCGACACCAAACTGTTCACCGCGCACGACGCGGATCATGTGATGGTCAACCGCGTGCGCTTCGATCGCACCATCGTGGTGGACGCGCAGGAAGTCCGCGAGGACTGGCAGGCCGCCAACTTCGACGCGCTCACCGAGGCGCATTTCGCCTATTTCCTGCCGCTCAGGCCGGAAGTGCTGCTGCTCGGCACCGGGGCGCAGCAACGCTTCCCGCATCCGCGCCTGTACCGGATGCTGACCGATGCGGGCATCGGCGTCGAGTGCATGGATACCCCGGCCGCCTGCCGCACCTACAACATACTCGTTGCCGAAGACCGCAAGGTCATCGCCGCCATTCTGATCCGGGGATGATATGAGCCAGCCCCTGAACAACGTCATCCGCCAGGCCGAGCAAATCATCCTCGGCAAACCGCAGCAGATCCGTCTCGCGCTGGTGTGCCTGCTGGCACGCGGCCATCTGCTCATCGAAGACCTGCCGGGGGTCGGCAAGACCACGCTGGCGCAGGTGCTGGCGCGCACGCTGGGCTTGCAGTTCCAGCGCATCCAGTTCACCAGCGACCTGTTGCCCGCCGACATCCTCGGCGTGTCGGTGTTCCAGCGCAACAGCAGCGATTTCAAATTCCATCCCGGCCCGATCTTCGCGCAGATGATCCTGGCCGACGAAGTGAACCGCGCCACCCCCAAGGCGCAAAGCGCCTTGCTGGAGGCGATGGAGGAACATCAGGTCACCATCGAAGGCGTGACGCGCGCGCTGCCCGCGCCGTTCTTCGTCATCGCCACGCAAAACCCTTCCCACCAGATCGGCACCTTCCCGCTGCCGGAATCGCAACTCGACCGTTTCCTGATGCGCATCCAGATGGGCTATCCCGATGCGCAGGCGGAACGCGGCTTGCTGTCGGGCGCGGACCGGCGCGAGATCATCGCCAAGCTCGATCCGCAAATGGAAAGCGGCGAACTGCTCGCGCTGCAACAACGCGTCAAACAGGTGTTCGTCTCGCCCGCGTTGCTCGATTACATCCAGGCCATCCTGCGCCACACCCGCGAAGCGGCACGCTACACGCACGGCCTCAGCCCGCGCGCCGGGCTCGCGCTGCTGACCGCCGCACGCGCCTGGGCATTGCTGGACGAGCGCGATGCGGTCATTCCCGAGGATGTGCAAGCCATCCTGCCGGGCGTGGTCAACCATCGTTTGCAAGCGATCGGCGAATATCAAAAACAGAACAGCGAGACGCTGGTGCGCGAATTGATCGAAGCGGTGGCGATCCCCTAACGAATATGGGAATTTCCATATCCGCGCCCTCTGATCAAACCACTAGCCATTCGACTAGGCTGGCAAACAACGCCAACCAAGTCGCTGGTTATCCTCAATCCTCTCCCGTGGAGAAGCCCCTCACCTCAATCCTCTCCCGCTTGCGGGCGAGGAGGCTAACGAGAGAGGCAACCTTCAATCCCTGCGGGGGAGGAAGCGAACGAATCGCTACGCGAATTTCTTGATACCGCCGTGCTCGCCGCTCTCAAACAACGCTTCAGGGTCTGGCTGTTCCGCCCGAAGATCGAGAGCGGAGCCATCACCCTCACCCAGCGCCGCATCTTCATCCTGCCCACCCGGCAAGGCTTGGCACTGGGCTTCGTGCTGGTGCTGATGCTGCTCGGCGACATCAATTACAATCTGAGTCTCGGCTATGTGCTGACCTTCCTGCTGGCGATGATGGCGGTGATGTCCATGCTGCACGCGTTCCGCAATCTGGCGCATCTGGAGATCCGCGCCGGTCGCGCCGATGCCGTGTTCAGCGGCGAGACCGCGCGTTTCCTGTTGCACTTCAACAACCGCAGCCGCTTGCCGCGCTACCAGCTGGTGCTGCGCGGAGGTAACGGCGAAGCCGTTGGTAACCTCGCGGCGTCCTCCTTGCGGGGGTTGCGCGACAGCGATGGCGGCACAGTCTGTTTCGATGCGCCTGCCAGACAGGATAGCGAAGTCGCCTTTCGGTTACCCGCCACGCAACGCGGCTGGCTGGAATTGGGCAGGCTGACCCTGTACACCGAATTCCCGCTCGGCCTGTTCCACACCTGGTCGTACCTGCATTTCGACACGCGCTGTCTGGTCTATCCCAAACCGATGAACGACGCACCGCTGCCGCCGGGCAACGCCCCGGACGGCGCGGGCAAACGCAGCATCGCCGGAGACGATGACTTCGCCGGATTGCGCAACTACGTCCCGGGCGACGCCTTGCCGCGCATCGCGTGGAAGGCCTTTGCGCGTGAGCAGGGGCTGCAGGTGAAACAGTTTTCAACGCAAGCCGGAGACGAGTTGTGGCTGGATTTTTCCGGCGCACCCGACCGCAGCGACGAGGACAAACTGGCACGCATGGCGCGCTGGGTGCTGGATGCCGAGGCACAAGGCCTGCGCTACGGGCTGCGCCTGCCGGATGGCGAACTGCCTGCCGACAACGGGTCGGCACAGCGCGACGAATGCCTGCGCCGCCTCGCGTTGTTCGGCTTGCCGCTGCGCCAGACATGAACACCTCTTCCCAAGAAGAAATCCACCGTAGGAGCGCAATTTATTGCGCGATTCGTTATCGCACGGCCCATCGCGCAATGAATTGCGCTCCTACGGCTCCTCTCGCCCGTTTACGGGAGAGATGCCGGTGGAGAGGGCAATCATGACCAGGCCGCTGATCTACGGCCTGCTGCTGAGCATCCTGATGGTCATCGCGCCGCATGCCG
>JAVHQS010000008.1:3085-5763 GCA_036171255.1 Gallionella sp.
GGAGCGGCGGCCCGCTGCCGAAACGCTGGGTGCTGCTGCTGATCACCGTTGCAGGCCTGGGCGGCATCGCCATCGACTTCCACACCCTGTTCGGGCGCGAGGTCGGCGTCACGCTGCTGATGCTGCTCGCCACGCTCAAGCTGATGGAACTGCGCACGGCGCGCGATGCGATGGCGCTGATCTATCTCGCGTGTTTCATCATCATCACCAACTTCTTCTATTCGCAGAGCATCCCCACCGCGCTGTACATGCTCGCCACGCTGTTCGTCATCACGGCCACCTGGGTGCTGCTGCATAGTCAGGGCGGGCAAGCGGATAACAGAGTCGAAACTGCGCGACCCGTCGCGCTCAAACCGCCGCTGCGCATCGCGGCGATGCTGCTGCTGCAAGCCATTCCGCTGACGCTGATCCTGTTCGTCCTGTTCCCGCGCGTGCAAGGCCCGCTATGGGGCCTGCCGCAAGATGCCTACGCCAGCAGCGGCCTCTCCGACACTATGTCGCCGGGCAGCCTGAGCCGTTTGATCCTGTCGGAAGCGGTGGCATTCCGCGCCAGTTACAAAGGCCAGCCGCCGCGCCGCGAGCAGATGTATTGGCGCGGCCCGGTACTCTGGAATTTCGACGGACGCACCTGGACACCCGGCAGCACCGTGCAAACCGTCGCGCCGCAATTCACCGGACTCGATCAGGCTATCGATTACAGCGTGACGCTGGAACCGCACAACAAGACCTGGCTGTTCGCGCTCGACATGCCGGACAAGATCTCCGTACCCGCCGAACTGACCTACGACTTTCGAGTTGTGCAGAAAGAGCCCGTCAATGCACGGCTGCGCTACGAGGCGCGCTCGCATCTCGTTTATCACGCCAACCTGCACGAAGCCGGACGGCAAATCCAGCGTGCGCTGCAATTGCCGCAGGCGCTCAATCCGCGCGCGCAACAACTTGCCGCAGAATGGCGAGCCCAAGCCAAAGCCGCCCCCTCTCCCCAACCCTCTGGTGGAACAACTAGCCAATCGGCTACGCCCGCAAGCGGGCAAGTCGCAGGTTATCCCGCAAGCGGGCGAGGGGGCAATCGTTCCCTTGCTGGAATTGATGAATCTATCGTCCGTAGCGCCCTCGGCTATTTCAACCGGCAAGGCTTCCAGTACACGCTGCAACCGCCGCTGCTCGGCCTCAACGGCGTGGATGATTTCCTGTTCACCAGCAAGCAGGGCTTCTGCGAACACTATGCCTCTGCGTTCGTGTTCCTGATGCGCGCGGCGCACATCCCGGCACGCGTGGTGACGGGCTATCAGGGCGGCGAATTCAACAAGGTCGGCAACTACTACATCGTGCGCCAATCCGATGCGCACGCCTGGGCGGAAGTGTGGCTGGACGGGCAAGGCTGGGTGCGCGTCGACCCCACGGCGGCGATCGCCCCGGCGCGCGTGCAGAGCGGCCTGTCTGCGGCCATGCCGGACAATGCCGCCTTGCCCTTCATGGCGCGCAATCCGCCGCAGTGGCTGCTCGACCTGCGCCTGAACTGGGATGCGTTGTCCAACCAGTGGAACCAATGGGTGTTGGGCTACAACAGCGAGCGCCAATTCGCCTTCCTGACCCGTCTCGGCATGGAATCCGTCACCTGGCAAAAAATGGCGATGAACATGATGGCGGCGGTGGGGACGCTGGTCGCACTGTTTGCGCTGTTCATGCTGCGCCACCTGCTCGCGCGCCAGCCGGACCGGGTGCAAGCCGCATGGCTCAAGCTGTGCCGCAAACTGGCGAAGGCCGGGCTGCCGCGTGCCGCGCACGAAGGCGCACAGGACTACGCGGCACGCATCGCCGCAGCGCGCCCCGAACTCGCCGATGCCATCCGCGGCCTTGCCACGCGCTACAGCGCGCTGCGCTACGGCGCAGATCAGAACGAACAGGCGCAACGTGAATTCATCCGCCTCGCTGCAAAAATTCCGTCATTCCGGCGCAGGCCGGAATCCAGCAAATAAAACCCGTCCCGCGTAACGGACAAAACCAAACCATCCTGCTCCGCTACGCGGGATTTTTTGGCTAACTGGATTCCGGCCTGCGCCGGAATGACGAATCGGAAGGGTTTTAGCGCGATGCTATAATCCGCGCGACTTAAACCGACTGCGACCATCATGCTGATCACCCGCCGACTGGAATTCGATGCCGGACATCGCATCCCCAACCACAACAGCCAGTGCAAACACCTGCACGGGCACCGCTACGCGATCGAGATCACCCTGTCCGGCGACATCATCGCGACCGAAGGACGATCCGAACAGGGCATGGTGATGGACTTCTCCGATGTGAAACGCATCGCCAAGGAGAAACTGGTGGACGCGTGGGATCACGCCTTCCTGGCCTATCGCGGCGACAAGGCGGTGTGCGATTTTCTGGCGACCCTGCCGGACCACAAGACCGTCATCCTCGATGTCGTGCCGACGGCGGAACATCTCGCGCAAACCGCCTTCGACATCCTCGCTCCCGCCTATCGGGACACCTACGGCAACCACCTGCGCCTGGAGCGGGTGCGCCTGTTCGAGACCCCGAACAACTGGGCAGACTGTACGCGCGCCTAGCCGTCAGGCTGGACACATCGCGCGCCTTAGTTCAGAATGCGCGGCCTCTGGAAGCGTGGCCGAGCGGTTTAAGGCACCACTCTTGATAACACGCCACGCAGT
>JAVHQS010000009.1:0-4245 GCA_036171255.1 Gallionella sp.
CCGACCGCCTTGCCGCCGTGCTTGTTGATCAGGTTGACGATGTCCTTGTTGACCTTGCCCAGCACCATCTCGACCACGTCCATGGTCTCCTGATCGGTGACGCGCATGCCCTGCACGAACTCGCCCTGCTTGCCCACGCGCGCCAGCAGATCGTTGATCTGCGGGCCGCCGCCGTGCACCACCACCGGATTCATCCCCACCAGCTTGAGCATCACCACATCGCTGGCGAAGCTTTCCTGCAACGCCGGCTCCGTCATCGCATTGCCGCCGTATTTGACCACGATGGTCTTGTCGAAGAAACGCTGGATATAAGGCATCGCCTCGGACAGCGTGCGCGCTTTTTTGTCTGCGGCGGAAAGGGTCAGTGACATCGCGAAACTCCATAAAAATTTGCGCGAATTCTACACCAGAAGAAATTTTACATGGCCGGAAATAAATCAGGCGGCATGTGCCGCCTGATGTTGCAACGAAGCCAACGCTCACTTAACGAGCATGGCTGGTTGCAACCCCCGGTAATGAAACTCGCCATACCCGTCCCCCTATCCAACCCCCTCGCTACGCTCTCCCCCTGCGCAAGCGGGAGAAAGGGCGAACGAACCGCCGCGCGCGTTTCACATTGGATGATGGTGGTGCATGTGTTCGTCTTCCTGCGGTGCCGCCTGGGTCTCGGTCAGCGGCTTCACTTCGGCCCTGGCCTCGACCTTCACCGTCTTGCCGGCCACCTTGATGCTCAGCGTCAGCGGCACGCTGTCGCCCGCCTTGAGCGGCGATTTCAGCCCGATCAGCATCAGGTGGTAGCCGCTCCCGCCCAGATCGACGTTCTTGCCGGCAGGCAGTTCGACAGCCTTCACCTCGCGCATCTTCATCATGCCGCCCTCATGCGTCATGCTGTGCAACTCCGCGCTGTTGGCCGCCGGGCTGGAAACGCCGGTCAGGCTCGCCGCCCGTTGGCTGGTGATGTGCAGATCCACCATCGCGGTATCCTGGCCGGGCGCAGTGGCGCGCGACCATGCGCCTTCCACCCGGATATCGCCCGCATAAACGCTGGCGCTCAGCAGCATCGCCCCGAGCAGAACACCCAACTTGCTTAATCCCGACATATTTAACTTGGCCATGATGATTTTCCCGTTAGAAAAGAATTTTGGAACGGCGGATTATACGCGCCACTGTTGTGACAGGAATCGCCCGCCATATAAAGCGGATTATTGGTTAAACAGACGACCGTGTGAATGCGGCATTTTGTCGCACCCCCGCGCATGGCTCTCCGATTACAATGCCCGCATGAACAGCACGATACTTTCCTCCCTCCCCGGCCACAGCCAGTTGCGCCGTCTGGTCGCCCTGCGCAACATGGCGATCGCCGCGCAACTCGCCACACTGGCGGCGGTCTGGAAGATACTGGAACTGGCGCTGGACTGGCAGCCGATGTTGCTGGCCATCGCCGCGCTCGGCATCATCAATTTATTTAGCTGGCTGCGCCTGAACAGCAGCAGGCCGGTCGCCAATCCCGAGCTGTTCGCGCAGCTGGGCATCGACGTGATCGCGCTCAGCATCCTGCTGTATTACGGCGGCGGCTCGACCAACCCGTTCGTCTCGCTGTATCTGCTGCCGCTGGTGATCGCTGCCGCCACGCTGCCCGCGCGCCTTACCTGGGGCATGGCCGCACTGACCACGGCCTGCTACAGCCTGCTGATGGTCTATTACATCCCGCTGCCGCACAACCATCACGATCACAACAGCGACAGCGCGTTCAACACCCACGTGCTGGGGATGTGGCTGGGCTTCGTCATCAGCGCGGTGGTGGTGGCCTATTTCGTGGTGCGCATGGCGCAAGCGGTGCGCAGCCGCGACGAGACACTGGCAAGAGTGCGCGAAGAAATCCTGCGCAACGAACGTATCGTGGCGCTCGGCACGCAGGCAGCCGGTGCGGCGCACGAACTGGGCACGCCGCTGTCCACCATGGCGGTGGTGATCGGCGAACTGCGGCACGACATGGCCGATGCACCACCGGCACTCGGCGACAACCTGTCCATCCTCGACGAGCAGGTGCGCGGCTGCAAGCGCATCCTCGACAAGATCATGACGAATGCGCAGGACATCGGTACGGCGATGCCGCGCCCGGTAGATAAACTGATCGCCGAAGTATTGGACGAATGGCAACTGTTGCGTCCCACCGCGCAATATCGTTACGACAGCAGCGGCGCGCCGCCTGTCCCGCGCATCAGCGCGGATGTCACCTTGCGCGCCGCGCTGATGAACCTGCTCAACAACGCCGCCGATGCCAGCCCGCAACCTGTCGAGATACGCAGCCACTGGGACAGCTCGAATTTCACGCTGGAGATTCGCGATCAGGGCGCGGGGCTGAGCGAAGAGGCGGAACTCAAGGCGGGTTCGGCGTTCTTTACCACCAAGACGGCAGGGCGCGGCCTGGGCCTGTTCCTCGCCAACGCCACCATCGAACGCATGGGCGGCTCGGTGCGCCTGTTCAACCGCGAAGAGGGCGGCGCGACCACCGAACTGACCTTGCCGCTGCTCGGGGCGAACCCATGACTCTGGAAAACACCGTTGGAACTTGTAGGAGCGGACCCTGCCCGCGACCAAGCAATTCGCGGACACGTGAAACTTCTGTTCCGGCACCGGCAGGGCCCGCTCCTACCCGTGAAGAATCGGCCTCGCTGTTGCTAGTGGATGACGACCTCACCTTCTGCAAGGTGCTGGGCATCGCGCTGGAGAAACGCGGGTTTTGCGTGACGGTCGCGCACAGCGTGGAACAGGCGATCCCGCTCGCGCAAGGCAACCCGCCGGAATTCGCGGTGGTGGACCTGAAGATGGGCGGCGCGCCGGGGCTGGCTCTGGTCAAGGTATTGCACGGTCTCGATCCGAATACCCGCATCGTGGTGCTGACCGGCTATGCCAGCATCGCCACCGCCGTCGAGGCGATCAAACTGGGCGCGACCCAATACCTGGCCAAGCCTGCCAATGCCGACGAGATCGTCGCGGCTTTCGCACATGCCGCCGACGGCAATGCACCGCTCAAAGCGAACCCGACGCAGATCGAAAACCTGGAGTGGGAGCACATCCAGCGCGTGCTGCGCGAGCATGACGGCAATATCTCGGCCACCGCCCGCGCGCTGAACATGCACCGCCGCACCCTGCAACGCAAACTCGCCAAGCCGCCGCCAGGCAAATAACCTTGCCCCAGTCTTCTTGCAGCAGCCGGTTGATTTCGGTCAATGGCCGGATGATGCAACGCGGCGATTGGCTGTATTCGTTCCTGAATATCGCCTCCGCGCCGCAACGAGATCGGGGCAGGCGCGCATATCGTGCCTGCGGTAGCGGGCCAAACCAAAAAATCCTTCATGACGGATGACATTTCCATCTTCTCTCTCCTCTGGCACCTTCGCGGGGGAGGCCGCATAAACGCCTGAAGAGCAAAGAGCAACAAGCCGGAATACCCGGATATTTCGGCCTGGTCGCGACGCGGCTACCTCGACAGGCATGGCTAAGACTATAATTGCGGCCTGAAAAAAGCCGGCCCATCATGAAATCCATCGTTCTAATCGTCAGCCTGTTGCTGTCCGCCACCTGCCTCGCGCTGCCGCCGCAGCTGCCCGCCGCGCCTGTCCTGGCAGCCAAGTCCTACCTGCTGTACGACTACACCAGCAACCAGATACTGGTGAACCAGAACGGCGACGCGCGCATGGAACCGGCTTCGCTGACCAAGCTGATGACCGCTTACCTGACGTTCGATGCGCTCAAACACAACACGCTGTCGCTGCAACAAAGCCTGACCGTGCCAGCCGCCGCCGCGCGCAACGTCAGCGGCGAATCGCGCATGTTGCTCAAGGCGGGACAAGCCGTGACGGTGGATGAACTGCTGCACGGCATGATCGTGCAATCGGGCAACGACGCCGCCGTCACGCTGGCGCTCAACATCGCCGGCAGCGAAGCGGCTTTCGTCGACCTGATGAACCGGGAAGCCAAACGGCTGGGCATGAACAACACGCACTTCGCCAACCCGGCCGGCTTGCCGGAGGCAGAGCATTACAGCACCGCCGCAGACCTGGCATTGCTGGCCGCCGCGCTGGTACGCGATTTTCCGAAATACTACCCGTTGTTCGGACTGCGCGATTACACCTTCAACAACGTCACGCAGGCCAACCGCAATCGCCTGCTGTGGCTCGATCCCTATGCCGACGGGATGAAGACCGGGCACACCGAGACCGCCGGATTCTGCGTGGTCGG
>JAVHQS010000009.1:4345-5710 GCA_036171255.1 Gallionella sp.
CCGAAAGGCCAGTTGGCACAACTCAAAGCCAAGCTGGAAACCCGTCAGCCGATCATTGCCCCGGTCGCTTCCGGACAAATGTTGGGCACACTCAAGCTGACGCTGGCCGGGAAACCCTATGCGGAATTCCCCTTGGTCGCTTTGGATAGCGTGTCACTGGCCAACGTGTTCTCGCGCGGATGGGATAGCATACGGTTACTCGCGCAAGAACTCACCGGCTGGTAAAGGAACTCGACATGACGATCTATCTGAACGGGCAATACCTGCCCATCGAAGAAGCGAAGATCTCCGTGCTGGATCGCGGTTTCATCTTCGGCGACGGCGTATACGAAGTGATCCCGGTGTATTCGCGCAAGGCGTTCCGTCCCGGCGAGCATCTGCGGCGCCTGCAACACAGCCTGGACGGCATCCGCCTGCCCAACCCGCACAGCGAGCGCGAATGGACGGACATCCTCAACGAACTCATCCGGCGCAACGCGCCGGATGACCAGTACCTCTATCTGCACATCACGCGCGGCGCTGCCAGACGCGATCATGCGTTCCCCAAGCCGCCGGTAACGCCCACCGTGTTCGTGATGAGCAACCCGCTCACCACGCCGCCGCCCGAACTGCTGCACAGCGGCATCGCCTGCATCACCGCAGCAGACAACCGCTGGCTGCGCTGCGACATCAAGGCCATCGCGCTGCTGCCCAACGTGCTGCTGCGCCAGATGGCGGTCGATGCGGGCTGCGCCGAGACCATCCTGATCCGCGACGATCAATTTATGACCGAGGGCGCGGCCAGCAACATCTTCGCGGTCAAGAACGGCACATTGCTCGCGCCGCCGAAGGACAACCTGATGCTGCCCGGCATCACTTACGACGTGATCCTGGAGATCGCCGCCGCCAACGGCATCCCGCATGAAGTGCGGCGCGTGATGAAGGACGAGGTGTTCTCCGCCGACGAACTGCTGCTTACCTCGTCCACCAGGGAAGTGCTGGCCATCACGCATCTCGACGGCAAGCCTGTCGGATCGGGTAAGCCGGGTGCGATGTTCGCCAAATTGCACCAGCACTACCAGGATTTCAAACGGAATGTGATGCGCGCATGACCGGGCTACCTGAAAACCAACTGACCGCCAGCCTGCTCGAATTTCCCTGCGAATTCCCGCTGAAGATATTCGGCCAACAGCAGGCGGGCTTCGCGCAGGCCGTGCTGGAAGTGGTCAACAAGCACGACCCGGAATTTCTCGCGTCCGGCATGGAAATGCGCGCCAGCAAGAACGCCCGCTACGTCAGCCTGACCTGCACCGTCCGCGCCACCTCGCAAGGGCAGCTCGACGCGATCTACCGGGAGCTGTGCGACCACCCGATGGTGGTGATGGT
>JAVHQS010000010.1:0-3250 GCA_036171255.1 Gallionella sp.
TATTTTTTACATCAGGCCGACTGGCTCACTGCACTGTTTAGCGGCAAGCCCGGCATCAGCGATCATCACAATGCGCTGAAGAGCGGCTATGACGTCGAACGGCTGTGCTGGCCGGACTGGGTTATATCGCTGCCGCATGCCCATCTGCTACCGCAGGTGCTGGCTCCCGGCGCAACCATCGGACGCATCCAGCCTGACATCGCCGCGCATTTCGGCATCGCTCCGGAATGCACGATCCATGCCGGAACCACCGACAGCATCGCGGCTTTCATCGCAACCGGGGTGGATGAGCCCGGCATCGGTGTGACTTCGCTGGGTACCACACTGGTGCTCAAGCAGCTTTCCGACCGGCGCATCGAAGCGCCGGAATACGGCGTGTACAGCCATCGCTACGGCGATCTGTGGCTGGTCGGTGGCGCATCGAATGCCGGTGCCGGCGTGCTGCGCCAATATTTCGACGATGCGCAACTCGCTGCACTGAGTGCGCAGATCGACCCGTCGCAGGACAGCCCGCTGGATTACTACCCGCTCGGCAAAATCGGCGAACGATTTCCGGTCAACGATGCGCAACTGGCACCGCGCCTGACACCCCGACCCGACGATGATGCGGAGTTTCTGCATGGGATGTTGCAAGGCTTGGCACGAATCGAAGCGGAGGGTTACCGCAAACTCGCCGAACTGGGTGCACCGCCGCTCAAGCGCGTGGTGACCAACGGCGGCGGTACCAAGAATCAGGTCTGGGGAAAGTTACGCGGGAGATTGCTTGGTGTGCCGGTCAGCAACGCCGCCCATAGCGAAGCAGCCTATGGCGCGGCACTGCTGGCCAGCCGCAACGCGCCATAAGGTTACCTAAAAACTCGTCATGCCGGACAACGTCACCCCGGACTCGATCCGGGGTCCAGCATCCAAATTCTCCAAGATCGTATGGATTCCGGCTCGTGGGCCGGAATGACAAAATCTGGATTGTTAGGGAGGCGCTGATTTATTCGGTTTTGTCGTTCCCGCGCAGGTGGGAACCCAGTCAAATCAAGGCGCTGGATCCCCGCTTTCGCGGGGATGACGAATAAATCAGTATTTCCTTAGAAACCATCTTAGCTCAGCCTTCGCTCAGTTTGGCGTGCGCGGCAGCGAGCCGGGCGATCGGCACACGGGGTGCCGAGCACGACACGTAATCCAGACCGATCTGGTGACAGAAACGGATCGAGGCCGGATGCCCGCCGTGTTCGCCGCAGATGCCGATCTTGAGTCCCGGCCTGGTGGCTCTGCCCCCCTCGATGGCCATCTTCATCAGCCTGCCGACACCCTGTGTATCCAGCACCTCGAACGGATTGTCGTGCAGCACGCCCTGTTCGTTATAGGCAGGCAGGAATTTATTTTCGGCATCCTCGCGCGAGAACGAGAACGTCGCTTGGGTCAGATCGTTGGTGCCGAACGAGAAGAATTCCGCTTCCCGCGCCAGACTGTCCGCCCGCACGCAGGCCCTGACCACTTCCATCATGGTGCCGAATTTCAGCTCGACCTTGGTGCCGCTGCGCTTCTCGACGTCGGCGACCGTCTGATCCAGATAGCGCCGGACATGCTGCAATTCGCTGGAGGTGCACACCTGCGGAACCATCACTTCGGGATGCACATCCAGCCCTTCCTTGATGCACTCGACCGTCGCTTCGGCGAGCGCGCGGATCTGCATGATGTAGATCTCGGGGAAAGTGATGCCGAGGCGCACGCCGCGATGGCCCAGCATCGGATTGACTTCATGCAGCGCGCGCACTTTTTTCAGGATCTTCTGTTTCTTGGTGATCGCCTGTTCGACGACATGCGGATCCACCGTGTTCGATCTGATCCGGGCAGCATCCGCCGGGTTCAGACCGGCATCCTGCAACAGATCCAGCGTGTTGGACAGGATTTCCATGCCGCTGGCGGTCTTGTGCAGATGGTGCAGTTCTTCCAGTTCCTTGAGGACTTGCTGTTCGGCCGGCAGGAACTCGTGTATCGGCGGGTCGAGCAACCTGATCGTCACGGGCAATCCGGCCATGGTCTTGAGCAGCCCTTTGAAGTCCGCGCGCTGGATGGGCAACAAACGATCCAGCGCTGCCTGACGCTGCGCCAGATCTTCCGCGATGATCATTTCCAGCACGACAGGCAGCCGGTCGCTGGCGTTGAACATGCGCTCGGTGCGGCACAGTCCGATGCCGCGTGCGCCGAATTGCAGCGCACGCTTGGCGTCATCCGGCGTATCGGCGTTCGCCATCACCGACAGCCTGGCCTCCTTGTCCGCCCAGCCCAATAGCACGTTCAGCTCGTCGGTGATCTCCGCTTCGAGCGTCGCAACGACGCCCAGATAGACCATGCCGGAAGTGCCGTCGATGGTGATGATGTCGCCCTCATGGATCACCGTCTCGCCTATCGTCGCCTGCCGCAGCGTGACGTTGACTTCGATGCCTTCGGCGCCCGCCACGCAGGGTTTGCCCATGCCGCGTGCAACGACGGCCGCATGCGAGGTCTTCCCGCCCCGGCTGGTCAGGATGCCGCGCGAGGCAAAGAAGCCGTGGATGTCTTCCGGCTTGGTTTCTTCGCGCACCAGGATCACCGGTTTACCCAACTTGCCCTGCTCCTCGGCACGGTCCGCATCGAAGATCGCATGCCCCGAAGTGGCGCCCGGAGAGGCAGGCAATCCCTTCGCCAGCGGCTCGGCTCCGGCATGCGGGTCGAGGCGCGGGAACAGCATCTGCGCCAGACTTTCCGGCGCGATGCGCAGCAAGGCCTGCTTGCGCGAGATCAACCCTTCCTTCTCCATTTCCACCGAGCTGCGCACCATCGCGGTGGTGTTCATCTTGCCGTTGCGGGTCTGCAGGCAATACAGCGTGCTTCTTTCGATGGTGAACTCGAAGTCCTGCACTTCGTGATAATGGCTTTCCAGTTTGGCGCGCAGCTCCTGCAACTGCCGGAACAAGTCGGGCATCTCCTGAGCCATGTAGTCGAGCGGCTTGGGCGTGCGGATGCCCGCCACCACATCCTCGCCCTGCGCATTCACCAGATACTCGCCATACATCAGGTTCTCGCCGGTGGCGGGATTGCGCGTAAAGCCGACCCCGGTGGCCGAATCGTTGCCGCGGTTGCCGAACACCATGGTGCAGATATTCACCGCAGTGCCATTGGCCATCTCTGGTGTGATCTTGAATTCGCGGCGGTAATCGACGGCGCGCTTGCCCATCCACGAGTCGAACACCGCCTTCACCGAAAGGTCGAGCTG
>JAVHQS010000010.1:3350-22921 GCA_036171255.1 Gallionella sp.
GCGAGATAATCCAGACAGGCTTCGGTGCTGATCACGAAGCCGGGCGGCACATTCAGCCCGATCTGCGTCATTTCGCAAAGGTTGGCCCCTTTGCCGCCGAGCAGCTTCTTGTTTTTCCCATCACCTTCTTCAAACGCAAAGACCTGTTTTTTTGTTTTGTCAGCGTCACCCACGATATTCCTCCAGAAAGAACCCGTCATTATGAGGATTCTATCCCCAATTCCGCAGCGCTCATTATGGTTTTTATGCGAACCGTCCAGTCTGCCCGTAGGGGTAACAGTTTTTCCATAATGTTGGTGTAGACTACGCGACCCGATCATTTTCCCATGAGATCGATCCAGCCATGATGTCGCAAGCTACTGCGGGAACATTCCATCCCGGCCGCGGGCCGATCGATGTCTATGCCATGCGTCTGCATCTCGAGTATTGATACCCAAATTGTGACTGCGTGAATGAACCCTTTAGCCGCCCTTTCCTACCATCTCAGACACGGCATGAACGCGCTGTCTGCGCTGCTGGCCAAGAAATGGGAAGCCAGCTTCTACCTTTATCTGGCCGGTCTGTTCAGCGTGCTGATCGTCGCCGATACGGCATTCCTGCACCTTACCGCCGACATGAAGCAGGGCGCGTTCGACATGATGGTGCGTTACCGCCTGGTCGTGCCGCAACCGGACAAGGACATCGTCATCGTCGACATCAACGAGGCGAGCCTCGCCGCGATGGCCAAGGATTACGGCCGCTGGCCGTGGCCACGGCAGGTGCTGGGCGAGTTCGTCGAACAGATCGAGAAGCAGCATCCGCAGGCGGTGGTGTTCGACATCCTGTTCAGCGACCCGGATGTGTACAACCCGGACAGCGATGCCTATTTCGACGCAGCCATCGCCGGCACCGGCAATACCTTCTTCCCGATGCTGCGGCTCGACCCGGCCGACGATGCGCTGAGCCAGGTCAAGCCCGGCATGATTCCGGGCGTGGTCGCATTGAACGATCAAGCACAGCGCGATGCCACGGTCGCGGTAGTGCTGCCGCACTTCAAGGCGGCGCTGGACGGCGGACGGCTCGGCCTGCACAACATCTATCCGGATGCCGATGGCATCGCCCGTCAGTACCCGGTCTACCTCGACGATTACGGCTGGAAGATACCCTCGCTGCCGTTGCGCATCGCGCAGCAACTGAAATACACGCAACCGGATGCGCCCCGGGTGCTGCTCAACTGGCGCGGCCCGCCCTTCACCTACCGCTCGGTGAGTTTCAGCGATGTGTTCGCCGACCTGACCAGCAAAAACAAGAAACGCGCGCCCGACGAATTCACCGGCAAGATCGTCATCATCGGATCGACCGCGCCCAGCCTGTTCGACATCAAGGCGACGCCGATCAGCCGCATGCATCCCGGCGTGGAGATCCTCGCCACCGCAATCGACAACTTCAAGCACGGCGACTTCCTGCGCTTCCCCGATGCGCGCATCGCCTATCTGCTGCTGACGCTGGCCGTCATCTGGGCGACCGCTTGGGGCTTCTACCGCGACACTGGACGCGACAAGATCGACCGCCTGTTCGGCTCGTCCCAATTCATCCTGATCGGCATCTCATATGCCAGCATCAATTTCACCACCACCTACATCAACCTGACCGGGCCGGTCACGCTCGGTCTCGCCTACTTCACCATCGCGCGGCTATACGACCTGGCCACCAGCAAGGCGCTGGAGCAAAGCACCGTGCGCTCTTCGCAACGTCGCGACGGCGAGTTGCTCGGCGTGCTGATGCTGATCCGCATCGGCGACCGGAGCGATGCGCTGAACAACAGCCTGCTCAACGACAAGGTGCGCGAAAGGCTCGTGCTGGGTCTGGAAAAGACCGGCAGCAAAATGAAGAGCGTCGAGATATTGATGGGCAACCAGAAAGGCCTGTGGGACCTGTTCGAGGATACCCTGGCGATCTCCTGGCTGAGCCAGCCGGACGACAAAGACACCCGGCAGAACATCGCCCGCGACATCGAAGCGGCACAGCAGGCGATCCTGCCGCTGTTGCAAAGATACTGCGCAGCTACGGATAATGACGTCGAATGTTTCGTCCACGAAGGGGCGATCGCCGGGGGCGAGGAAGCGCGCGACAGCTGGCGTGCGCTGTTCGCCGAAACATTGTTGCGCTGGAACGAAACCAAAAAAGGAAAATCATGAAGAACGCGACACGCTGTTGCCTGTTGGCGGCGCTGCTGATAACGATACCGTTCGCCAATGCCGGCGAGAGCGGCACCACGATCAAGGCCGACGAACTGAAGGCAGAGCCGTTCCGCGATGCCAAAACGGTCGGCCAACTGGCGGCGGGCGACAAACTCGAGATCATGAACAAGGACGGCGGCTGGTTGCAGGTGAAAAGCGCCAGAGGCAACGGCTGGGTACGCATGCTCAACATCCGCAAAGGCAAGGCGCGCAACTCCTCTGCAGGCACAGAGATGAGCGGCCTGGCGGGACTGGCATCGGGGCGCGCCGGCACCGGACGGGTGGTCGCCACCACCGGCATTCGCGGCCTGAACGAAGAAGAACTCAAGGCGGCCAGGTTCAACGAATCCGAACTGAAACTGGCCGAGTCCTACCTCACCAGCCGGACGGATGCACAGAAGTTCGCGCGCAAAGGAAAATTGATGGCGCGCAAGATGGGCTACCTGCCTGACCCGGGAGAAACACGATGAGACGCTTGACCGCCAAACTGCTGTTGGGGCTGGGGATGACGTTGTGCGTTGCAGCGGCGCGGGGCTTCGACCTGGGTCAGGAGCTGAGGAACGCGGCGAGCGAGTTGCAGAAACCGGGCAAATCTTCGGCGCTGGGCGGGTATTCGGAAGAGGAGGAAGTCGCCATCGGCCGGCAGATCGCCGGCAGCCTGCTCGGCGCTGCCCCGCTGGTGAAGGACAAGCAGCTGCAAAAATACGTCAACAATGTCGGGCGCTGGGTCGCCAGCCAGAGCGAGCGGCCCGATCTCGCCTGGCATTTCGGCGTGATCGAGTCGAACGACATCAACGCCTTCGCCGCGCCCGGCGGGTACATCTTCGTCACCAAGGGATTGTACAAGCTGCTCAATGACGAGTCCGAGCTGGCGGGCGTGCTGGCGCACGAGGTCGGCCATGTGATCCGCAAGCATCACCTGAAGATCTTGCAGCAGAGCCGTATGGTGGATCTGGGCGGCAAGCTGCTCGCCAGGCAGGCAGGCGGCAACGATAAGATCCAGAACCTGATCGGCAGCGGCGCGGAAATCGTCTCGCGCTCGCTCGACAAGAACGCCGAATTCGAGGCCGACCGCATCGCCGTGGTGCTGGCTGCGCGCGCCGGATACGAAGCCTTCGGCCTGCCGCAAGTGTTGCAGGAGATCGGCCACACCGGCAGCAACGACAGCAGCGTGGCGCTGCTGTTCAAGACCCACCCTCACCCAGATGAACGTCTCGCCAGACTTGGCGATGAGATGGACAGCCGCTTCGATGGACTCAAGGGGCAGACGCTGGCCGGACGGCTCTATCGGATCAAATAACCGACATCTCAATAAACAGCGCATGGCCTGCAACAGCCGTCATCTCCCGCGTGCAGGGCGGCAAGCTCAAGGCTAATCGCGAGATCCGCATCGCCTCGCTGTTCAGGGAAGCGCCGCCCGAATTCCTCAAGATGATCGTCGTGCATGAACTGGCGCACCTGAAAGATCCGCAACACGACAGGGCTTTCTACCAGCTGTGCCTCCACATGGAACCTGACTATCACCAATACGAATTCGACCTGCGCCTGTACCTGACGCAGTTCGACCTGTGCGGCAAGCCCGAACGCGGATCGGATGTTCTGTTGGTGCATGGAACAGTCGCTTGATGCCAGCCCGATTCAGCCGCTGGCGCACCCTCGTGGCGGAGTCGGTTTCTTTTTGATGAATTGAGGTGAGGGGATCAACCGGCTGCTTGGGATCGATCTGAAACCTTTATAGATTACCGGCGCGTTGGCGCACCGCTTCAAACAGGCAGATCGCCGTCGCTGCGGCGGCATTCAGCGATTCGATCTTGCCAGGCATCGGGATGGTGAATTGTTGTGTGGCGAGAGCCAGCAACCCATCTGACAGCCCTGCCCCTTCGTTGCCGATCATGAACGCCAGATTGCCGCGCAAGTCGCAGTCGTACAGGCTGTGTGCGGCTTGCAGACTGGCTGCCAGCAAAGTGCCCGGGAAGGTTTTCGCTACCTCCGGCAGATTCTGCTGCTCGTAAATCGCCAGCGCAAAGTGTCCTCCCATCGCGGCACGCAGCACCTTGGGCGACCACGCATCGGCACACCCTTTGGACAGGAACACCGCATCGCATCCCGCTGCCGCCGCCGAACGCAACATCGAACCGAGATTGCCGGGATCCTGAATATCTTCCAGCAGCAACGCGAAACGGCTGTCTGAAACATCGCCATCCGGCTCGGGCAATTCGATCAGCGCAAGGATGCCGGTGGGCGTCTTCAGTTCGCTGAGTTCCGCGAACAACTTGCCGTCCAGTTGCGTGACCTGAACTGCTTTGGCACGTTCGAGCAGCGCGGCGATCTCGGTGTCGCGCAACGCGGTAGCATTCAGCAGAATCTGCTGCGGCAGATGTCCGCTGCCCAGATACGCCGCCAGCAGATGCGCGCCGTCCAGCAAGGTCTGCCGGGCTTTGTCGCGCTGCCGCGACGAACCGGCGAGTTTGACGAGTTCCTTGAAGAAGGGGTTGTCGCGGGACCGGATCAACTTCATTGGCGAATCAGCTGGCGGCAACCCGCTGCGCGATGTGTGCCAGCGCCGCATCGACCTGATCGATCAGGATCAGGCACAGGTCGCCCGCTTGCAATCTCGCCAGGGCGGTGTCGGTCGCGAGAAACTCGCCGGTGATCTCGTCGATGCGTTTGGCGCGTTTGGCATTCGCCAAGCCCTGCCGCAGCAAGGCCAGCACCTCGCCGTCCTTGCGACCGCGCTGGCATTGATCCTGATACAGGATGATCTCGTCGAACACGTCGCCCAATATCTCGGTCTGGCGGATGATATCGGCATCGCGCCGGTCGCCTGCCCCGCTGATCACCACCACGCGCTTGTTGGCCGGGATGCTCTCGATGGCGGGCACCAGCGCGAGGATCGCATCCGGGTTGTGGCCGTAGTCGGCGATCACGCTGGCACCGCGATAATCGAAGAAATTGAAGCGACCCGGTGCGGTCTGCGCATCGTTGACGAACGAGGCCAGGCCGGCGCGTATCGTTTGCCAATCCACTTTCAGCGCCCAGGCAGCCGCTACCACCGCCATCGCGTTCTCGACCTGAAAACCGATGGTGCCGTTGCGCGTCAACGGGATCGCCGCAAGCGGGATACGCTGCTCCCGAGCATTCTGCGCGGCGACGATATGGCCATCGGCCACATACACCACGCGCCGTCCTTGCGCCCGGTGCATCGCGATGACCGGATGATTCCATTCGCGGGCGAAGTAGGTCACGCTGCCGGGACACGAACCGGCCATCTGCACACACATCGGATCGGTGGCATTGAGCACCGCCGTGCCATGCGGTGCGACGTTCTGCACCACCACCCGCTTGACCACCGCGAGGTCTTCGACGGTGCTGATGTAACTGAGTCCCAGGTGGTCGCCCATGCCGATATTGGTGACCACCGCGACGTCGCACAGGTCGAACGCCAGCCCTTCGCGCAACACCCCGCCGCGCGCGGTTTCCAGCACTGCTGCATCGACATCGGGATGCATCAGCACGTTGCGCGCGCTCTTCGGCCCGCTGCAATCGCCTGTGTCGATGCGCTTGCCCTCGATATACACGCCGTCCGAGTTGGTCATGCCGACGCGCAAACCAGCGCAGCCCAGGATATGCGCGATCAGGCGCACCGTGGTGGTCTTGCCGTTGGTTCCGGCCACGGTCACCAGCGGGATGCGACCATTCTCGCCTTGCCTGAACATCATCGAGACGATCGCCTCGCCCACTGCCCGGCCTTTGCCAAACGAAGGCTGCAGGTGCATGCGCAGGCCCGGCGCGGCATTCACTTCGACCACCCCGCCGCCCTGCTCCTGCATGGACTTGAGCACGCTGTCGCATACCACATCGACGCCGCATATATCCAGACCGATCATCTGCGCGGCGGCGACCGCACTGGCCGCCATATCCGGATGCACATCCTCGGTGACATCGGTGGCGGTGCCGCCGGTGCTGAGATTGGCATTGTTGCGCAACAGCACGCGCGCGCCTTTGTCCGGCACCGAATCGGCCCGTAAGCCTTGTGTCGCAAGGCTTGCCAAGGCGATCTCGTCGAAGCGTATCTTGGTCAAGGAAGTGGCATGACCTTCGCCGCGGCGCGGGTCGCTGTTCACCTGTTCGACCAGCTCACGCACGCTATGCACACCATCACCGATCACCTGCGGAGGGTCGCGGCGCGCTGCGGCAACCAGCCGGCCGCCCACCACGAGAAAACGGAAATCGCTGCCGGAAATGAATCGCTCCACCAGCACTTCCGAGCCGATCTCGGCGGCGGCGGGATAGGCGCGATCCAATTCCTCGCGGCTGACGATGTTCACGGTCACGCCCTTGCCCTGATTGCCATCCAGCGGCTTGACCACCACAGGCGCCCCGATCTCGCACAAGGCGGCCCATGCGTCATCCGCGCTCGACACCGGACGGCCATTGGGCACGGGAACGCCTGCCGCATCGAGGAGTTTTTTGGTCAACTCCTTGTCCTGCGCGATGGATTCGGCAATCGCACTGCTGCGATCGGTCTCGGCCGCCTGGATGCGGCGCTGTTTGCTGCCCCAACCGAATTGCACCAGACTGCCGCGCGTTAAACGGCGGTAGGGTATGCCGCGCGCCATGGCGGCCTGCACGATGGAATCCGTGCTGGGCCCCAAACGCACGTCCTCGTCCAGTTCCCGCAACTGCGCCAACGCGCCCGCCAGATCGAACGGCGTGTCTGAAACTGCGGCGGCGCACAACTCCTGCGCCAGTTTGAATGCCTGCCGACCGACCTCCTCCTCGCTGTATTCGCAAACGACCTGATACACGCCGGATTCCAGTGTCGCCACAGTGCGGCTGAAGGTAACCGGACAGCCGGCCTGCGCCTGCAAACCGAGTGCCGCCAGTTCCAGTACATGCGCCAGTGGCACGGCCTCGCTATGCCCCACCAACCGCAACAAGGAGATCTCCGGGAACAGCTCGCGCAAGCGCGTCTCGAAGCCGCCCAGCCTTGCGATGTCCTGCTCTGCCTCGCTGCAAGTGACGATGGCCTCAATGGAGGTATGCCGGCTCCACAGGTTAGGGCCGCGCAGCGCGCGAATTCGTGAAACATCCATCAAGCAATATCCTTATCCTGAAAGTCGAACGTCGCAACACCGGCACGCATCAGTTCCGGCGAAATACCCAGTGCCCACGCCGCCGCGACCGCAGCCAGCACGCTATCCAACTGCATCGTATCGCCGCCATTCGCCAACAGCGGCAGATGCGCCAGCTTGAGCAACTCCGTTTGTGCGTCGCCGGCGGCCAGCACGATACCGCCATCCCGCACCAACACCGCACGACCACCCTGCTGCAGATGCGCCGCGACGATCCCGGACCCGGCTCGCTGCGAGAACCACATCACCTCGCCGTCGCAATATTCGGCCATCTGCGCGACCAAGGGATCCCCGGCGTTCAGTACGGCGACGCCGTCCGGGAGCACCACATCCACCTGGGTGCGCAGCACGTTGCAAACCTGCTCGGGCGTCTCGATGTAATATTCGCCAAAATGCCTTTCCGGGTCGAGGCCGGTGACGATGCCAACCTGGCAACGGTCGTACCCCAGACCTTCGCCCAGTATCGTGCCGATGCCGTTCTCGATTACCGCAGCTTCCACGCTGCGGTTCATCAATACTTTCTGTGCGGAAGCCCAGTTGGCGCAATCGCGCTTGTCTATCGTCCGCTGCGCGAAATACAGCCCGTCGGCACAGGCCAGGCCGACATAGCTGCCGCCCAGATGCAGCAGCCTCGCCACGATACGTGCAGCCAATACCTTGCCGTTGCTGCCACAGATACCGACGACCGGGATGCGGCCGCTGTCGGTTTCGGCGAACAGACTGTCGACGATGGCTCTGCCGACCGGGCGCGGTTCTCCTTCAGCCGGTTTGAGGTGCATCAGCAGCCCCGGTCCCGCGTTGATCTCGACGATCGCGCCGCCCTGTTCGTCGAGCGGTCGCGAAATATCCTCCGCGACCAGATCGACTCCGGCGATGTCGAGACCGACGATGCGCGCAGCGAGCGAAACCGTTGCCGCCACGTCCGGGTGGACACGGTCGGTGACATCGAATGCGACGTTGCCGTTGCGCTGGATCAGCACCTGAACGCCCTTCGGCGGGATCGAATCGGCGTTGTAACCCTGCCGCGCGATCTCGAGCCTGACGGCGGCATCCTCATCGAACAGCACCAGATTGAGCGGATAGTCTTCGGTCGTGCCACGACGAGGATCGTTATTGATCTGCGCATCGATCAACCGGCGGATCGACGAACGGCCGTCACCCAGCACCGAGGCCGATTCGCCGCTGGCTGCGGCGGCCAGACGACCGCCCACGACCAGCAAGCGATGTTCGCTGCCGCGCACGAAACGTTCGACGATGACTTCACTGCCTTCGACTTCCGCCAACTTGAATGCGGCCTCGACTTCTGCGCGCGTCATCAGTTCGGTCGACACCCCGCGCCCGTGATTCCCGTCGCTCGGTTTGACGACCACCGGCACGCCGATATCCTCGGCCGCTTCCCATGCGTCTGCCGGACTATCGGCGATCCGTCCTTCGGGTACAGGCACGCCACAGGCCTGCAACAGGCTCTTGGTCAGATCCTTGTCGCTCGAAATGCTTTCGGCGATGGCGCCGGTCTGGTCGGTCTCGGCAGTCCAGATGCGATGCTGGCGGGCGCCGTAGCCCAACTGGACCAGATTTCCTTCGGTCAAGCGGATCGACGGGATGCGCCGCTCGGTGGCCGCATCGACAATACAAGCGGTACTCGGCCCCAGACAAAGCGAATCGACCATCTCGTGCAACCGGGCGACCGTTGCGGACACATCAAAAGGCTTATCCCCGATCGCCGCCAGCACCAGATCGCGGGCGGCATGTAAAGCGGCGCGGGTCACCTGTTCGTTGCGCGAACGCACCACCACCTTGTAGACCCCGCGCACCCCGGTGCTGCGCGCCTTGCCGAAACCGCTCTGCATCCCGGCCAGGTTCTGCAACTCGATGGTGACGTGTTCGAGGATATGCCCCGGCCAGGTGCCCTCGCGCACGCGCTGCAAGAATCCGCCGCGTTCGCCGATGCCGCAGCGGTGCTCGACCAGCGCCGGCAACCAAGCAGTCAGCCGTTCGTAAAAACCGGGGATGGTATTGGAAGGCGAGTCTTCCAGAACGCCAACATCCAGCCAGACTTCGATGACGGGACGATATGTCCAGATGTTGGGTCCGCGTAGCGGCAATATCTTGAGAAACTCCATCAATGAGCCCGGATGAATTGAAATAGGTAGGGAGCGCGACAACAATGCCAAGCAACAACGCGCGAGGTATGGTTTCAGTTTACCAGAGGGCGCATAAAAACTGTTTATCAGCCATGCTGTTTGTTCGGTATGGCGGTTGTAGTAAACTCGAACCCAGTGAACACTCATACCATTTCTCCCATTCCGACTGACAAACCGCTCCCGGATGCTTGGCATACCGCAGTGCAAGCGCGCCTGTCCGATGGAGAAACGATCCATGCGTGGCTGGAAACCGATTTGGATGTGCAACTCAATTTCACCCGGCAATTACTACTACTGACCAACCGGCGTCTGATCGTCTTTGCTTCATCGGCAGTGAGCTTCGAACACCCGTTGCGCGGGGGATTGGCGTTGCGGCAACAGGATCACGCCGGCGTCGGACGCATCGAATTATTCGCCGCCGGGACACGCATGGCCTATTGGCTCCATACCATGGCGCACGATGCGGCTGCCGCGCGCTTCATCCGGCAGTTCGAACAGGTGCTCGACAGCGTGCTTACCGGGCAACCCGTCAAGGATGTTCAACCGACGTTCTGCCCCAAGTGCCTGACACCGTTACCGCCGGATTCCGACGAATGCGGCTACTGTGACATCGAGGCCGAGACACCGCCCTCGACGTGGGTGCTGCTGCGTCTGTGGCGCTTCGCCAAGCCTTACCAATGGCAACTCCTGAGCGGTTTTCTGCTGATGCTGGCTTCGACCGCAGCCACCCTGGTGCCGCCTTATCTGACCATGCCGCTGATGGACAAGGTGCTGATCCCCTACCAGAACGGCGCGCCCATCGATACCGGCACGGTGACACTGCTGCTGGCCGGGTTGCTCGGCTCCGCCCTACTGGCGTGGGGGCTGGGCTGGGCCAAGACCTACATCCTCGCGTTGGTCAGCGAGCGCATCGGTGCCGACCTGCGCACCATCACCTACGATCACCTGCTGCGCCTGTCGCTGGAATACTTCGGCGGCAAACGCACCGGCGACCTGATGTCGCGTATCGGCTCGGAATCCGACCGCATCTGCGTGTTCCTGTCGCTGCACCTGCTGGATTTTGCGACCGATGTATTGATGATCGCGATGACGGCGGCGATCCTGTTCTCGATCAATCCGTGGCTCGCGCTGGTCACGCTGCTTCCGCTGCCGTTCATCGCGTGGATGATCCATATCGTCCGCGACCGGCTGCGCACCGGATTCGAAAAGATCGACCGCGTCTGGTCGCAGGTCAGCAACGTGCTGGCCGACACCATCCCGGGCATCCGCGTGGTCAAGGCGTTCGCCCAGGAAGAGCGCGAATCGACACGCTTCCGCGAGGCCAACCAGCACAATCTCGCGGTCAACGACCGCATCAACAAGATCTGGTCGCTGTTCTCGCCCAGCGTCTCGCTGCTCACCGAGATCGGCCTGCTGGTGGTGTGGGCGTTCGGTATCTGGCAGGTGTCGCGCGACGAGATCAGCGTGGGTATCCTGACCGCCTTCCTGGCCTACATCAGCCGCTTCTATACCCGCCTCGACTCGATGAGCCGCATCGTCTCGGTGACGCAAAAAGCCGCCTCGGGCGCCAAACGCATCTTCGATATTCTCGATCACGTGTCCAGCGTGCCCGAGCCAACCAAGCCGGTTCGTCTGGACAACATCGCCGGACGCATCGAACTGCGCGAAGCCGGATTCCGCTACGGCAGCCGCGCCGTCATCAAAGGCTTGAACCTGACCATCGAACCGGGCGAGATGATCGGTCTGGTGGGGCACAGCGGCTCGGGCAAGAGCACGCTGGTCAACCTGATGTGCCGTTTCTACGATGTCAGCGAAGGCTCGATCAGCATCGACGGCGTGAACATCCGCGCGCTGCCGATCGCGGAATACCGCCGCAACATCGGCTTGGTGTTGCAGGAACCGTTCCTGTTCTTCGGCTCGATCGCCGAGAACATCGCCTATGGCCGACCGGATGCCACCCGCGCCGAGATCATCGCCGCCGCGCGCGCCGCGCACGCGCATGAGTTCATCCTGCGCCTGCCGCACGGCTACGACTCGCTGGTCGGCGAACGAGGCCATGGCCTGTCCGGCGGCGAACGCCAGCGCGTTTCGATCGCCCGCGCGCTGCTGATCGACCCGCGCATCCTGATCCTCGACGAAGCCACCGCATCGGTCGATACCGAAACGGAGAAAGAGATCCAGAAGGCCCTGGATAACCTGGTGCATGGTCGCACCACCATCGCCATCGCGCACCGCCTGTCCACCCTGCACAAGGCCAACCGCCTGGTGGTGCTGGATCGCGGCGAAATTGTCGAAGTGGGCAGCCACGACGAACTGATGGCGCGCGAGGGCGCCTATTACCGACTGTATCAGGCGCAGGCGCGCAACGTGGATACCGATCTGGACGATCAGAGCGTTGAAACCCGGGCGACTGCCGGGGAGGCCGCCGCATGAACGCCGCCGATTTCAAACTAACCGGCATGGCAGATGCCACACATGACAATGAAATTCACCCTGCCCGTTCCCTCTCCCCAACCCTCTCCCGCGTCGCGGGCGAGGGGACGAACGATCGCTGCGCGAGCTTCACTTTAACGCGCAATGCCGCCGGCCGCCTCGTGCTCACTACCGCTAACGGTGAAATCCATCAAGACATCGTCCCGGTGCGCGCCTTCCCGATCTCCGCTCCCGCAGACGGGTTGTCATTGCTGGGTGAAGATGGGCATGAGCTGGCGTGGATAGACAACTTGAGCTCACTGCCTGAAGAGGCACGCACGCTGGTCGAGGCGGAACTGGCGCCACGCGAATTCATGCCGGAGATCCGCCGCATCAACCGCGTCTCCAGCTTCGCCACCCCCAGCATCTGGCAGGTGAAAACCCATCGCGGCGATACCGAACTGCTGCTCAAGGCGGAAGACCACATCCGCCGCCTGACCCACGCTACCCTGCTCATCACCGACGGACACGGCGTGTCGTTCCTGATCCGCGACATCGATGCACTCGATGGACACAGCCGCAGACTGCTGGATCGATTCTTGTAGGCGCATAAACAAGGAGACAACAAAATGATAAAAAATACACGCAAGCGACGCGCCGTCGCAGTGATCATGGTGGTACTGGGCGCTGCGCTGATGCTCCTCGCGCCGGAAACCTGGCCGGGCGCACTGTTGCTATTCTTGGGCGTGGCTCTGGAGCTGGCCGGTATCGCGCTGGAGCACAAGGCCAAATAAACCGGTCCGCATACCCTTCAATCGGATTGCCCAAATGACCAAGCCATTGAGCGCGCCTCATATCATCGACGCGATAGTCGGCAACAACGCGGGCCGCGATCCCGATCGTCTGGCCATGAAGTACGCCAAGATGGCGCAGAGTCCTTTCATCTTTCTGCGCGGCGCCTGCCATCTGTTCTACGACGCCCTGCCCGATTCCCCTCTGTTCCGCGATGCGCCCCTGGCATGGTGCTGCGGCGATCTGCATTTCGAGAATTTCGGCAGCTACAAGGGGGACAACCGGCTGGTCTATTTCGACATCAACGACTACGACGAGGCCGCCCTGGCTCCCGCCACCTGGGACATGGTTCGCCTGCTGACCAGCATCCAGTGCGGGGCTGACGCTCTCAACGCGACCCATGCCGAAGCCTTGGCCGTCAGCCAAACCTGTCTCGATGCCTATCGCAGCGCTCTCACCAATGGCAAGCCCCTCTGGGTTGAGCGTGAAACCTCGGCCGGCCTCGTGAACAGTTTGCTGACCGATTTACACGGACGCGAACGAGCCGTCTTTCTCGACAAGCGCACGAGCCGCAAAGGCCAACGACGCAGCCTGAAATTGGACGGTGTGAAGGCATTGCCGGCCTCTGATGCCCAGAAAAAGACCGTCACCGGATTCATGGATCGTTTTGCTGCCACGCAGCCCAATCCGAAATTTTTCGAGGTGCTCGACATCGGGCGCCGCATCGCCGGAACCGGCAGCCTCGGCGTGGAACGCTTCGTAGTGCTGGTGGAAGGCAAGGGTTCTCCCGACGGCAACTACCTGCTCGACATCAAGGAAGCCAAGCCATCGGCGATGGCGTCCCACCTCGCCCGCCTTGGCATCAGGCAGCCGGTCTGGCCGGATGAGGCAAGCCGGGTAGTGTCCGTGCAGAATCGGATGCAGGCTATAAATCACGCCTTTCTCCAGCCGGTGAGGTTCGACGGGCTCTCCTGCATCCTGAAAGGACTGCAACCCTCGGAAGATCGCGTGGCCATCGGCGAATGGGGCAAGAAACTGGATCGCCTCAAGGAAGTCGTGGCCACGATGGGACGCATCCTGGCCTGGGATCAACTGCGTGCATCCGGACGATCCGGATCGGCCAGTGCCGACGAACTGATCGCCTTTGCGCAACGCGACGACAGGGCGGCAGAGTTGCTGGATGCGGCCACAGAAATGACTTCGACGACTCAACAGCAGTGGGAAACCTTCACCGAGTGGCTGGGCAGCCATCCATCATCCGGATCGACTCTCCAGGCCGGCCATAATTAAAACTAAGCTTGCGCAACCGTATCCTGCTCCAGCAGTGCGCCGATGTCTTGCAGCGACGGCAGGTCTTGCAAGGCGCGCAGGTTCAGGTCGTCGAGCAATTGTTTGGTAGTGGCAAACAATTCCGGCTTGCCCGGTGTGTCGCGCGTGCCGACGACTTCGATCCAGCCGCGCGCTTCCAGGGTCTTGAGGATTTGCGCGGAGACCGCCACACCGCGTATCTCCTCGATGTCGCCGCGTGTGACGGGCTGGTGATAGGCGATGATCGCCAGCGTTTCCTGCACTGCGCGCGAATAGCGCGGCGGCTTTTGCGGATTGAGGCGGTCCAGATAAACCTGCATCTCCGGCTTGGCGCGGAAGCGCCAGCCGCTGGCCACACGGCTCAATTCCACGCCGCGATCCTGCCAATCCAGTGCAAGTTCTTCCAGCAAGGTTTCCATCTGGCGCGAGTCCAGCGACACATCGCTAAGTTTTTTCAATTCCGAGACCGGCAACGGCTCCGTGGTAGTCAGCAGCGCGGTCTCCAGCACTCGCTTGAATTGCCCGACGTTCATCTTTCCGCCGAACAGATCGGTGCGTATTGCACCCTCGGCTACTGATTCGGTTGATGGTTCGTCACTCTGCGGTAACGGATCGACTGGTTCTGACATAGATGCTCCCCAATGTTTCGCTTTGCTGGATTTCCACCAGATATTCTTTTGCCAGTTCAAGGATGGCGATAAAGGTGACGACCAGTTTCGGCACGCCGCTTTCCAGGTCGAACAACCGGTCGAACGGAACGTATTCGCCGCCTTGCAGACATCGCAGCACATGCGTCATCTGTTCGCGTACCGAAAGCTGTTCGCGGCGCACCTTGTGATGCTTGTTGAGCCTGGCGCGCGCCAGCAACCCCAGCCATGCCTGGCGCAGGTCTTCCACGCTGACTTCCGGCAGCCGCTCCTGTACGGTGCGCTCGATCAGCACTTGCACGATCTCGAAATCGCGTCCGGCCTGCGGCAATTCGTTGAGCTGCTGCGCAGCCAGTTTCATTTGCTCGTATTCCAGCAAACGGCGCATCAGCTCGGCGCGCGGGTCTTCGCCTTCTTCCTCGCTGACTTTGGTTGGACGCGGCAACAACATGCGCGATTTGATCTCGATCAGCACCGCCGCCATCAGCAGATAATCCGCCGCCAATTCCAGGCGATGCTGCTGCATCATCCCGATGTAGCTCAGGTATTGCCGGGTCAATTCCGCCATCGGAATGTCCAGCACATCGAGATTGTGCTTGCGGATCAGATACAACAACAGATCCAGCGGGCCTTGGAACGTTTCCAGCACCAGTTCCAGCGCGTCCGGCGGGATATAAAGATCCTGCGGCAGCTCCAGCAGCGGCTCGCCGTGGATGCGCGCGACAGGAAGAAGTTGGAGTTGCGCTTCGCTCATGATATTCAGGAGTAGCTCAGGCCCATCGCCTCGCGCACGTCGCGCATGGTCTCGGAAGCCAGCTTGCGCGCTTTTTCGCAGCCGTCGGCGATGATGTTGCGCACCAGCGTCGGGTCGTCCAGATACAGTTGCGCACGTTCGCGCATCGGGCGCTGCTCTTCCAGCACCGCATCGATCACCGGCTGCTTGCATTCGATGCAACCGATGCCCGCGCTGCGGCAGCCCTGTTGCACCCATTGTTTGGTCTGCTCGCTGGAATACACCCGATGCAACGGCCACACCGGACATTTGTCCGGGTTGCCCGCATCGGTGCGGCGAATGCGCGCCGGGTCGGTCGGCATGGTGCGGATCTTCTTGCTCACGCTGGCTTCGTCCTCGCGCAACGTGATGGTGTTGTTGTAGGACTTGGACATCTTCTGGCCGTCCAGCCCGGGCATCTTCGATGCGGCGGTGAGCATGGCTTGCGGTTCGGACAGGATCATCTTGCCGCTACCTTCGAGATAACCGAACAGACGCTCGCGGTCGCCGTGACTCAGGCTCTGCTGCTCATCCAGCAGGGACTTGGCGGATTCCAGTGCCTCGTCGTCGCCCTGCTCCTGATAGCGGGTGCGCAGTTCGGCGTAGAGCTTGGATTTTTTGCCGCCCAATTTTTTGGCAGATGCTTCGGCTTTTTCCTCGAAGCCGATTTCGCGCCCGTAGATGTGATTGAAGCGGCGCGCGATCTCGCGGGTGAATTCGACATGCGGCACCTGGTCTTCGCCGACCGGCACCTGGGTAGCGCGATAGATCAGGATGTCCGCGCTTTGCAGCAACGGATAACCCAGGAAGCCATAGGTGCTCAAGTCTTTTTCGGAGAGCTTTTCCTGCTGGTCCTTGTAGGTCGGCACGCGTTCCAGCCAGCCCAGCGGAGTGATCATCGACAGCAGCAGATGCAATTCGGCATGTTCCGGCACCCTGGATTGAATGAACAGCGTGGCGCGTGCCGGATCCACGCCGGCCGCCAGCCAGTCCACTACCATGTCCCAGACGTTTGGTTCGATGATTTGTGGCGTGTCGTAATGCGTGGTCAGCGCGTGCCAGTCGGCCACAAAGAACAGGCATTCGTATTCGTGCTGCATCTGCACCCAATTCTTCAACACCCCGTGGTAATGCCCCAGATGCAAACTACCCGTAGGTCTCATTCCCGATAACACTCGATCAGCAAACATGGTTTCCTCAAATTCCAAACAACAACGAAAGCAGCTTTTCCACCACCCCGACCAGCGGGAACAGTATCCAGCCCAGCACCGGCGTGATCGCCAGAAAGATCAGGATGAACATGCCATATGGCTCGATCCTGGCCAACTGGAACGCCTGGCGATGCGGCAACAGACTGACCGCAACCCGTCCGCCATCCAGCGGCGGCAACGGCAACAGGTTCAGCACCATCAACACGGCGTTGATTTTAATCCCGATGTTCGCCATTTCCAGCAACGGCTCGGCAAAATAATTCCCCGGAAACATCCACGCCAGTTTGTATAGCAACGCCCAGCCCAACGCCATCGCCAGATTCGATGCGGGTCCGGCGATCGCCACCCACAGCATGTCCTGCTTGGGGCGGCGCAGCGCGGAGAAATTGACCGGCACCGGTTTGGCCCAGCCGAACAGGACGCCTCCCAGCATCAGGGTCAGCAGCGGCAGCAATACCGTGCCGACCGGATCGATGTGGCGCAGCGGATTCAGGCTGATGCGCCCTTGCTGCCAGGCAGTCATGTCGCCGAAATGGCGCGCCACATAGCCGTGCGCGGCTTCGTGCAAGGTGATCGCGAACAGGATCGGGATCGCCGCGATGGTGATGGTTTGTATCAGTTGATCGACCTGCATCATTCCTCGATTCCAAACGGCGAGATGTCGCCCTTGCCGCGGCGCAGCAACACCGGCGCATCGCCGGTCAGATCGATCACGGTAGTGAAATCGCTTCCCACATGTCCGCCATCGATCACCAGTTCGACTTTCTTTTCCAGCAAGTCGCGGATCAATCCGGCATCGTTCAGCGGCCAGACCTCACCGGGCAGGATCAACGTGGAACTGGACATCGGTTCGCCCAATTCTTCCAGCAGCGCCAGCGCCACCGGATGGTCGGGAACGCGGATGCCGATAGTGCTGCGCCTGGGATGCTGCAAGCGTTTCGGTACTTCCTTGGTCGCCTCCAGAATGAAAGTGTAGCTGCCCGGCGTGTTGCCCTTCAGCAAACGGAACTTGCTGTTGTCCACCCGCGCATAGCGCGCGATCTCCGACAGGTCTCGGCACATCAGCGTCAAATGATGCCGCTCATCCAGTTGGCGTATCTGGCGGATGCGCGTCACGGCATTCTTGTCATCCAGATGGCAGCCCAGCGCGTAACAGGAATCGGTGGGGTACACCACGATACCGCCATCGCGCAGCACGACCGCTGCCTGGCGGATCAGGCGCGGGTTGGGATTATCCGGATGAATGGTAAAGAATTGCGACATCAGGCCACCTTCAACGCAGCGGTATCCTGCCAAAGCTGCCAGACCGGACGGCAGCCCAGCGGGAAATCGGGCAGCCGCCCCATATCGCGCCAACTTTCACCCGGACCGTGAAAATCCGAACCGCACGAGCACAACAAATTGAATTCCTCGGCATAGCGCGCGAACTCGGCATACTGTTCCGGCGTGTGGCTGCCGGTCACCACCTCGAGCGCCTGCCCGCCGCATTCGACGAACTCGGTCAGCAATTCGTGCATGGTCTTCTTGCCCATGCTGCTGCGCCCGCTCATATAGCGGCCGGGATGGGCCAGCACCGCCACCCCGCCGCTACCGCGTATCCATGTGATCGCATCCGCCAACGCCGCCCATTGATGTGGCACATAGCCGGGCTTGCCCTTCACCAGATACCGGTTGAATACGCTCTTCACATCCTTGCAATGTCCGGCTTCGACCAGATAGCGCGCGAAATGGGTGCGTCCGATCATGTTGGGATTGCCCGCATACTGATACGCGCCTTGCAGCGTGCCGCCGATGCCGGCCTTGGCCAGCGAATCGGCCATCTTTTTGGCGCGCTCGCCGCGTCCGCTGCGCACGCTTTGCAATCCTGCTGCCAGCGGCGGATAAGCCGGATCGATGCCCAGGCCGACGATGTGCAAGGTGTGAGTGCGCCACGACACGGATACCTCCACCCCGTTGATGAAAGTCATCCCGTGCTGCGCACAAGCCGTGCGCGCCTCCTCCAGCCCGTCCATGTCGTCGTGGTCGGTCAACGCCAGCACCTTAACGCCGCGCTCGGCAGCACGCTCCACCACTTCGGACGGGGTCAGCGTGCCGTCGGACACGTTGGAGTGGCAATGCAGGTCGTGATCGAGCATCAGAGGTCGCCTCCGCCCTTCTTCATGACCTTCCCCTCTTCGGCACGCTTGCGGCGCACCTCCTTCGGATCGGCGATCAGCGGGCGATAGATCTCGACGCGATCCTTGTCGCGGAGTACGGCGTCGGGTTTGGTCAGTTTGCCAAAGACCCCCAGCTTGCTGGTGGTTAAATCGATTTCCGGATGCTTCTCGAGAATTCCGCACGCCTTGACGGCTTCAACCGCCGTCGTTCCTGCCGGCAACTGCTGCCTGAGCAGCGTTTGCTCGTTGGCTAGGGCATACACCACTTCGATGTTGATTTTGTCGCTCATATGCTTGTATAGACCTTCTCTGCACGGTGGATGAAAGCATCCACGAAACTGTTGGCAATGTAATGAAACACCGGCCCGACCAGCTTTTCCAGCAACTTGCTGGAAAACTCATAGTGCAGGCGGAATTCTATTTTACAGGCTGAATCGCTCAACGGGATGAATCGCCAACTGCCGTCCAGATGCCGGAACGGCCCGTCCTGCAACGTCATGTCGATCCGATGCGGCGGCGTGCGCACGTTCTCGGTGGTGAAATGCTGCTTGATGTGGTGATAATCGATATGCACCGTGGCATGCACCGTCGCGCCATCCAGCTCGGCGACACTCGCACCGCCGCACCAGGGCAGGAACTGCGGGTATTCCTCCACGCGATCCACCAGATTGAACATCTGCTCCGCACTGTGCGGAACCAGCACCGTTTTCTCCACTAACGCCATTGCTTATTGAAGCCCGAAAATCAAAGGCTGGTAGAATAGCCGAACACACCG
>JAVHQS010000011.1:0-1153 GCA_036171255.1 Gallionella sp.
GTTATCCCCATCATCAACGAGAACGACACAGTGGTCACCGACGAAATCAAATTCGGCGACAACGACACACTGGGCGCACTGGTCACCAACCTGATCGACGCCGACGTGCTGATCATCCTCACCGACCAGAGCGGGCTGTATACCGCCGACCCGCGCAAAAATCCGGCGGCCACGCTAGTCACTGAAGCGCAGGCCGGCGATGCGCTTCTGGAAAGCATGGCAGGCGGCGCGGGCAGCCCTATCGGTCGCGGCGGTATGCTCACCAAGATCCTCGCGGCAAAACGCGCGGCACGCAGCGGGGCACACACCGTGATCGCCTCCGGTCACGAGCGCGATGTCCTGTTGCGCCTGCTGCAAGGCGAAGCCATCGGCACACTACTCACCGCCCCCGCCCTCACCCTGGCGGCCCGCAAGCAGTGGCTGGCCGATCATTTGCAAGTGGCGGGCAAACTGGTGCTGGATGCAGGCGCGATCAAAGCATTGCGCTCCGAAGGCAAGAGCCTGCTGCCGATCGGCGTGAAACAGGTATTAGGAGAATTCAAGCGCGGTGCAGTGGTTGCCTGCGTCAGCGAAGACGGCAGCGACATCGCGCGCGGCCTGACCAACTACAACTCCGAGGAAGCCCGGCGCATCGCACGGCATGCCAGCCATGAGATCGAAACCCTGCTCGGTTACGGCGGCGACGCAGAACTCATCCACCGTGACAACCTGGTTCTGCTGTAAAACAGCAGAACCAGGTTGCGGTGTATGCTGCACGATACCGCGCTAATCCCCCTGCCCATACTCCAGATATTCCACCCGGTTGCGGCCCTGTTCTTTGGCAATGTACAGCGCGATGTCTGCGGATCTGACCAACTTCTCCAGCGATAATTCTTCGCCAGGCACCACACTCGCGATGCCGCAACTGACCGTCAGGTACTTGTGTTCAGAATCATCATGCGGAATCTTGAGCGCGCCGAGTTGCCGCCTGATCCGCTCGGCCACCCAGCGCGCGCCGTCCTGATCCGTCTCGGCAAGGATCAACACGAACTCCTCACCGCCATAACGCGCCACCCAATCGCCCGCACGCGGGGCAGCCTGCGCGGCCACTCTGGCCACCGCCTTCAGACATTCATCGCCAGCCTGATGTCCATACTTGTCGTTATATTTTTTG
>JAVHQS010000012.1:0-22303 GCA_036171255.1 Gallionella sp.
ACCACGAACGCCACGATCATGTCGCGCTCGTCGCTGATCGAAAGATGATGGCCGCCGACACCCAGTTGCGCCAGGTGGGCACGCAACAGCTCATCGAACTGCAACAGCGGCTTGCCGAGACCGTCATGCGCGATAGCGATGCGGCGCAGTCCGACCGGATGGCGCAGACCGCTGCCGACCGCCTTGGCGAAGGCTTCCTTGGCGGCAAAGCGTTTCGCCAGGAAACGCGCCTGATCGGGATGCGTCTCAAATTCCGGCAGTTCATCCGCACTCAATACCCGTTCGGCGAAACGCGCTCCATAGCGCGCGAACATATCTTCGATACGCGAAAATTCAACGATGTCGGTGCCGATGCCGTGAATCATGCAAATACCCGAAATAGAGCTGTCACACCGGCGCAGGCAGGTGTCCAGTCCTTCAACAACTGGATTCCGGCCTGCGCCGGAATGACAAAGCCACCCATCGATACCCTCGAACTCATGTAGTCAGCAGCGCCTTCATCTTCCGCACCGCCGCATCCAGTCCGATGAACAGCGATTCGGCGATGATGGCGTGGCCGATGTTGAGTTCGACCAGTTCGGGGATCGCGACGATCGGCTGCACGTTGTGGTAGTGCAGGCCATGCCCGGCATTCACCTGCAAGCCCTGCGCATCGGCGTGTCCTGCCGCGAGGCGGAGGCGTTTCAGTTCATGCTGCTGTTCCGGCACGCTGTCTGCGTCGGCATATTTTCCGGTATGCAGTTCCACCACCGGCGCACCGGTGCTGCGCGCCGCGTCGATCTGTTTCGGGTCGGGATCGATGAACAGCGACACGCGGATGCCCGCCGCGGTGCAGCGTTCGCAAGCCGATTTGATCGTGTCGAAATAGCGCACCACATCCAGCCCGCCTTCGGTGGTCAGTTCCTCGCGCCGCTCCGGCACCAGGCACAGGTCATGCGGCTTGATGCGCAGCGCATTCGCGATCATCTCGTCGGTGACGGCGCACTCGAGATTCATGCGCGTTTGCAGCATGTCACGCAGCACCTCCACATCGCGGTCCTGGATATGGCGGCGGTCTTCGCGCAGATGCAGGGTGATGACATCCGCGCCCGCCTCTTCGCAGATCAGCGCGGCACGGATGACGTTGGGATAACGCGCGCCGCGCGCCTGGCGCAACGTGGCGACGTGGTCGATATTCAGTCCGAGTTTTATCATTTTCGTACCCCCTTTTAATTCAGCAGATTGCACGGATTTTACCCCACCCCGGCCCTCCCCCTTACATGGGGAGGGGATTAGCTCCTTCCCCCTGAAGGGGGAAGGTTGGGATGGGAGTGAACGCGACGGCAATTCAATGCTTCATAGTTTCTGCAAGTCTTTTATCAGTTCACGAGTGCGCAATATCTTGCCGCCGAGATGGTGATTCAGCAACACGCGCATCAGTTGCTTGCTCTGCTGCGCGGTGGCCGGATCGGCATAATCGTCCGCCGCCATGTCGAGCAGGGTCTTGCCCATTACCGGCAGCCCCGTCCGCGCATCGCCGTCATCCGGCGCGCCGCCATTTGGTAACGGGCCGCGCTCGACGGCATAACGATAGCAGAGTTCGGCCTGTACCGGTTTGCCGTTGTCCGCCTCGCGTTCCAGCACCAGCGCGTAGCCCAATTCCTGCAGCAGGTGTTTCTCGAAACAGCGCAGCGTGGCGGCGTGATCGGCTTCGTGCGCCAGGCGGTGCAGGGTGGCGCGGTAGTAGTCGAACAACTGTTCATGCGGGTCGTCGCGCGCCAGCAGGCTGAGCAGCAATTCGTTCAGATAGAAGCCGCACATCAACGCAGTGCCTTGCAGATAGGGCTGCCCGCCCTGCCACTCCGCGCTGTGCAGGGTGCGCACTTCGCCCTTGCCGAACCAGCTCAACAGCAGCGGCTGGAAATTCATCAGCACGCCGCGCAAGCCGGATCTGGGACGCCGCGCACCCCGCGCCACGACGGCCAGCCGTCCATGGGAGCGGCTGAACACATCGAGGATCAGGCTGGTTTCGCGGAACGGATAGCTGTGCAACACAAACGCCGGCTGATCCTGCTGCCGATGCTTATCCGCTGCGGTCATTCGTAACCCAGCGAACGCAGCACGCGTGCATCGTCCGCCCAGCCGCTGCGCACTTTGACGAACACTTCGAGGAACACCTTGCCGTCGAACAGTTTCTCCATGTCGAGACGCGCCTGGGTGGCGATCTCCTTGAGCTTCTCGCCTTTCTGGCCGATCAGCATCGCCTTGTGCGCCTCCTTGTCCACCAGGATCGCGGCGTGGATGCGGCGCAGCTTGCCTTCCAGCTTGAATTGCTCGATCACCACGCTGACCGAATACGGCAGCTCTTCGCCGGTGAAGCGGAACACTTTTTCGCGCAGCATCTCCGCCGCCAGAAATCGTTCGCTGCGGTCGGTGATGTCGTCCGCGCCGTAGATCATCTCGCCTTCCGGCAGATAATTGCGTATCGCATCCTTAAGTTCATCCAGCTTGTTGCCCAGCTTGGCGCTGACCGGCACGATGGCGGCGAATCGAAAATCCTGCGCGACGCGTTCCGCAAAGCTGAACAACTGCCCTTTGTCCGCCACTTCGTCGATCTTGTTGATCACCAGCACTACCGGGCGGTTGTCCGGCAACAGCTTGAGCACTTCCTGGTCGCGCTCGTCGTAACGCAACGCCTCCAGCACATACAGCACCACCTGCACGTCGCGCAGGCTGCCGGTCACCACGCGATTCATGCCGCGATTCAGCGCGTTCATGTGCTTGGTCTGGAACCCCGGTGTATCGACGAACACATATTGCGCGTGCTCGTCGGTCAGGATGCCGTGGATGCGGTGCCGCGTGGTCTGCGCCTTGCGCGAGGTGATGCTGATCTTTTGTCCGATCAGGTGGTTGAGCAGCGTGGACTTGCCCACGTTGGGACGGCCGACGATGGCGACGAAGCCGCTGCGAAAGGAGTGCCGCTCTTGTTCTGTCATGTTTTGCTTCCAATCATCTGATAGGCGGCGAGCGCCGCCTGTTGTTCGGCGTTGCGGCGGCTGTTGCCCTCGCCGCGCGTGGCTATCTTGAGCGACGGCACAGCGCATTCCACCTGGAACGATTGCGCATGCGCTTCGCCTTGCGTGCCGATCACACTGTAGGCCGGCAACGGGATGCGTTTGCCCTGCAGATATTCCTGCAGCAAGGTTTTGGCATCCTTGCCCAGCGTTTGCACATCGACCTTTTCCAGATAAGGCACGAAGAACTTCAGCACGGCCCGTTCTGCGGCAACAAAACCCGCATCCAGGAACACCGCGCCAAACAAGGCTTCCATTGCATCGGCCAGGATCGACGGCCGGCGAAAGCCGCCGCTCTTGAGCTCGCCTTCGCCGAGGCGCAACCGGCTGCCCAGATCGATCTGCCGGGCCAGCAGCGCGAGCGTCTCTTCCTTGACCAGATTGGAGCGCAACCGGGACAGCTCACCTTCACTCAACTGCGGATAACTGCTGTACAGGTACTTGGCGATGACGCAGCCAAGAATGCTATCGCCCAGAAACTCCAGACGTTCGTTGTGTTCCGGGGCGTAACTGCGATGCGTCAGCGCGCGTTGCAATAACCGGGGTTGTGCGAACACATGCCCCAATTGCCCGCACAGCACGCTGTTATTTTTATTTGGCAGCACTGCTCGGATTGAATTCCATATACAGGCTGACGTTGCCTGCCAGCGGCACCTTGACCACGTAACTGGCGCTCAACACCGGCTTGCCTTGATCGCTGACGATCTCGATGTCCTCGACCTTGATCGCCGTAATATTATCGACCGAAGCCCGCGTGCTGAATGACTTGCGAATATTGGCCGGGGTTGCCTTTTGCATATCCGGATCATTGGCGACCGCGACAAACAGATCCTTTATCGTGGCATCCTGTATATAGGCGGGGATGAGCTTCAGCCCGACGATGCTGGCAAGCACCAGCACGAATGCACCCATGATAAATCCCATGAAACCCAAACCGCGCTGTTGTCCTGGCATTGCTGTATTCATCTCACGCTCTCCTCTCAGTTGATCGACAAACCGATACGTTTCAATTCAGAAAAATTCATCCACACAAAAAACGCCTTGCCGACGATCTGGTTGTCCGGCACAAACCCCCAGTAGCGGCTGTCGCGGCTGTTGTCGCGGTTGTCACCCATCATGAAATAATTCCCTTCGGGCACTTTGCAGCTCACCTTATCATCGTCATAGCTGCAATTCTCGCGCCCCTTGAACTCGGCGACCGCGCCCAAGTGCACGTTGGGCATGTCGGGATTCACCAGCAGCGCATGTTTGTGTTCGCCCAGCGACTCATTGCGACGCTCGGTATGCACAAAGTTCAAGCCGGTCTCGACATAGTTGTAATCGCCGTCGGATTCCTGCTGCTGCTCCACGCCGTTGATCTTCAAGTGCTTGTTGCGATACTCGATGGTGTCGCCCGAAACCGCCACCACGCGCTTAATATAATCCACCGATGGATTTTCCGGATAGTGGAACACCATCACATCGCCGCGTTGCGGATCGTTGAGCTGGACGATCTTCCGGTTGATGATGGGCAGACGGATGCCGAAGGTGAATTTGTTCACCAGAATGAAGTCGCCCACTTGCAGGGTCGGGATCATCGAACCGGAAGGGATCTTGAACGGCTCGACCAGAAAAGAACGGATGAAGAACACCACCAGAATGACCGGGAAGAAACTCTTGGCATATTCCACCCACCACGGCTCGGCGATACCGCTGCCGCGCTTGGCCGCCAGCGCAAAACGATCCAGCAGCCAGACACCCCCGGTGACCAGCAGCAACACAAACATGATCAGCGCAAAATCCATCGTCTTCCCTTAATCTTCTACGCGCAGGATCGCCAGGAAGGCTTCCTGCGGAATCTCCACGCTGCCCACCTGCTTCATGCGTTTCTTGCCGGCCTTCTGTTTCTCCAGCAGTTTCTTCTTGCGCGAGATGTCGCCGCCGTAGCACTTGGCCAGCACGTTCTTGCGCATCGCCTTGACGTTCTCGCGCGCGATGATGTTCGAGCCGATGGTCGCCTGGATCGCCACGTCGTACATCTGGCGCGGGATCAGTTCGCGCATCTTGGCCGCCACTTCGCGGCCGCGATACTGGCTGTTGGCGCGGTGCACGATCACCGACAGCGCGTCCACTTTCTCGCTGTTGATCAGCATGTCCACCTTGACCACATCCGCCGCGCGGTATTCCTTGAACTCGTAGTCCATCGAGGCATAGCCGCGCGATACCGATTTCAGCTTGTCGAAGAAGTCCATCACGATCTCGGCCATCGGCATCTCATACACCAGGTTCACCTGCTTGCCGTGGTAGCTGATATTGATCTGCACGCCGCGCTTCTGGGTGCATAGCGTGATCACCGACCCGACGTATTCGTTGGGCATGTACAGATTGACCGTGACGATCGGCTCGCGGATCTCCTCGATCCTGGACGGATCCGGCATCTTGGACGGGTTGTCCACCGTGATGATCGTGCCGTCGCGCAGCAATACTTCGTAGATCACAGTGGGCGCGGTCGTGATCAAGTCCATGTCGAACTCGCGCTCCAGCCGCTCCTGCACGATCTCCATATGCAGCAGACCGAGGAAACCGCAACGGAAGCCAAAACCCAGCGCCTGCGACACTTCCGGCTCGTATTGCAAGGCGGCATCATTCAGCTTGAGTTTCTCCAGCGAGTCGCGCAGCGCTTCATATTGATTCGATTCCACCGGGAACAGACCGGCAAAAACCTGCGGCTGGACTTCCTTGAAACCGGGCAACGGCGCGGCGGCAGGCTTGGTCTGATGGGTGATGGTATCGCCGACCTTGGCCGCTTTCAGCTCCTTGATGCCGGCGATGACAAACCCTACCTGCCCCGCACTCAATGCTTCGCGCGGCTGAGACTTGGGAGTGAACACGCCGACATGCTCGGTCAGATGCTGCGCGCCGGTGGCCATGAACAGGATCTTCTCCCTGGGCTTGAGCGTGCCGTTCTTCACCCGCACCAGCATCACCACACCGACGTAGTTGTCGAACCACGAATCGATGATCAGCGCCTGCAACGGCGCATCGGGATCACCTGTCGGGGCGGGCACCTTGACGATCAGCGCCTCCAGCACATCCTGCACGCCCAGACCGGTCTTGGCCGAGCAGCGCGTCGCATCCTGCGCGTCGATGCCGATGACCTCCTCGATCTCCTCGATCGCATTTTCCGGATTGGCGGAAGGCAGGTCGATCTTGTTCAGCACCGGCACTACTTCCACACCCAGATCCAGCGCGGTGTAACAGTTGGCCACAGTCTGCGCTTCCACGCCTTGCGAAGCATCCACCACCAGCAGCGCGCCCTCGCATGCCGACAGCGAGCGAGACACTTCATAGGAAAAATCCACGTGTCCCGGCGTGTCGATCAGATTGAGGTTGTACACCCGACCATCGCGCGCCTTGTAATTCAGCGCGGCAGTCTGCGCCTTGATGGTGATGCCGCGTTCGCGCTCCAGATCCATCGAGTCGAGCACTTGCGCTTCCATTTCGCGGTCGGACAAGCCGCCGCACAGTTGGATGATGCGATCGGCCAGCGTGGATTTGCCGTGGTCGATATGCGCGATGATGGAGAAATTACGGATTAGCTGCATGGAGTTCAAAATAAAAATCCCGCCTGAAGCGGCGTTTTCGCAAAGCGCGAATTCTAGCCGATTTAGGCGGGATACGCAGGACTGTGATTACTTCTCGTCGAGCCTGATCGCCACATATGAAGCGTTATCGCCGCGCCGTACCAGCAATGCGACATTGCGCCCCTTGGGAACCTGCTTGAGGATTTCGTTGAACTGCTGCAACGAGCGGATCGGCATATTGCCGATGGCCAGCAGCACATCGCCATGTTGCAAACCGGCAGCACGCGCAGCCGAGCCTTTGACGTCTTCCACCACCAAGCCACCACCAACTTGCAGGTCTTGCAACTGCTCCCTGCTTAACTCGCTGACCGCGATACCCAGACGGGCAATCATCTCGCCCACATCGTCCGCCAGTTTTTTGGCGGCACGCGCCAGCTTGCCGTCTTCCGGCATCTCGGCGATCACCACGGTCACTGTTTTCGCCGCGCCTTTGCGCCACAGATCGATCGCCACCTTGCTGCCCGGCTTGGTCGCGGCCACCATGCGCGGCAGATCGGCGGAATTATTCACCGCTTTGCCGTCGAACCTGAGGATCACGTCGCTGACCTCGATGCCCGCCTTATCGGCAGCCCCGCCTTTTTCCACGCTGCTGATCAGCGCGCCATTCGGTTGGCTCAAACCGAACGACTCGGCCAGTTCGCGTGTCAGCTCCTGAATGGTCACGCCGATACGGCCGCGCGTCACTTTGCCGCTGCTGCGCAATTGGTCAGTCACTTGCGTCGCCACATCGATCGGGATAGCGAAGGACAAGCCCATCGACCCGCCGGAACGGGTATAGATCTGCGAATTGATGCCGACCACCTCGCCGTTCATATTGAACAATGGACCGCCCGAGTTGCCCGGGTTGATCGCCACATCGGTCTGGATGAACGGCACGAAATTGTCTTGTGGCAACGAGCGCCCCTTGGCGCTGACGATACCGGCAGTGACACTGCTGTCAAAACCGAATGGCGAACCGATGGCGACCACCCATTCGCCCACCTTGAGCCTGTTCGGGTCGCCCACATTGACTTTTGGCAAACCGCTCGCCTCAATCTTCAGCAAAGCCACGTCGGTGCGCTTGTCCGCGCCGATCACCTTGGCGCTGTACTCGCGCTTGTCGGTCAGACGCACGGTGATCTTGTCGGCATGATCCACCACATGCGCATTGGTCATGATGTAACCGTCCGCGCTGATGATGAAACCCGAACCCAGCGATTGCGATTCCTGCTCGCGCGGCATCTGCGGCGCAAAGCGCCGGAAGAACTCATAGAAGGGATCGCCTTCCGGAGTATTGGGGAAGCCTTGCGCATTGCGGATGATTTGTGTGGTGCTGATATTGACCACTGCCGGGCCCTGCTTTTCCACCAGGTCGGTGAAGTCCGGCAACTCCTTGGCATGAGCTGACAACCCGAAAATCACGCCCGTGGCCAGCACCAATAGACAAATAAACTTTTTTAGCATGCCTGCCTCCTCATAATAAAAAAATTTTTAACCTTCGACTTGCCGCCTGCCCACTACTCTTCGCGCCATTGCCGTGCGATATAAGGCTGATATTGCTGGCGAGCCTGACGCGATGAAAACCATCTGGCGGAAACGAAACCGACCACCAAACCAAACAATGCACCGCCAGCCGCATAGCCGTCATGTTGTGCGGACTGCGCAGCCAGGCTACCGCCCAGCACCATCCCCATCACCAACAGCAGCAACGGCAACAGATAAACCAGCCCCACCCCGCGCAACACCGCACCCTCTGCGACCGACACGATCACTTCGTCGCCGACGCGTGCGTTGATCGGATTATCCACCTGGAATTGGCGCGGTTTGCTGCAAAACAGCTGGGACAGCTTGCCCGTCCCGCAACCCTTGCCGTTGCACTGCTCACAGCCGTTGCCTTGATTGGCCTGAACCAGCGTAAGCTGTTTGTCGGCCTGCACTACGATGGCGCGTGTCTCCAGCATGATTACTTACCGTTGTAGCGCACTGAATCGAGCACCTGCATCACGGTACGCGGCGGGACTTCGCCGACCACGGTCAACAGATGTTTATCCACCACTTTGTGATACAGATTGACTGCACCGCGGCTCGATAGCCCATTCACATCATCCTCGTCGGCATCGGCGGGTTCGATGAAAACTGAAATGGCACTCAACCCATCGGAAAACACCATCTGTATCACTGGTGCGTGTTTGCCATGCATCGGACGCTGAACCTCCATGGTCTTTTTGAAGCCGGTCGGCAGTGCATCCACCACCCAGCCGCTATTCACCGGCGAACCGACCCTGGTCAAATCCGGATTGTCATGAACCGCGCCATACAACCCGGCTGAAGTGCTGGGCGCAACCCATGAATGATCGACCTCGCCACCTATCTTCAGTTGCGTAAAAGCATATTGCTCGATGACCTGATTTTTGTCGCCCAGCACGGCCGCCTTTAACAGCAGACCGGAGTCGGTGTTAGCCCATATCTTGTGGGTGTAGCGCAGGCTATCCTTGGGCTGAAACAACAGGACTTGTGTGTTGTATCCGGCCACCCTTTCCAAACCTGCTTCTTTGACTTGATAGTTTGCGCTCAGCGCAGACAACTGCTCAGGCAACAACGACGGGAACCTGCTGCGCCCTTGCTGGCTGTCCACTTGCACCATCTTGTGATTGATATAGCACCACACTTGGCCGTGATGACGGATGATTTCGCGCTTGGGTCCATCGAGACTCTCCAGCTTTTCATACTCGCTATCGTTTCCAACCACATGGGTGATGCGCGAAGTCTCGACACGATTGTCATATTGATAGACGAACACACCGCTATAGTCGGTCTGGTGTCCGGCAAAGACCACCGTCTTCAGCCAATCAAGAGTGGTCTGGCCTTCCGCCGCGCAGGCATTGCCAGCTATCAGCAACAGCCCACACAATCCGGCCAATAACCTCATTGCTGCTTTTCCTCCGGACTATAGGACACTGTACGGATATAGGATGCACCGCCATTCATGTCGGTACTCGGGGAGAACTCCTGGTGCGCCATCAGATATTCATTGGATTTGGTCTGGATCTGCAGGCTGACCGGACGCACAGCCGTCTGCTGCATAGCCATCTGCGACGCCGCTTCGGGACTGATCTGCAACGACATCCACGCCACCACGCCCACGGCCGCCAGCGAAGCTGCTGCCGACAGCGCGACTGTGCGCACCTTCTGCGTCAGTGCGCGGCTGCGCGGTGCCAGCACGGTCGGTTCGTTCTGCATACGCTCGCGCACCCTGGCACTGATGTCGCGATGGATAGAATCAGGCTGACGCAGCACATCCCCAATCAGATGGTAAGTCGCCCAATTCCGATGTGCATCTGCATCGCGCTTGACTTGATCGAACAGGACTTCTGCTTCGTCTTCAAACAACTCGCCATCCATCAGCGCCGAAATTTCATGCTTCATCATCACCACCTATTACCTTTACTGGTTTCCAACAACGGACGCAAATTCTCCGCCACCGCTTCGCGTGCCCTGAAAATCCTCGATCGCACCGTACCTATCGGGCAGTTCATCACTTCGGCGATCTCTTCGTAGCTCAACCCCTCGATTTCACGCAGTGTCAAAGCACTGCGCAGATCTTCCGGCAATTGTTGTAACGAGGCTTGCACAACATCGACAACCTGTTTGCTCATGAGTTCATTTTCCGGCGTACTTACTTCATGCAACAACCCGGCATCCTCGAACGATTCCGCTTCCTCCGCATCGAACGGCGTACTGGTCGGCGGACGGCGCTTGTTCGCCAACAGGTGATTTTTGGCCGTGTTGATGCCGATACGGTACAACCAGGTGTAGAACGCGCTCTCGCCGCGAAACCCCGGTAAAGCACGATACGCCTTGATGAAGGCATCCTGTGTTACGTCCTCGGCTTCGGCCGGATCGCGCACAAAACGGGAAATCAGCCTGCCCAGCTTCCGCTGATACTTGGAAACCAGCAAATCAAAGGCGTGCTTGTCACCGCGCTGAACGCGTTCCACCAACTGCTGATCAACTTCCCGATCTGCCATCCCTGACTATTCCGATTATTATTGTGGCTGCGCGATTTTCTCCTGCCGCGCAAGTATAACCTCTACCACTCGAACCCGTCAGCCAGCTTATTCGCCTGCATCCGACCCAATGGCTTGAAATTAGTTCCCTTCGATAAATCGCGCGCTTCATATACGGCAGTTTTGCTATAGTCCTTTCCTGATCAACACACCGAGAATTGAATTGCTGCAATTTGACACGCTCATCATTGGCAGCGGCCTTGCCGGACTGACGTTGGCCCTGAAACTCGCCGATCGTCAGAAGGTGGGGCTCATCACCAAGAAATCCTTGCTGGATGGGGCGAGCGGTTGGGCGCAAGGCGGCATTGCGGCCGTTTTGTCCGGTGAGGATTCGCTGGATGCGCACATTCAAGACACACTGACCGCCGGCGCAGGCCTGTGCGACGAAACGGCCACCCGCTACGTCGTCGAACACGGCAAGGCAGCCATCGATTGGCTGATCGCCCAAGGCGTGCCGTTCACCAAGGACAGCTCCAGCGGCATGGGCTACCACCTCACCCGCGAGGGCGGACATAGCCGCCGCCGCATCATTCATGCAGCCGATGCGACTGGTCATGCGGTACAGGAGACCCTTGCCACGCGGGTACTCCAGCACCCGAACATCACCGTACTGGAAAAATATATGTCGGTCGATCTGATCACCGGCAACAAACTCGGACGACGGGACAATCGCTGCTACGGCGTCTATGTGCTCAACAGCCTGAGCGGCGAGGTGATCACCATCGCCGCGCAAAACACCATTCTGGCGACCGGCGGCACCGGCAAGGTGTATCTGTACACCACCAATCCCGACACGGCGACAGGCGATGGGATTGCGATGGCATGGCGCGCCGGCTGCCGTGTGGCGAACATGGAATTCATCCAGTTTCACCCCACCTGTTTGTATCATCCTCATGCCAAGTCGTTCCTGATCAGCGAGGCGGTACGCGGCGAGGGCGGCATCCTTAAATTGCCGGATGGCAGCCGTTTCATGCCATGGCACGACGAGCGCGCCGAACTCGCCCCCCGCGACGTGGTGGCGCGGGCGATAGACTTTGAGATGAAAAAGCGCGGGCTGGATTGCGTCTATCTCGACATCTCGCACCAGTCGGTCGAGTTTCTGCAGGAGCATTTCCCTACCATCTATGCGCGCTGTCTGTCGCTGGGTATCAATATCAGCAAAGAACCGATCCCGGTGGTACCGGCAGCGCACTACACCTGCGGCGGGGTCGTTGCCGACCTGCACGCGCGCACCGATGTGCAGAACCTGTATGCAGTCGGGGAAACCGCCTACAGCGGCTTGCACGGAGCCAACCGGCTCGCCAGCAACTCGCTGCTCGAGTGCCTGGTATTTGCCGATGCAGCCGCACAGGACATCCTCGGCAAGCCGCACGGGAAAACGTCGGCGCTCCCCGTCTGGGACGAAAGTCGTGTCACCGACGCAGACGAACAAATCGTCATCTCGCACAACTGGGCGGAATTGCGTCACTTCATGTGGGACTATGTCGGCATCGTGCGCACCAACAAACGCCTGCAACGCGCACAACACCGGATCCAGTTGCTACAGGACGAAATCCATGAGTACTATGCCAACTTCCATATCAGCCCGGATTTGCTGGAACTGCGCAATCTGGTACTGAACGCCGAGCTGATCGTGCAAAGCGCCCTGTCGCGCCATGAAAGTCGCGGCCTGCACTACAGCAAGGATTATCCCGGGACGCTCCCCTCTCCCCGACCGACCATCCTGACACCGGACGGTCACTGAGCAAATTTCAGGCGCACGCACAGCTCACGAAACGCATCGGCTTGCAGTGCATCGAAGAAGATGACCTGGGAGATCGGCAGCGGGTGTCCATCCAATTTGACACACAGCATTACCCCCCAAGAAGTGACTACCGTGCGATGTGAAACATCACCATGCAACTCAATGCCTCCTCGAGTATTAACGGCCACACGCCGGCTGTCGAGCGAGAATGCATGCCAGGATTGCTTGCCCAGTAGCAATACATGACGGTGAAGGTGATATAGCAAGCTCAGCAAGATCAGTAGCGACAGCACCACCCGTACCCAGACGGCCAAGTTCGTCGACCACACCGAAGTCGCCATGAGCAAATGCGCTGAAAGCAATAGCAGCGCGAAACGTCTCGATGTCCTGATCATGAAGCGATCGAGCATAGGGTGACTACACAGGAAAACTAGACAACAAAAATCGCGACGGCACCCAACAGCACCAGCACCACGATGACAATCAGCATTAAATTGCCGCCGCCTGTTGGTGATGGTTCTGCTTGAATGGGGCGAGCTGGTGGGCGAGATAATATTGGCGTAACAGGATGAACCGCCTTGGGGGCCGCCTGTTTGATGGCTTCGGTACTCGGACGCACTATCTTGAGCGTCTTGGACAGCTCGTCCACATCTTCACTGGTGGCGGTTAGCGCAGCCAAGCGCATGGTCGCAGCGGCCGAATCGAAGGCTTGGGACAATCCCGCCTGCGATGCTGACTTAGCCTCTTCCTCGTCGGCGTTCTGCCGTCCGGTGATAGCGATGGCATCGGGCAACTTTTTCTCCCCACCGGCGTGAGGCTGCGAGACATCGATCTGCTGGCCCGAGCGCGGCAAGGTGTCGCGGCAGGCGCGCAAATCCGCCGCGAAGTCCTTGGCATTGTGGTAGCGATCATCCAGCCCCTTGGCCAACGCCTTGGCGATAATGAAGTTGAGCATTTCCGGCACAGCGGCGTTCAGCGTATTGGGGGGGGCTGGTACGGCATTCAGCGTCTGGTACATGATCGCGTTGACATTCTCGCCATTGAACGGCGCTTGCCCGGTAAGCATCTCATACAGCATCACACCCAGCGAGAAGATGTCGGAACGCTGATCGATCGCCTTGCCCATCACTTGCTCGGGCGACATGTATTTCGGCGAACCGAGCACCATACCGGTCTGGGTACGCACTGCCGAGGAAGCCATGCGCGCAATACCGAAGTCGGTGATCTTTACATGGCCATCACGGATCACCATGATGTTGGACGGTTTTACGTCGCGGTGCACGATCTCGTGTTCATGCGCATAGGCCAAGCCCAGCGCCACTTGAGCCACGATATCCAGCACCTGATCGACCGGCAGCAATCCGCCGTCGTTCATGATGTCGCGCAACTCGCGGCCTTGCAGAAACTCCATCGCGATGTAAGCGACATCGCCGCTCTTGCCCACATCGTAGATGGTCACGATGTTCGGATGATTGAGCCGCCCGGCTGCCTTGGCCTCCTGATAGAAGCGCCCCTCGTATTCCTCTTTTTCTTCCTGCGCCAAACCAAGATTGATGGTCTTGATCGCGACGACGCGATCTATCAGCGGGTCCTTGGCCTTATAGACAATACCCATCGCGCCCTGCCCGAGCTCGCCGATGATCTCATAGCGCCCCAATTGACTAAGCATCGCGTCCACCTAAAACGTACCGATTTGTTTTTGCCACCCGCATCAATCTGGCCGCCTAATTGCAGAAAGGCGGCTTGATGCGCGCCGTCTTGCCCGGCTCCAACTCAATATTTTGCGAAAAAACCCTTTTGCTTGGATGACTCGCAATGACAGTGTGCTTGCCGGGGGCGACGGTTGCGGTTACCGACCCCGACGTGATCTTGCCTTTTTGAGTACCGTCCACGAACAGCAGCGTTCCTTCAGAGCAACTCACCGAGATATACGCCTCATTACTGTGCTCCGCAGTAACTTGCGTATTATCTGCCTTGTGTGCAGTCACCTCGCGTGCAGACTTGGTCTTTGCCTGCGCTTCGGCATGTTTCGCCTTGTCTTTTCCGTTCTTGTTTTCGACTGTCTTTTTTTCGTTCGACTTCGATGCAATTGCTGTCGGCTCAGTAGCTTTTTCTGGCGCTGCCGCCTCTTTGGCATGTACCGGCGCGCGCGACCCAGCAACAACAGAGGATGCCGGCAGGACTGCACTCACTGCATTAGCATCCGCAGCAACCGCCATAGCAGGAGATTCGCCGCGATGCGCCAATTTCACCGTCAGTGCGACCAGCAACACCAGCGGAACGCCTATCGCTGCGGCATACAGAGCGCGTTGTTTGGGTTCCGCCTGTGCAAATCGCGCCACGACGACCTTGATCACATCATCCAGCTTGCTTGCCGCACCATCCCAGGCACCTTTGATGTGTGTCAAAACATGCGTTGACGATTTGCTTTCTTCCTCGGCAAGCGTATAGGCGGCCATGGACTCTGTGGTTTTATCGCCCGGATAACCGATCGCATACACCTCATGTTCACGCACATGTTTATCGGTGCGCGATCCTTGATAATGGAACATTCCGGCATACTGCGGAGAAAGACGCGATACCGCATCGTAGTAGGAACGCGACACGAGAATCTGGCTGACATCCGCAAAGCCCATCACACGCTGCGCGACATTGATGCCGTCGCCGACGATATTGGGCTGGCCGTTGATGTCGCGCACCAAGCGTACCGGGCCAAGATTGATCCCTACGCGCACCAGCAATGGCGGGTCCAGATGGGGGTCTTCATTGAGCAGGCTTTCGCGCAGGCTGAGCGCGGCTTTCATTGCATCTTCGATATCGCCCAGAAAGTTGATCGCAGCCCCATCGCCAGTATCGAGGATGATCCGATCGGACATCGGCACATTGCGGATAGCGGCAGAAAGATAGCTATTAAACCTATCTTTTAACGAAATTTGTCCAGCTACCGACTTCTTGGAATATTCCACGATATCCAAGAACAGCACACTGCACATGATGGTCTTATTGCCGCGCTCTTCCATTCAAATTTCCAATACCCGAGATCCGCCGTACTTCTGTTCTTGAGATTGCATCATTGGCTAAACGCAACGGCGCAGATTCTAGTGGTAGTCAACGTTTTATACCAGTTTTACTTTTCCCGCTGCCTGCTCGATTGACACCCCGAACCGATCTGGGTGCGGTAGCCGGACGACGTCCGGTTTTCCTGTCAGCGGGGGTCCGTTCGGCTTGGCGAGTAACCGGAGGATCCTGCTGCGATACCTCACTGCCAGGAACAATTCCAACCCAATCCAGCACCTGCACCACCTCGCCTGCACCCAGCTCGGCAGTCATGCCACGCTTTAGCCGCGGCGGGAGGCTGATTATACCGAAGCGTATGCGCATCAAGCGACTAACCGGTAGTCCGAGCGCATCGAAGGTACGCCGCACCACGCGATTGCGCCCTTCTTTAAGCATCACGCGATACCAGTGATTAAAACCCTCGCCGCCATGATCTTCCAGCTTTTCAAACTTGACCAAACCGTCTTCCAGTTCGACACCTTCCTTGAGCACCCGACCGATCTGCTCTTCCGTCATGACGCCCTGCACCCGCACCGCATATTCGCGCTCCACCTCGAAGCGTGGATGCATCAGCCGGTTTGCCAATTCACCGGAAGTGGTAAAGATCAACAACCCGCTGGTATTGAAATCCAATCGCCCGATGGCGATCCATTTCTGGCCGCGCAGTTTAGGCAGTTTGTCGAACACGCTGGTGCGTTTCTCGGGGTCGTCGCGGCTGACGATTTCGCCTTCCGGCTTGTGATACAACAGGACACGTGCGGCACGATCTCTTTCGCCGACGCGAATGGTGCGGCGGTCTGCACGCACCAGGTCACCTTCGACCACACGCATCCCCAGGGTCGCCGGTTCACCGTTCACGCTGACACGCCCGGTAGCGATCCATTCTTCCATCGCCCTGCGCGAACCGAACCCGGCTTGCGCTAACACCTTCTGTAATTTTTCACCGGACAACTTATCGTCAGCCGGACTTTCGCCGACCGATTCATCATCTGCAATGGTTTTTCGAGGAACCGCTTTGTCATTCTTGTTCATTCCTTTACCTCGCGCCGTTCCAACACGGCTTGCGCCAACGTACCGCTATCCACTTGCTCTAATTCGCCGCCTACCGGCAAGCCGCGTGCAATTCGTGACACTTTAACATCCTGAGATTGCAACAATGTCGCCAAATAATGCGCTGTAGCATCTCCTTCCACAGTGAAGTTGGTCGCCAGGATCACTTCAGCCAATTTACCTTCATGGGGATGCTCCTGCACACGCTTGATCAAACGCTCCAGATGCAACTCCTTTGCACCGATGCCATCCAATGGCGAGAGCCTGCCCATCAACACGAAGTACATACCCCGATAACACTGTGTTTGCTCCATCATCAGCAAGTCTGCCGGCATTTCGACCACGCACAACAAACCTGCATCACGCTTAGACGAAGCACACAACGCGCAAACCTCTTGCTCGGAAAAATTATTACACTTGGAGCAATGCCTGATGTTCGCCACGGCTTGTTCCAGAGATTGCGCCAAATGCAATGCCCCGGCACGGTCACGCTGCAACAGATGGTAGGCCATGCGCTGCGCTGATTTTGGCCCTACACCCGGCAAACAACGCAAGGCGGCAATCAATTCGTCCAGGTGGGAAGGCGTCATCGGGAAACCCATTAAAACGGTAACTTCATCCCCGGTGGCATACTCGCGCTGAATGCACTCATGCGCTGCTGAGTAGTGGCTTCCACTTTTTTCATCGCGTCATTCAGCGCCAGCACGATCAAGTCTTCCAGCATTTCCTTATCATCGGACAACACGCTGTCATCCAGCGACACCCTGCGCACTTCATGCGCACAGGTCATGACCACTTTGACCATACCTGATCCCGCCTGCCCTTCCACTTCCACGGTGGCCAATTCAGCTTGCGCCTTCTGCATATTTTGCTGCATTTGCTGCGCCTGCTTCATCAGCCCACCCAATCCGCCCTTCATCATCTTTGCATCCTCCTAATTCACTGTATTGGCTTGATCGATTCTGCGATCAGACTGGCATCAAACTCTCCTTGCGCCTCACGCACAAAGGAGTCTTGTGTGATTGAGTCGCTCGCTTGCTGATGTTTGAATTGTTTGTTCTGTTGCTCTATCACCGCAGGGGTTGCCGCTTCGGTTTTACCCAACACGACATTCAGCTTGATCGGCTTGGCAAAGTAATCGCTCAATGCAGCCTGCAATTTCTCGCTGGCCATCTTGTTGGTCTGGAAATGCTTATGCTCTTGCGACAAACGCAAGGTGATTTGTCCGCCGGAGAAGTTTTCCAACACACAGTGTTTCGCCAACTGCTGCGCCATGCCCTGCACATTCAACTGCCCCAGCAAGATACTCCAGTCCGGCTGACTGCCTGATACGACTTTGTTGCTTGCAACCACGCCTTCGGAAGCGGCGCTGATCGAAGCAATTTCTGTCGGCTTGAACGCGGGTTGACTGGCTGCCACAACCGGTTGCAAACCGGATTGCGTGGTGGTCCGGGCTGTCACAGGTAAAGTCATAGCCTGTTGAGGCAGACCGCCCTTGGCAGGCGCAAAAGCCAACATGCGCAACAACGTCATGGTAAAACCGGCGTATTCATCGGGAGCCAGATCGATCTCATCGCGCCCGTGTATGGCGATTTGATAACACAATTGCACTTCTTCCGGCGTGAAGGCTTGCGCCAATTCCAGCAATCGCACCCGCTCCGGCTCATCGTCGGCAATCGCCTGCGGCACTGTCTGCGCCAGCGCGACGCGATGCAACAAGGTGGCCAACTCCTGCAATGCCGCATCAAATGCCACGCTGCGCGCGGCCATGTTATCGGCAACACCAAGCAGCGCGACGCCGTTCTGGTCACGCAATGCCACCAGCAACTCGAACAGATAACCCTGGTCTATCGCACCCAGCATGGTACGCACCACAGACTCTTCTACTTTGCCCGCAGAAAAGGCGATTGCCTGATCCATCAGGCTCAGCGCGTCGCGCATACTGCCCCGCGCGGCTCGCGCGACCAAGGCGATCGCGCCCGACTCGAAAGCGATTTGCTCTTGCTCCAGCACATACTGCAAGTGACCGGCAATCAAGGCGGGCGGTAGTTGTTTCAGGTTGAACTGCAGGCAACGCGACAACACGGTGACGGGAATTTTTTGCGGGTCGGTGGTGGCAAGAATGAATTTCACATGACCCGGCGGCTCTTCCAGCGTCTTCAACATCGCGTTGAAGGCTGACTTCGACAGCATATGCACTTCGTCGATGATATACACCTTGAAACGTGCGCTGGTCGGCGCATACAGCGCACTTTCCAGCAGTTCGCGCATGTTATCGACCTGCGTGTTCGACGCAGCATCCAGTTCGATCAGATCGACAAACCGGCCGCTGTCGATTTCCTTGCAGGCACTGCACTCGCCGCATGGTGTCGCGGTGATGCCCGTCGCACAATTCAACGACTTGGCAAAGATCCGTGCGATGGTGGTTTTGCCGACCCCGCGCGTACCGGTGAACAGGTAAGCGTGATGCAACCGATTTTGCGTGAGCGCGTTGCTGAGAGCCTTGATGACGTGCTCTTGCCCCGCCAATTGCGCAAAGTTTTTAGGCCGCCATTTTCGCGCGAGGACAGAGGTGGCTGACAAGTTAAACCACGTTAGAAGTGATAGGCAAAATGCACTTGATTGATATTGATACCCTGATTGGGCTTCTTGATGCTGCCGTTGGAAAGATGCTGATAGCGATAGCCCAGATCATATTGCTGATGCTCGCCAAAGCGCATACCAAAACCGACATGGTCACCAAACTGGAAAGCACTGCCGAACCTGCGATTCGCATAAATAAAGGTCGGTGAAATCATATGGAAACCGATTGCGCCTTCAATGTACGGTGCAATACCCGATGGATTCTTTTGCTGAAAGCGAAACACCGGTGTGATACCCAGATCGGTAATCGTCTGGTTATCACCGACACTGCTGCGACCCTTCCACCTGCCCGCCGAGGCTTCCCAGAATCCAGTCACCAGCCAGTCACCTTCGGTGAACCACTGCTTATCCCAATTCCAGATTGCACCAACACGCGCGGTATCGGTGTAGTCACCATTACCCAGCTCGAAGGATACGCCATCAACTGCCCAAACATTGCCAGTCAGCAACAATGCACCAAGAAAACAACCGAGTCTTTTCATCGTTTTCTCCAAACGACTTATCAATAGGAGGCGAGCCTTACCCCCGGCACTTGCAGTAATCAGTTATGGCTGCTTCCTTCCGGACCTGACCAGGTTCACCAACCTGCAATGCGGGGAGACCCGCCAATTCTTTTATGCCACATGTATCGACATCATGCCGATACGTTTGCGCCATTCTGCCGGGTTCGATGTCTGCACCGAGCCTCCACTGCCACCGTCACCGTTACCGTTACCGTTACCGACATATTCTCAACTTCAAATTCGTAAATCGCTTCCATACCCAAATCGGCAAACGCAACGACCTTTGCACTGCGTATCGCCTTGGACACCAGATAAGCTGCGCCACCACAACCGCCATCAAATACACGGCGCCGCGATTTTTGATCGACTCGATGGCAGCCTTGCCACGCTCGGCTTGCCCACCATACCGATCAAACCCGTCTGCGCCAACATCATTTCCGTGAACTAACCATGCGTGTCGCCGTGGTAGGTACGGCGGATCCTACAACCTCGTCGCGCGCCGAATCGACTGACCAGATATAATAAACGAAGCGGTTGGTAAAATCCACGCCCTGATGAACCGAGCCGATTCAAGCTGAACGGGCACAAATCAGCCCCCAAACCTCCTCACCCACATATTCCGTCACCGCTGTCGATGCCGCCGCTCACCGGCTGTACGCCTCGGTCGCATAGCGGCGCATCATGCGATGGGTATTGAAATACGATGCGTTCTTGCTGATCGCGCCCTTCATCACCCTGACCCACCCGCCGTCGCTGTGGCCGTAATACAGCGGCAGCACCACCTGTTCGAGTTTGTCGTAAAGCGCGCGTGCAGCGCCATCGGCCAATCCCGCCGCATCGCCGATCGCCCAGCCGGTCACGCCCTCGATGCAACCCTCGATCCACCAGCCGTCGAGCACCGAGAGGTTGGGTACGCCGTTGAACGCGGCTTTCATGCCGCTGGTGCCCGAAGCCTCGAGCGGCGGCAGCGGCGTGTTGAGCCACACGTCCACTCCTGCGGTCAGCATCTGGGCGAGTGAAAAGTCGTAATCGGGCAGATAGACGACCGGGATCGTGCCGGCAAGGGCACGCGCCTGCGCATGCAGTTGCTCGATGATCTGCTTGCCGTTCTCATCGTGCGGATGTGCCTTGCCGGCGAGCACTATCTGAAACGGGTGATTGCGCGCGATCGCCCGTAACCGGTCGAGGTCGGAGAACAACATGTCCGGGCGCTTGTAGGCAGTCATGCGCCGCGCGAAGCCGAAGATTGGGATGTTGGTATCCAGCGCCACCCCGGTCAGCGCCTGCACTTTTTCGATGAGATGTCGTTTCGCCTGAACATGCGCTTCCCAGATCGCAGCCTCGGGGAGGCAGCAGTCGGCGCGCATCAGCAACTGGGGCTCATGGCACCAGCCCGGCAGGTAATGGTCGTAAAGCTGGCGGAAACCTTCGGCAGCCCAGGTATAGGGATGCACGCCATTGGTGATCGCATGCACCCGGTAGCCGGGGAACATCGCATTCGACACTTCGGCGTGCTTCTTGGCGACGCCGTTCACATACTCGCTCAGGTTCAGCGCCAGCCGCGTCATGTTCAGGCTTTCCTCGCCGGCCAGATGATGGATGGTTTCGATGTCGAAGCCGTTGTCGAGGACGCGCCGCACCAGGTCGTAGGAAAAACGGTCATGCCCGGACTCGACCGGCGTGTGGGTAGTAAAACTGCACAGGTCGCGCACGCGCGGGATGTCGTAATGCGATTCGCCGGGCCGCAGGTCTTCGCTGGAGTAGGTGTAGCGCCTCATCAGTTCCAGCCCGAGCAACGCGGAGTGCCCCTCGTTCATATGGTAATGCCGTATCGTGAAGCCGAGCGCCTGCAACAGCCGCACGCCGCCGATACCCAACACGATCTCCTGCTTGAGCCGGTAGACGTTGTCGCCGCCATAGAGGTAGTGGGTGATCTCGCGGTCGTCGCGGTGATTCTCATCCAGGTCGGTATCGAGCAGCAGCACCGGCTGGCGTCCGCCCATGTGGCCTTCCAGCACGTACAGCCATGCGCCGATCCACACCGTGCGCCCGTCGATCGTCACGGCGATCTTGGCGTCGAGCGGTTGCGTCAGGCTGGCGGGATCCCAGGTCGCCGGATGTTCCAGTTGACGGCCTTGCGCGTCGATCTCCTGGCGGAAATAGCCGGCGCGGCTGACCAGACTGACCGCCACCATCGGCAGTTCGAGGTCGGTGGCCGAGCGTATCGTATCGCCGGCAAGCACGCCCAACCCTCCGGCATAGGTCGGGATCTCGTCGCGCAGCGCGATCTCCATCGAGAAGTACGCGATGCGCGGTTCGTGGATGAATTCGTCAAGCATGATCGCTGCCCTCCTGCTGGTTCAACCCCTGAGCACAACCCGGATAACAGGTTGAGAGGGGGAAATGGTATAGCATTTTGCCCCATCACACGGAATGTGGTTATTTAATCCCGCGCCCCTTCACCGACGCATAGATCGCCGGGATCACCAGCAGCGTCAGCACCGCCGAGGAGATCATGCCGCCGATTTTTATTCTTGCAGGAATTTATGGCTGACTAGTGACAGCCCTTTTTATTTGCAATCTC
>JAVHQS010000013.1:0-5367 GCA_036171255.1 Gallionella sp.
GTTCAGGCAGTAGTCATGCAAGATGGGACGTACCTCTTTTTGGTAGCTGACTGCGCTTTCGGCATGTGCATTCACCGAGAGCGACAATGCGAGCAATATGAATAAATTTCTGGGTGCCATGGCACACCTCCTATTGTCTTAATCTAATCGTGACCAAATCTGCTGCTTCACCAGATACAGCAAGAAGGTGAGCAGCAGCAGATAGCCAATCACGTAATAACCCAACTTAAGACGCACGCTTTGCTGCGGGTCTGCCGTCCAGTTCAGGAATGAAACGATGTCGCGTGCCTGAGCTTTAATGGCGTTCAGTTGTGCTGGATCGTTGGCTCCACTCACCCCCAGCGGGTCTGGCATCTTGGTTTCGGGAAAAATATGGTTGCCGGGTACGCCCGATGCATTCATGTAATAGCCGAGCAGATAAGAGTAAACGTAGTTTGGCCCACCGTCGCGCGCCTTGGTCATCAGGCTCAGGTCGGGCGGCGTAGTGCCGAAAGCTTGCAGCGCATCGCTCTCTGACATCTGTGCCAGCATGGGCGTATCTAGCCCCTGTTCGCCACGCCAAGCATCGATTTTTTGCTTGTTGATGCCGAGTTTAAGCAGATCGCGGTATTTGATGTACTTGAGGCTGTGGCAACTGTGGCAGTTGTTTACCAAGGCATCAGCGCCGCGCTCCAGTGCAGGCAGGTCGCCCTGCACCGCCACCTTGCTCAAGGCGGCTTGGTGCGCGTAAGCCAGCGGGGTGGCACACAGCAACAGTGCGAGCAGGAGTTTGCTCATGTCCGCGCTCCTTTGCGTTGTGCGTGGCTTTGTTTGTGTCGCTCGATGGCGGCGGCTTCGCTTGCCATCAGTTCGATGAGCGCAGGTGGCAGACCGCGCTTGATCAGCCAGCGCTCTTCCATACGCGAGACGAACGGGATGATAAAGAAGGAGCCGAAGTAGCACAGCGTCGCCACTTGTCCGAGCAACAGCGTGCTATCGGTAGGCGGGGTGTAGCCCACGTAGCCGAGCACCAGCATGTCAATGATGAAGAGCAAGAACTGGATGCGGTAGAAAGGGCGGTAGTGCGCGCCGCCGGGGATGCGCGAGCGATCCAGGAAGGGCATGAAGGCGAACATCATCACCGACAGTCCCATCGCCAGTACGCCACCAACCAGGTCAGGCACCGAGCGCAGGATGGCGTAGAAGGGCAGAAAATACCATTCGGGCACGATGTGGTTAGGCGTCTGCATGGGATTGGCCGGAATATTGTTGGCCGGCTCGATGAGGCTGTCGGGCAAGAAGAATACGAAGATGCAATAGACGATGAGGAACCAGCCTAGGCCGTACAGATCCTTGGCGGTGAAATAGGGATGGAAGGGGATGTTGTCTTTGGCCGCGAGGTCTATGCCACTGGGGTTGCTGCTCTTCACCGTGTGCAAAGCTACCAGATGGATGACCACGGCAGCACAGATGATGAAGGGGAACAGATAGTGCAACGCGAAGAAGCGCGTCAGCGTCGCGTCGCCCACCGTGTAGTCACCGCGCAGCCAGATTACTACCTGATCGCCGAAAAAGGGTGTGGCGCGGAACAGGTTGGTGATCACCGTCGCACCCCAGAAAGACATCTGTCCCCACGGCAGTAGATAACCCATGAAGGCAGTCGCCATCAGCAACAACAGCAGACCTTGCCCGGTCCACCACAATAGTTCGCGCGGCGCGCGGTAGGAGCCGTAGTACAGCGTACGCGCCATGTGCACGAAGATGACGAAGAAGAATGCCGATGCGCCAGTGGCATGCATATAGCGCAACAGCCAGCCGTAGTTCACGTCCCGCATGATGTGCTGGATTGAGTCGAAGGACAGGGCGACATCGGCCTTGTAATGCATGGCGAGAAAGATGCCGGTGGCTATCTGCAGCGCCAGCACGAAACCGGCGAGAAAACCGAAGTTCCACCAGTAACTGAGGTTACGTGGCGTGGGGTAGCCGGTCAGCTCATGTTTGACGAAGTTGGTGAGCGGAAAGCGATGGTCTATCCATTTCATGATGCGTGCAGGCATGGTCGCTCCTAGGCTTTGCCGATGACGATTCTGTCTGCCGCGACGAAGCGGTAGGGCGGGACTTCCAGATTCTTGGGCGCGGGGCCGCGTATCACACGACCGCTGTCGTCGTACTCGCTGCCGTGGCAATGACAGACCCAGCCGGGGCCTTCCTTGTTTGGTACACAGCCCATGTGGGTGCAAACGCCAATCACCACCAGCCATTCGGGATGTCGTACACGCTGAGCATCAGCTTGCGGGTCTATGTTGCCTGCGCTTGTTGATGCTGCTTGAATCTCTTCAGGAGTGCGATGCACGATGAAAACTGGCTTTCCCTGCCAAGCCACGGTTCGTACACCGCCGGGCGGAATGTCGGCCAGCTCGACTTCAGTCTCGGCGCGTGCCAACACGTCGGTGCTGGGATCCATGCTGGCGATGAAGGGGACGCAGGTTGCGGCGATTCCGACACCGCCGAATGCGGTGGTGAGCTTGATAAGGAAGTTGCGCCTGCCGCCGTCGTCCGTACTTGCATCCTTGGCCATGCTGTTCACCTCGCGCTGTCTGTGTGAAGTCATCTTACGACGCAATCTTTACATCAACCTTACACTGTTCAGTGTGAGCCGCACACTGCGCAACTCGGATCGCGGCTCAGCTTCATGTCGCGGATGCGCATGTCCAGTGCGGCAATGGTGAGTAAACGACCCGCTAAGCCAGTGTCTATACCCATCAGTAATTTGAGGGCCTCCGCAGCTTGTAACGAACCTATGATGCCGACTAGCGGCGCGAACACGCCGGTGGTGGCGCAACGCAATTCCTGCGCCGCGCTGTCTGCGGGATAGAGGCAGTTGTAGCAAGGCGCATCGGCTTTGCGCAGATCGAACACTGCGGCTTGACCGGAGAATTGTATTGCAGCGCCGGAGACGAGCGGCTTGCGCAGCGCGTGACAGGCGCGATTGATGGCGTAACGCGTGGCGAAGTTGTCGGAGCAATCCAGCACCACGTCATGTGCGGCGATGAGCTCATGCAATTTTTCCGCATCGGCTCGCAGCGCCAGCGGTACGCAATGAATGTCGGGATTGATGCGACGCAGCGTGGCGCAGGCGGAATCGACTTTGTTCAACCCTAGCGCGTCGCTATGGTGTGCGATCTGGCGTTGCAGGTTGCTCATGTCGACGGTGTCGTGGTCACACAGGGTGAGTTGGCCCACGCCGCTGGCCGCTAGATACAGTGAGGCAGGCGAGCCCAAGCCGCCCAGTCCGACGATCAGCGCTTTGCTGTTCAGCAGACGCTGTTGGCCCTCGATGCCTATTTCATCCAGCAGGATATGACGGCTATAACGCAGCAGTTGTTGGTCATCCATAGGGTGTCAAACGCGCGGTGCGCGACCTTGCCAGCGGGTCGCGCACCGTTGAACTTGCGCAGCGATCATTTGTAATGGCGTTGTTCGGGGGGGGTAGTTTCGTCGCGGTCGCCATGCAGATGCTGGTCGTAGGCCTTGATGAAGATCTCTTTCTCGCGCTTCTTGGTGGGATGGTCGGGCACATCCATGTTGTGCAGCTCGGTGTCTTCGCAATAATGCACGACTTGCCGCGCGATGCGATGCATCATGTTGTTATCCAACACGAAGCCCTGTGCAATCAAGGCACGCTCGAAACCCGCCAAGGTGTAATCCTCTAGGCTATAACACAACAGCAGGGTGTGCGGCTTATCGCTGCGTTGAACCTTGCACGACTCCAGACCGGCCAGCAGTTCGTAAGCCCGCTCTAGTTGGTCAGCAGGTTCGCTGGCAAAAACCAGTTCGCGTTGCTTCTGCATGTCACAAGGATTAATCATATTGTCCTCACCATCATGTGTAACTTATCTGCCGTGCAGAATCTGCATGCCTTTGAGCAGATTCACTGCCTGATTAAGTTGGTAATCGTTCTTCGAGCCAAACTCGGCGGGTGCAGCTTTGTTGGTCTCGGCCTTACTATCCTTTGCCGGCGTGGCGCGGTTGCTGTCCGGCTTTTCTTCGGCTTGGGTATTGTTGGTCAGGTGCTTGTCCAGATCGGCTTCGCGCAAGCGGAAGGCGTTATCCAATTCGCTGGTGGATGGGTCTTCAACCAGAATATCAGGGACGATGCCTTTGGCTTGTATCGAGCGGCCATTCGGGGTGTAGTAACGCGCTGTGGTCAGCTTCACCGCAGTGTTGTTACCCAGCGGCAAGATAGTTTGTACCGAGCCTTTGCCGAAGGACTGCGTACCCATGATCACGGCACGTTTGTGATCCTGCAATGCGCCCGCCACGATCTCCGATGCGGAAGCTGAACCACCGTTCACCAGCACCACCATAGGCACGCTCTTCACCGCGTCGGGTAGCTCTTTGAGGTAGTCAGACTTGCCGCCATTACGCAGATAGTTGTCTGGGTTGGCAGTCAGGCGCATCTTGGCGTCCTCGGTGCGGCCATCGGTATAAACCACCAACGCATCTTTGTTCAGGAACGCGGCAGAAACGCCCACCGCGCCGGTCAGCAGGCCACCCGGATCGTTACGCAGATCCAGCACTAGCCCCCTCATCTCCCCCTTATTTTCCTTGAACAACTTCTGCAAAGCGGTGGCAAGGTTCTCTCCGGTATGCTCTTGGAATTGCGTGATGCGCACGAAGGCGTAGCCGGGTTCGAGTTGCTTGGCTTTGACGCTCTGTACCTTGATGACGGCGCGCGTCACTTTGATGATGAGCGGTTTGGATTCGTTTTTGCGCACGATGGTCAGCGCGATTTGGCTGCCCGGTTTGCCGCGCATGCGTTTGACCGCATCGTTCAGTGTCAGGCCTTTGACCAGCGTGTCATCCAATTTGATGATGAGGTCGCCGCTCTTAACACCGGCTTGGAAAGCCGGTGTGTCTTCGATAGGGGAGATGACTTTAACCAGACCATCTTCCATGCCGACTTCGATGCCTAGGCCGCCAAATTCACCTTGGGTGCTGGATTGCAGCTCTTTGAAAGCGTCCGCATCCAGATAGGCAGAATGCGGGTCGAGGCCGCTGACCATGCCGTTGATCGCTTGATTGATCAGGGTCTTGTCGGCAACCGGTTCGACATAGTCGCTCTTGATGCGGCCAAACACATCGGAGAACGCACGCAGCTCTTCTACGGGCAGTGTGGTGGTGATGGAATCCTTGGCCGCAACTGCGGTGAAGTGGATGGTCAACGCCACACCGGTGAACATACCTAATCCGATCAAGCCTATTTTCTCTATACGACGCATGTGTTTTATCCTGATGATTATTTCGTTGCCAGCCACTTGAGCGGGTCCAGCGGCTTACTTTCCAGACGCAGTTCAAAGTATAAACCGGAATCTTCATTACCGCCGC
>JAVHQS010000014.1:0-1102 GCA_036171255.1 Gallionella sp.
GCGACATCTGCGGTTTCAGCAACGGCGCATTGATGCAGGAGTTCGGCGTGGTGTTCGTGGTGCGCTCGATGCAAGTGGAATATCTCAAACCTGCGCTGCTTGATGACATGCTGGAGGTGACCGCGCAGGTCAAGGAGATTGGCCGTAGTCGAATCACATTAAAGCAGAGCGTACGTCGTGGTGAGCAATTGCTGACCGAAGCCGAGGTGCATCTGGTTTGCGTGGCATTGGAGACATTTAAGCCGGTGAGCGTGCCGGAAGTGTTACGTGAAAAGTGGAAGATTTAAGTAGGGAATAAACATGGAAGCAGTTCAGGATTTGTCGTTCATACATTTGATCGCCCACGCCAGCGTGTTGGTGCAGTTGGTGATGCTGTTGTTGTTGGGCGTCTCTATGATGTCTTGGTGGTACATCTTTATGAAGATGTTCACCATCCGTCGCGAGGCTAAATTGACGCATGAGTTCGAGGAGACTTTTTGGCGCAATCCGAATCTCAATGAGTTGTATAAACTTTCGGTGTCGAATGCGCGTGACGATGTGGGGGCCTTGGAGCGCATCTTTGCCGCCGGTTTCGTTGAGTTCGTCAAACTCAAGAAGCAACACGCGATGGATCCGAGCGCGGTGATGGATGGCACACGCCGCGCCATGCGCGCTACATATCAGCGCGAGATGGATAGATTGGAAGCACATCTGGCTTTCCTCGCTTCGGTAGGTTCGGTGAGTCCCTATGTGGGCTTGTTTGGTACGGTGTGGGGCATCATGAATGCCTTCCGTGGTCTGGCCAACGTGGGGCAAGCGACCTTGGCACACGTTGCACCCGGCATCGCCGAAGCGCTGGTGGCAACCGCGATGGGCCTGTTTGCGGCGATTCCGGCGGTGGTGGCCTATAACCGTTACGCGCATGACATCGACAGGCTGGCGACGCGCTTCGAAAGTTTTAGTGAAGAGTTCTCCAATGTGCTTCAACGTCAGCCATGATCGCCCATCAGAACCTACTGCTCGCTACGGTTTTGAGCGGTGTTCCAAGGAATAGTTGTTATGCGATCGAATAGTCGTTCCAAAACTCGCCTGATGAATGACATCAATGTCGTGCCGTATATCG
>JAVHQS010000015.1:0-21898 GCA_036171255.1 Gallionella sp.
GCGGTGCACATGCTGTCGCCGAGTTTGTAGAACAACAGGAACGCGAGGATCAGCAGCGCGCTGTTCCATCCCTGGCGCGTGATGAACTCGTGGAACGGCTCGACCACCGCTTCGCGCAGTGTCTTGGGTGGCGCGGCGCGGTGCGGCTCCGATACCAGCAGCGTCATGATGATACCGGGCAGCATGAACAGCGCGGTGACGATGAACACCATGCTCCACGGCAGGAAATCCGCGAGGATCAGCGACAGCGAACCCGGCACCAGTCCGGCGATGCGGTAGGCATTCACATGCACCGAGTTACCCAGGCCCAGTTCGGCGTCCGACAGCAACTCGCGGCGGTAGGCATCCAGCACGATGTCCTGCGTGGCGCCGAGGAAGGCGAGCAATGTGGCGATCCAGGCGATGGTGCGCAGATCGCTTTGCGGAGAGAACCCGCCCATCGCGGCGATCACCGCCAGCAGGCCGATCTGCGTCAGCAGCATCCAGCCGCGCCGCCTGCCGAACGCGGGCACGACGTAGCGGTCGAGCAGCGGCGACCACAGGAACTTCCACGTGTAGGGAAACTGGATCAGCGCGAACAGGCCGATGGTCTTCAGGTCGACATGCTCGCTGCGCAGCCACGCGGGCACCAGGTTGAACAGCAGGTACAGCGGCAGCCCGGAGGAGAACCCGGTGAACACGCAGATCAGCATGCGCCGCGTGAACAGCTGCGCAAATACCGTCATAGCGCGCGCTGGAAACGGTACACCGCAGTGCTGCCGAGCAGATTCGGCAGCAGGTTCACTTCGCTTTCGCCGGTCATCACGCGGCGCTCCAGCACCGTCACGCGATGGTCGCGGCAGAACGACTCGAAATCGAGCAGCGTGCACAGATGCACGTTGGGCGTGTCATACCACTGGTAGGGCAGTTCGCGCGACACCGGCATGTTGCCGAACAGCACGTCGAAGCGGTTGCGCCAGTAGCTGAAATTGGGGAAGCTGACGATGCCCTCGCGCCCGACGCGCAACATCTCCTGGATCAACGCTTCGGTGTGGCGCGTGGCCTGCAAGGTCTGCGACAGGATCACGAAGTCGAAGGCATCGTCCTCGAAATCGGACAAGCCGGAGTCGAGGTCGTTCTGGATCACGTTCACGCCGTTGGCGATGCACGAGACGATGTCGAGGTCGCTGATCTCCACGCCGTAGCCGCGCACCGCGCGCGTTTCCTTGAGGTAGCGCAACAGGCTGCCGTCGCCGCAGCCGAGATCGAGCACCGACGCGCCCTCGGGTATCCATGCCGCGATGGCGGCGAAGTCGGGACGTCCGGCGGCCAGTTTGGCGATGGCGTTCATGCTCATGCCGCCTCCCTTGCCACGTTATCCAGGTAGGTGCGCATCACCTCGAAGTAGTGCGGATGCTCCATCAGGAACGAATCGTGGCCGTGCGTCGAGGTGATCTCCGCATAGCTGACGTTGCGCCGGTTGTGCAGCAGTGGCCGCACGATCTCGCGCGAGCGCTGCGGCGAAAAACGCCAGTCGGTGGTGAACGAGATCACCAGGAAATCCGCCTTGGCGCGCGCGAACGCATGGTTCAGATCGCCGCCGAAATCATGCGACGGATCGAAGTAATCCAGCGCCTTGGTCATCAGCAGATAGGTGTTGGCATCGAAATAAGAGGCGAACTTGTCGCCCTGATAGCGCAGGTAAGACTCGATCTCGAACTCGATATCGTAGCCGTAATTGAATTGTCCGGAGCGCAATCCGCGCCCGAATTTATCCGCCATCGCATCGTCGGACAGGTAGGTGATATGCCCCAGCATGCGCGCCAGTCTCAGTCCGCGCGTCGGCACCACATTGTGCCGATAAAAATTGCCGCCGTGAAAATCCGGATCGGTGAGGATGGCGTTGCGCGCCACATCGTTGAACGCGATGTTCTGCGCGGTGAGGCGCGGCGCGGCGGCGATCGCCAGCACATGCCGCACCCGCCCGGGCTGGGCCAGCGACCACTGCAACGCCTGCATCCCGCCGAGACTGCCGCCGAGCACCGCGGCGAACTGCCGGATGCCAAGCAGGTCGGCAAGGCGTGCCTGCGATTCCACCCAGTCTTCCACGGTGATGACCGGGAAGCTCGCGCCATATGGCGACCCGGTTGCAGGATCGATGGAAGACGGCCCGGTCGACCCGTGACAGCCGCCGAGATTGTTCAAGCCGATCACGAAGAACTTGTCGGTATCGATCGGCTTGCCGGGACCCACCATGTTGTCCCACCAGCCGACGTTCTTGGGCTGGTCTGCATAAACGCCCGCGACATGGTGATGCCCGGACAGCGCGTGGCAGATCAGGATGGCGTTGGACTTGGCGGCGTTCAGCTTGCCATAGGTCTCATATACCAGTTCATAGCGCGGCAGCACCGCGCCGCTGCGGAAAACCAGCGGGGTGTCGAATACTGCGCGTTGTGCGCTGACGATGCCTACAGAATCAGCCAATGAAAGCTCCAAAAGAAAAACCCGTTCAGCTTGTGCCAAAACGGGTTGCCTCGCTTTAGCTGGTATGTTTAAAGTGCCCCGCAAGCTGATGTCAAATCGGCACTGATGAAACAACTGATGAAGCCCCTAGCCATCTGGCTAAGCTGCAAAAGCCGCAGCAAGCCATTGGTTATAGCCATTCGACTAAACGAACAAACAACACCCGTTAAGCCGCCGGACATGGTGCGCAGTTTCCGCGTTTTGCGAAATGCTGTCAATGAGTTGCTGTCATTGAGTTTCTGGCGGCACCCTTCAGCGCTTATGCGGACATTTCTTTTTTGTGCAATCTGCGTAGATGTGCAGCGAGTGGTCGCGGATGGTGAAGCCGAGCCCGGTGGCAACTTTTTCCTGGCGCGCCTCGATGGCCATGTCGTGGAATTCCTCGACATGGCCGCATTGCAAACAAACGATGTGATCATGATGATCGCCCTTGTTCAGTTCGAACACCGACTTGCCGCCCTCGAAATGGTGCCGCACCAGCAGTCCGGCCTGTTCGAACTGGGTCAGCACGCGGTACACCGTTGCCAGACCCACGTCTTCTCCGCTGCTGAGCAACTGCTTATAAACGTCTTCCGCGCTCAAATGGCGTTCTTTGCTGTTTTCAAACAGATCCAGCACCTTAAGCCGTGGCAGGGTGGATTTGAGACCGGCGCTCTTGAGGTGTTCGGGTTGGTGCATATCGTTATGTCCCAATTATTTCGGAGCATCATGCCAGAAAGTTGTTGCAATTGCAAATAAGAACGATTATCATTCGTATAAGTCATTAAGGAGATCACCTTGAAACGCTTGTTGCTTATCGCACTACTACTGCCGTTCAGCGCTTACGCAGCCGACTATACGCTGACCATTAAAGGCCATCAGTTCCAGCCGGCCGAGATCACGATTCCGTCCGGCACGAAGATCAGGCTCCTGATCGAGAATCAGGATGATACTCCGGAGGAATTCGACAGCCATGCACTGAACCGGGAAAAAGTGATTCCCGGACACGGCACCGCCACGGTTTACATCGGCCCGCTTAGCCCCGGACGCTACCCGTTCACCGGAGAATTTCACGCAACCACCGCCCAGGGCGTCATCGTCGCCCAATAGCCCACTAGACCTGGAGATCACCATGTTTGCAACTGCCATCATCGTTTTTCGGGAAGTACTGGAAGCATCCCTCATCATCGGCATCCTCGCTGCCGCGACGCGCAGTATCCCCGGCAGCAGACGCTGGCTGGCCGCCGGACTGCTGGCCGGGCTGGTGGGTTCCGGAGTGGTCGCCGCTTCTACCAACGCGATCGGATCGCTGGCCAACGGCATCGGCCAGGAAATTTTCAACGCCATCGTGCTCGGTATCGCGGTGCTGATGCTGGCATGGCACAATATCTGGATGTCATCGCACGGTGCCGTGCTGGCGGCCAACGCAAAATTAGTGGGCCGTGACATTCGCGACGGGAACAGCGAATGTTCGGTGCTGCTGGTCATCGTCGGGCTGGCCGTGCTCAGGGAGGGATCGGAAACCGTGCTGTTCCTCTACGGCATCGCCGCCTCGAACGATGGCGGGCAATCTTCCATGATGCTCGGCGGCATGGTCGGCATGCTGCTCGGCATCGCGGTCGGCTACACGCTTTATGCCGGACTGGTGCGCGTGCCGATGCGCTGGTTCTTTGCCGCGACCGGCATACTGGTGTTGCTGCTGGCGGCCGGCATGGCCGCGCAGGCCGCGCATTTCCTGATCCAGGCCGACTTGCTGCCCAGCCTCGCCGCGCCGCTGTGGGACACCTCGGCGGTGCTGCCGGAAAGCGGGCTGCCCGGCATGTTGTTGCACAGCCTGATCGGCTATGACTCGCGTCCGGCGGGGATGCAGATCGTTTTTTACCTCACCGCGCTGGTCGCCATCTTCGTCGGCATGAAATGGGTTGCCCGCCGTCCCCGTCAAGCCGCCATGAAGAAATAAACTGCTGATGAAAAAATCTTTTCCGCTTTCACTTTCTCTGGGCGTCCTGCTCTCCGGGATTGTTTTTGCCCGGGATGTTTTCGCCGGCGCTGCGGATTATGTCTATACCCCCGCTGTCGAATACGGAGAACATGAGGTCGATTTCAAATACGGCACTGCCTCGCCACTGGCCGGAAATCGCGCGCAAGGCGCCAGTATTGGTTTCGGTTACGGCGCCAGAGAATACTGGTTCACCGAGGTCTATGTGAAACAGGAACGCAACGCAAACGCTGTTGCCAATCTGGCCGAATGGGAAAACAAATTTCAGCTCACCGACACCGGGCAATACCCGGTCGATCTCGGACTCATCACCGAACTGGAAGCCCCGTTAAGCAGCAATGCCCCGTGGGAATTCAAGCTCGGCCCGTTGCTCCAGACCGAATTCGGCAGACTCCAGTTGAACGGCAACCTGCTTTTTGAACGCGCGTTCGGAAAGGCTGATGAAAGCGGCGTGCCCTACAGCACCAACCTCGGCTACCAGTGGCAAGCCAAATACCGCTGGCAGCCCGTTCTGGAATTCGGCGCGCAGGGCTTCGGCGAAATGGGAAAATGGAACGACTGGAACAAGCAGGCCAACCAGAACCACCGTATCGGCCCGGCAATCTTCGGCAAGTTCGCGCTCGGCAACCGGCAAGCCATCAAGTACAACGCCGCATGGCTGCTCGGGGCAAGCAACGCCGCGCCCAGTCACACCTTCAGGATGCAGGTCGAGTACGAATTCTAGGGTTCCCTTTAGGCGTTGAGCCTGTCCAGCAGGTCGCGGATCTTCATCGGGTCGTCTGCGCGCAGGATCTTCTGCGTGAGCCCGGCGATCTCCGGCAGGCTGGTGGTGAGCACGCGCTGCTTGACGCCGGGTACCTGTGCCGATGACATCGAGAACTGGCGCAGCCCCATACCCAGCAACAGGCGCGTGTAGACCAGCTCGCCGGCCATTTCGCCGCACACCGAAATGGGCACGCCAAGCCTGTTGGAAGTGCCGATGACGTGCGACAACAAGTGCAGCACGGCGGGATGCAGCGGATCGTAGAGATGCGCGACCTCCTCGTCGGTGCGGTCGATCGCCAGGGTGTATTGGATCAAGTCGTTGGTACCGATGGACAGGAAGTCGAGTTTTTTGGCAAAAACGTTGAGCGCCAGCGCGGCAGCGGGAATCTCGATCATGCCGCCGATCTTCACCTCGCGGTCATATGGGATGCCTTCGCTATCCAGGCTTTGTTTGGTCGCCGCGATGAACTGTAAAGTCTGATTGAGCTCGGATGCGCCGGAGAGCATCGGCACCAGCACTTTCACGTTGCCGTAATGCGTGGCGCGCAGCAGCGCACGCAACTGGGTGCGGAACAATTGCGGTTCGGCCAGGCACAGCCGGATCGCGCGCAATCCCAATGCCGGATTGCTGGCGACGCGTTCCGCGCCCTTGATCTGTTTGTCCGCGCCGAGATCGAAGGTACGGATAGTGACGGGCTGCCCTTCCATGCCGACCGCCACCGCACGATACGCCTCGAACTGCTCTTCTTCATCCGGCAGATTGTCGCGGTTCAGGAACAGGAACTCGCTGCGGAACAGGCCGATACCGGTCGCGCCATTTTCTTTTGCCTCGACGATGTCTTCCGGCTTCTCGATGTTGGCATACAAGTCGATGATGCTGCCGTCCAGCGTGCTGGCGCGCGCCGTGCGCAGCCGCTTGAGCTTCTTGCGCTCCAGCTCCCATTCGCTTTGGCGCAGCCGGTACTCGGCGAGGATCGCCTTGTCGGGGTTGACGATCAGCACGCCCTGCTCGCCATCCAGGATCAACAGGTCGTCTTCGCGGATCAGTTCGCGCGCGTGGTGCAGGCCGACCACGCACGGCGTGTGGAGGCTGCGCGCAACGATCGCGGTATGCGAGGTCGCGCTGCCCACATCGGTGATGAACGCGGCGTATTGTTGCGGCTTGAGCTGGATCAGGTCGGCAGGACTCAGATCGTGCGCCACCAGGATCATCTCGACGTCATGGCGCGCCGGAGGTGGCTGGTGCCCGGGCTGTCCGAGCAATTGCTTGAGCAGCCGCTCGGCGACCTGTTTCACATCGGTCTGCCGCTCGCGCAGATAGGCATCCTCGAACTCGTCGAACTGGGCGACCAGCGCCTCGGTCTGGGTTCTCAACGCCCACTCGGCATTGCAATGCTCGTTGGCGATCATCTCGCGCGGCGCGACACTCAACAGCGGATCGTCCAGAATCATTTGGTGCAGTTCGAGGAAAGCGTCGAACTCGGCGGCGGCATGGGTCGGGCGATTGCCGCGCAGGCTGGTAAACTGATCTCGCGTGGCGAGCAACGCCGCGTCAAAACGCGCGATCTCCTCGTCGAGGAACTGCTTGGGCAGCACGTAATGCACCACCTCCAGCGAAGTGTGCGAAATCAGATGCGCATGGCCGATGGCGATGCCGCTGGAGACCGCGATGCCATGTAGCGTAAAGCTCATTCGCCTTCCCCGAAGTAATCATTGATCAGTGCCAGCAGCGCCTGCATCGCGTCTGCCTCGTCTTCGCCAGTAGTCTCGATGCTGATGGTCGCGCCCTTGGCGGCAGCCAGCATCATCACGCCCATGATGCTTTTGGCATTCACGCGGCGGTTGTTGCGCGACAGCATCACCTCGCATTTGAAACGCGATGCCAGCTGCGTGAGCTTGGCCGAGGCGCGCGCGTGCAGGCCGAGCTTGTTGATGATCAGCACCTCTTGTTGCAACATCCTAGCGCTCCATATGAACGATGCATTCGCGCCCGCCATCGATGGCGATCTGCGCCAGTTCCGGCAGGACTTTGTTGGTTGAACACACCACGCGCAACAGCATCGGCAGATTCACGCCCGCCACGCCTTCCACACGCTCGGCATGGCACAACTGCCGCCCGATGTTGCCGGGCGTGGCGCCGAATACATCCGCCAGGATCAGCACCCCGCTGCCGTTGTCGAGCTGCTTGATCAGCGCCTGCCCCTCGAACAATTTCTGTTGCGGGTCGTCCTTCGCCAATACCGACAATACCTTGAGATTGCGCGGCACTTCGCCGAGCACATGCTTGACGCAATCCACCAGACTGTCGCCCAACCCGTTATGCGTCACCAATAAGATCCCGACCAATTGAATCGCCCCCCTAAATTATGCCAAAGGCATACGCAAACAACAGTGCGACGCCCAGCACCGCCATCCATCCGTAACGCACGAACCAGCCCAATACCCCGGCTTTCTCGGTATCGGCTTGCTGTTCTTCGGCGACGATGACGCCGATCTTGCGCAACGCATTGATCCCCACCGCGCGGCGCACTTTGTGTTCGATGATTTCCTGTTCCGGATCGCTCATGGCTCGATCGCCGGATGGATGTTCTTGTCGGCGAATTCTAGCCGTTTCTGCAACGCGGCTGTGAGATGGATGCCGCCTTGCGCATCCACCAGCATCGCCTCGGGCAGGTTCATCCGCGTCGCCGCCGCACGCCAGCCGTCTTTTCCGGCGATGAACAACGGCTTGGAAGCCGCATCGGACAGGACTCCGGCGCGCGCGCCACTGGCAAGAATGGTAACGGCCTGCACACCCTGCATCGGGCGGCCGCTGCGCGGGTCGATCAGATGGCAGTAGCGCGTGTTGCCCGACATGAAATAGCGCTGGTAATCGCCCGAGGTGCCGATCGCCTCGCCGTCATGCAGCTCCAGCGTTGCCAGCGCGCCGGACTTGCGCGGATGCTGGATGCCGACGCGCCACGGCCGTTTGCCATGCCAGCCCAGCGCAAGGATGTTGCCGCCGATGTTGATCAGCGCGTTGTGGATGCCCTGCTTGCGCAGCAGCCCGGCGGCACGATCCAGTGCATAGCCTTTGGCATAGCCGCCGAGATCGAGCTGTACCGCCTTGTTTCTGCTACGCACTAACCCACCGCTGGAAGAGAAGGCAATATCGCTCATCTGCGGATTCGCCGCCACCCACTGTGCGATCTGTTTTTCATCCGGCTGCACCGGCTTGAATTCGTCCGCATGAAAGCCCCATAGCTGCACCAGCCCGCCGATGGATGGATTGAACAGTCCCTGCGATTGCCGCGAGAGTCGCGTCGCATCTTGCAGCATCGCGGCGAGTTCCGGCGAGATGATCCGGCTCTCGCCCTTGGCGAATGCCGTATTCAGCGCGCTGAGCTCGCCCGGCTTCCAGGCATGCAGCATGTCGTGCAGCCGCTGGAACTCGCGCAGCACATCGCTCACCGCCTGCCTGGCACGCGGCTCGGTTTCGCCATACACGCTGATTTCCACCAGTGTGCCGAACACATAAGCTTGTTCCTGATAGAGCGGCTCTTTGCCGCAGCCGGTGAGCAGCAGGACGGCAATCAGGGCGAGCAGGCGACCGGGGAAAAACATCAGGATTGTTCGCTGACTTCCAGCTCCAGCGACGCGGCCAGCAACGCCAGCCGCGCCACCACACCGTAAGTGTAAAAACGATTCGGCGTGTCGTCCGGCGAGCAATCGGGATTCGGCAACGTGCAGCACGTCTCGAACGCCAGCGGCTCGAAGGACATCCCCGGCGCGTTCAGGTTCTCATCCACGCCGCGTCCGGTATGCACGCGGTAAAAACCGCCGACCACATAGCGGTCGATCATGTACACCACCGGCTCGGCCACCGCGTCGTTGATGTTCTCGAAGGTGTACACGCCTTCCTGCACCAGCACGTCGTGAACCTGCAAGCCCTCCTTGACCACCGCCATTTTGTTGCGCTGCTTGCGGTTCAGCCCGGTGATCTCGCCGGCATCCTTCACCGTCATGATGCCCATGCCGTAGGTGCCCGCATCGGCTTTGACGATGACGAAGGGATCATGCTGCACGCCATATTCGGCATATTTCACGCGCATCTTTTGCAGCACGCCGTCCACCTGCGCGGCCAGGCATTCCCCGCCGACCCGCTCCTGAAAATTGATCTGGTTGCAGGTGGCAAAATAAGGGTTGATCAGCCACGGGTCGATGTTGATCAGTTTGGCGAATTCGTCCGCGACGCGGTCGTAGGCGGCGAAATGATGGGATTTGCGCCGCGTGTACCAGCCCGCCGACAGCGGCGGGAAAACCGCCTGCTCAAGATTTTGCAGAATCTTCGGCACCCCGGCTGACAGGTCATTGTTGAGCAACACCACACAGGGATCGAAGCCTGTCCCGGACCCCGATCCGGGATCCGCCAGACCGAGCCGGTTACCGCGCCGCACCAGCGGTTCCAATGTCAGCGCGCCGCCGTTGGGCAACGCGATGGCGGTCTGCTCCACGATCTCCGGCAACAGGCTGCCGACCCGCACGCGCATCCCGGCTTGCCTGAGAATGGTGACGATCTGCGCGACGTTTTGCAGATAGAACTGGTTGCGTGTGTGGTTCTCGGGTATCAGCAGCACGCCGCGCGCTTCCGGGCAGATCTTCTCCACCGCGCTCTGCATCGCCTGTACGCACAACGGCAGGAATTCCGGATTGATGTTATTGAATCCGCCCGGGAACAGATTGGTGTCCACTGGCGCCAGCTTGAAGCCGCTGTTGCGCAGATCCACCGACGCGTAAAACGGCGGTGTGTGCTCCAGCCATTGCGTGCGGAACCAATGCTCGATGGTCGGCATGGCAGACAGGAAACGCCGCTCCAGATCGAGCAGCGGGCCGTTCAATGCGGTGGTGAGATGGGGAACCATATGCGTCTGGAAAGAGTTAACTCGGCACATTCTAGCCGATAGCTTCGTTCTCTGGATGACTGCACTACCGGTTAAGTTCGGTGGATAAGCCGCCCGGTGGTAAAATCGCGCTCCAAAATTTTCTGAAGTCGGGTATTCCATGCTTTCCACCGCCAACATCACCATGCAATTCGGCGCCAAGCCGCTGTTCGAAAACGTCTCCGTCAAGTTCGGGGACGGCAACCGCTACGGGCTGATCGGCGCGAACGGCTGCGGCAAGTCCACGTTCATGAAGATCCTCGGCGGCGATCTGGAACCGACTTCCGGCAACGTGATGCTGGACCGGGATGAGCGTCTCGGCAAACTGCGCCAGGACCAGTTCGCCTATGAAGACATGCGCGTACTGGATGTGGTGATGATGGGTCATGCCGAGATGTGGGCGGCGATGTCCGAACGCGATGCGATCTATGCCAACCCCGACGCGTCCGAGGAAGACTACATGCGCGCCGCCGATCTCGAAGCGCAGTTCGCCGAGTACGACGGCTACACTGCCGAACCGCGCGCCGGCGAATTGCTGCTGGGTCTGGGCATCGCGATCGAATTGCACCAGGGACCGATGCGCGAAGTCGCGCCCGGCTTCAAGTTGCGCGTGTTGCTGGCGCAGGCGTTGTTCTCCAACCCGGACATCCTGCTGCTCGACGAGCCGACCAACAACCTGGACATCAACACCATCCGCTGGCTGGAGAACATTCTCAACGCGCGCACCTGCACCATGGTGATCATCTCGCACGATCGCCACTTCCTGAACAGCGTGTGCACCCACATGTCCGATCTGGACTACGGCAAGATCACCACTTACCCGGGTACTTACGACGAATACATGCTGGCCGCCACCCAGGCGCGCGAACAACAATCGGCGGACAATGCCAGGGCCAAGGAAAAGGTCGCTGAGTTGAAAGCCTTCGTGGCGCGCTTCTCGGCCAATGCCTCCAAGGCCAAGCAGGCCACCTCGCGCGCGCGCCAGATCGACAAGATCAAGATCGAGGACATCAAACCTTCGAGCCGCCAGTATCCGTTCATCCGCTTCGAATACGACGAGCGCGACAAGCTGCACCGCGTCGCGGTGGAGGTGCAGAAGATGGCCAAGGGCTTCGACAAGATACTGTTCTCCAATGTGAACTTCCGCATCGACGCGGGCGAGAGGATCGCCATCATCGGCCCGAACGGCATCGGCAAGACCACGCTGCTGCGCTGCCTGGCGGGCGACCTGCAACCCGACACCGGCAGCATCAAGTGGGCGGACAAAGCCAGGATCGGATACTACGCGCAGGACCACACCGCCGATTTCGCCAAAGACGAAATCATGACCGACTGGATGACCTATTGGCGCGGGCCTCACGATGACGATCAGGCCGTGCGCGCCACGCTGGGGCGGCTGTTGTTCTCCGGCGACGACGCCAAGAAGAGAGTGCAGGTGCTGTCCGGCGGCGAGAAAGGGCGCATGCTGTTCGGCAAGCTGATGCTGCAAAAACCGAACGTGCTGCTGATGGACGAACCGACCAATCATATGGACATGGAATCCATCGAGTCGCTCAACACCGCGCTGCTGGAATTCAAAGGCACGCTGGTGTTCGTCAGCCATGACCGCGAATTCGTTTCGTCGCTGGCGACGCGCATCATCGAGATCTCCGCCAAGGGCGTCACCGACTACCACGGCAATTACGAAGAGTACTTGCGCGACCAGGGCATGGCGCTGTGAAAAACCGCTGCGCGGGCGATCTGATGGAACTACTAGCCATTCCGCTGGGCCGCCAAAAACGGCCACCAAGCAGCTGGTTATGCTGCGTTGCACGGTGCCCGCTTCCTCGCCTGCCAAATTGGTATGTCTCAGTCGCTGTGCTCCGTGCGCCTTGCATCTCATCCCGCTCGCTACGGTTTTAGGGAGATAGACTTATGAACGAACGCCGTTACACCCTGACCATCTCCTGCCCGGACCGCGCGGGCATCATCGCGGCGGTGAGCGGCTTCATCGCGCAACACGGCGGCTTCATCGTCGAGGCGAGTTACCACACCGACCAGGAGACACAGCGCTTCTTCATGCGCCAGGAGATCCGCGCCGGCTCGCTGCCGTTCGATGTTGCTGAATTGCGCAGCCGCTTCGCCGGGCTGGCCGATGAATTCCGGATGAGCTGGCAGGTCAGCGATTCGGCCGTAAAGAAACGCGTGGCGGTGCTGGTCAGCAAACAGGATCACTGCCTCAACGACCTGCTGCATCGCTGGCGCAGCGGGGAGCTGGAAGTGGATATTCCCTGCGTGATCTCCAACCATGAGGATCTGCGCGGCTTCGTCGAATGGCACGGCATCCCGTTCCATCACATAGACATGAAAAACAACAAGGCTGCGGCCTTTGCGGAGATCGCACGGCGCTTCGATGCGGAGCGCGGCGATGTGATGGTGCTGGCGCGCTTCATGCAGATCGTGCCGCCGGAATTATGCGCCCGCTACGCCGGGCGCATCATCAACATCCATCACAGCTTCCTGCCGTCCTTTGTCGGCGCAAAACCTTATCACCAGGCCTATCAGCGCGGTGTGAAGCTGATCGGCGCGACCTGCCATTACGTCTCCGATGAACTGGATGCCGGGCCGATCATCGAGCAGGACACGGTGCGCGTGGATCACGGCGACACCCCGGATGACCTGGTGCGCTACGGACGCGACATCGAGAAGAACGTACTGGCGCGCGGCCTGCGCTATCACGTCGAAGACCGCGTGCTGGTGTGCGGCAACAAGACCATCGTGTTCAAGTAATCGACAGCGGGCGGAATCTTTTCCGCCCTGGCTTGTCGGACACGCCGTCTCATTCCACTAAACCTTCCGGATGGCTGTTCCTGCTGCGCCCGCTCGTATTGGCAACTATTCCATCGTCGAACAGGTCGGCGTCGGCGCGAGTTCCAATGTATACCTCGCCATCGACGAGAATACCTATGTCGCGATCGCCATCAAGCAGTTGCGCGAATCCTGCCGATCCGAGCGCTACCGCAAACTGATGGCGAATGAGGTCGCCCTGGCTGGCAAACTGCATCACAAGAACATCGTGCGTTTGCTGGATGCCAAGCTTGGAGAATCCAGCGGCCCTTGCCTGATGATGGAATACATCAGGGGCGTGTCGCTGGACCGTCATCAACGCACTGATACCCTGCTGCGAATCAACATAGTGCTTTCTGTCATCGAACAGATCGCCAACGCGTTGCAATACATTGCGACACAGTCTGTGGTGCACCGCGATGTAAAGCCGGAGAACATCATCCTGATGCCCAATGGCCAGGCCAAGCTAACCGATTTCGGCTGCGCCGTTGTGACGGGTACAAGCGGAGCGATGGTAGCCGGGAGCCTCGCGTACATGTCACCGGAACAACTTGAAGGTCTGCCTCTCGACGAACGCGCCGATATCTATTCGCTGGGTGCTGTCCTTTATCGGCTGCTCACCGGGAAGAATATCTTCGAGGCCGATAGCGAATTCGATGCGCGTATCGCCGTGCTGAATTATCCCGCCACTCCCATCCAGACCTACCGCAAGGAGCTACCGGCGGAACTGGTTGCCGTCGTACACCGCGCGCTGGAAAAGGATGCAAACCGGCGCCATCCGGATTGGCCGGCGTTCATCCGCGAGTTCGGCGAAGTGGCGCACAAGATCAAGATGTCGCACGTCGATCTGGATGTGTACCGCGGATTCAGCCCGCCCACACAATCGGTCATTTCCAGTTACCTTTCCGCTTCCCGCCAGTATTCCCGCAGCGGATTTTCGCGCAGCACCATGCCGGATGGCGCGCCTTTTGGATAACATGCACCCATCAATCTAGCAAGGTACCGGCTGCAACTCCTTATTCAGCCCGCGCACAGTCAAGCGCAGCCTGATGCATATGAACAACACCCGCTAGAAACGTCCGTTCAACCGGTAGAAATAATTGCTCATTTCCTCGGTTTCCGCGCTCTTGTGCCTGGCCAGGCTGTGCATATGGCGAACCAGGCCGCGCATCACGTAGTACACGATGGAATGGTGTGTATCCAGCAAGGTTTCCAGTCTGGCACGTTCCAATAGCAGGACGGTGCAGTCTTCTTTCACTTTGATCGAGGCATCTATCTTCATCATGTTGCTGCCTACGAAGCTGATGATTCTGGCCAGATCGCCCGGATCTTTCAGAAGCATGACCATCGGTTCATCGTCCACGATGGCACTCACTTCGACTTTTCCTTCGACCAATATCAACAGCGCATCTCGCAACAAACAATTACCCGGCCTGGCAATGCATTCGCCTGCTTTGTAGTGTTTGGTTTCCAGCAGGCTGATCAGGACTTCAATTTCCGCATCGCGCAATTCCGCTATCAGCGTACTTCGATGAAGCGCCTTAAGGATGGTTTCGTGTGCAATCATTCGGATCACCTCTATCAATTAAATTCACATCTCTGATCGGGCCGTCTTAAGTCACGGCATATCCCTGCCATAATTTCAGCAATTTCCGCGCCATGATTCATGCCTGAGACAGAAACTACAGCGCATCCATACACTTGGCTCATCGAGCGCATATTGCCTCATGTTCGAAGATCAGGATTCCAATAATTGATGCGCGATAACCGTGCGCAGAATGCGTGTCAGATATTGCTTTAGCTTCGTTTCAGCGCAAAAAAAAGGGCACCTTGCGGTGCCCTTGTGAGAGGAGCCGGTGAGACTCCGGGAGGAGAGGTTTAATAGTTGTAGGCTTTCTCGCCGTGTGAAGTCGTATCCAGACCTTCGCGCTCGTCTTCTGCCGAGACACGCAGGCCGATGGTCAGATCGACGATCTTGTAGCAGACGAAGGCGACGACACCGGACCAGATCAACGTGGTCAATATTGCCTGAGCCTGGATCCATACTTGCGGTCCGATCTCGGTCGTCACAACGGTATTGGCGACATAGTCGGCGATACCGGTACCGCCCATGCTCCAGCTGTTGAACACACCAGTGAGCAGCGCACCCAGAATACCGCCCACGCCATGCACGCCAAACACGTCCAGCGCATCGTCCGCGCCCAGCAGTTTCTTCAGGCCGGTGACACCCCAGAAGCAGGCCACACCTGCGATTGCGCCGATCGCCAGACCGCCACCGATACCGACCCAGCCGCATGCCGGAGTGATGGCGACCAGACCTGCAACCGCACCCGATGCCGCGCCCAGCACGCTGGGCTTGCCCTTCAACATCCACTCTGCAGCCAGCCAGGTCAGCACTGCGGCAGCCGTCGCGATCAGGGTATTGGCGAACGCCAGGGCAGCTGTACCGCCCGCTTCCAACGCGGAACCTGCGTTGAAACCGAACCAACCCACCCACAACAAGGAGGCGCCGATCATGGTCATCACCAGGCTGTGTGGGGCCATTGCTTCCTTGCCGTAGCCGACACGCTTGCCGATCAGGAAAGCACCCACCAGACCTGCAATCGCGGCGTTGATATGCACCACCGTACCGCCGGCGAAGTCCAGCGCACCCTTCTGGAACAGCCAGCCAGCTTTTGCAGTCTCAGTCGCCAGTGTTGCAGCATCCTTGATCGCATCCGGACCGGTCCAGAACCACACCATGTGGGCGATCGGCAGGTAGGCGAAGGTGAACCACAGCGCGGAGAACAGCATCACGGCGGCGAACTTCATGCGCTCGGCGAAGGCGCCCACGATCAGCGCCACCGTGATGGCGGCGAAGGTGGCTTGGAACGCGACGAACACGAACTCGGGGATCACCACGCCTTTGCTGAAGGTGGCGGCATTGGCGACGCTGCCGGTGGCCGGGTCGAAGATGCCCTTCAGGAACAACCGGTCGAAGCCGCCGATGAACGCGTTGCCTTCGGTGAAGGCCAGCGAGTAGCCATAAACGGCCCACAGCACGGTGATCAGCGCGAAGATGCTGAACACCTGCATCATCACCGACAGCATGTTCTTGCTGCGCACCAGACCACCGTAGAACAACGCCAGACCGGGGATGGACATCATGATCACCAATAAGGTAGCGACGATCATCCACGATGTGTCTCCCTTGTTGGGAACGGGAGCGGCGGCCGCAGGCGCTGCTCCTGCGGCAGCATCAGGAACAGCGGCGGTTGCTGCGACCGCAGGTGCGGCAACCGCTGATACTGCAGCAGCTGCGCTGGCGGCCTCTTCGGCAAACGCTGTTGCAGACAAGCCACACAGCACAGCCACTAAAGCAAAGACTGCAAATAGCTTCTTCATGGTGCTCTCCTTTACAACGCTTCTGCGCCGGACTCGCCGGTGCGGATGCGGATCACTTGTTCGATATCGGATACGAAGATCTTGCCGTCGCCGATCTTGCCGGTATGCGCAGATTTCTCGATCGCTTCCAGCACCTGATCCAGCATGTTCTCTGCCACGGCAGCTTCCACCTTTACCTTGGGCAGAAAGTCCACTATGTATTCCGCACCGCGATACAGCTCGGTGTGTCCCTTTTGCCGGCCAAAGCCTTTGACTTCGGTGACGGTGATGCCCTGTACGCCAATGGCGGAAAGGGCTTCACGCACCTCGTCGAGCTTGAACGGCTTGATGATAGCGGTGACCATTTTCATTTCTCTCTCCTTTACAGAATGGGGCGGCAAACCGCCCCGTGGCTTGATTAGAATGTGCGGCTTAGAGACAGAACCGCCGTGCCCTTGCCCAAATCTTTATTAAGCACTTTGTAGAAAGCCCCCGGAAGAGTAGACGCGTTGGTCTTGCTGTAAGCCAGGCCCAGAACAAAACCACTAAAATCCTTGGATACGCTCAGCTTGTAGTCAGCATAGGACGGGTCTGCTCCGGCAGCCACCAGATTACTGGCGGAAACCCCTTTGTAGGATTGCTTGCCATAGTGTGCTCCCAACGTGATACCGGTATCTGGAATGGGGTAATTTGCACTTAAATCAAGATAGCTGGTGCCCTTTGCTTGAGACACAGCAAATGTGTCACCCAAACTATAGGAATATTTGGCGGTGATCCATTTCCAACCTAATGCACCGTAAATTTCATTGGTGTCGGCTTTGGCAAAATTGGCCGGGATAGGGTTGACGTAGCTTCCGGCCGGGTAGTTGTAGCGCAAAAAGCCAACGTCATAGGAAAAATCCTCGGCAAAGCTGTTCTTGAAACCCAAATAGGTGTCCAGTTCCAAACCTGCATTGGCAGCAAGTCCGCCATCGCTAATCCAGCTGATACTGGAACCCCATACGCCCGCGTAAAAGCCGGAAGCGTGCGCATAGTCAAATCCGCCTTGTATTGCTGGCTTAGTGCCGGTTTGCGAAATACCACGGTACAGATAATCGCTTACCAGACTGACGTTGGAAGTGAGAGTATGCGGGGATGCCGGAGCTGCATCAGCCGCCATTGCCACACCGGGCACAGCCAAGGCAGCCAGGATCAGTGAGTTCAACAGTTTGCTTTTCATTTTTGCTTCCTTTCATAAAGTTAAGAACGGGATAACGATATCCGCATGCTTACTTAGCAGGATGCGTGCCACAAATATTTATCATTATAAAACTTGATGTTATCTATGAATTACAACAGTTCCACCAGGTTTGCGCACCAATCATATGCGTGACATCCATCATGCGCACCGCTTGGGTGCGGCTCCGGGTCTGGTGAATTTTGCTACACTGCCGGGCATCGTTGACAACCGGGAGTTTTGCCATGCTGAATGCAAAAGTTTTTGAAGACCTCTCCGCCAAATTACATGAGGCGGTAAACAGCAGTCCGGCCAAAGACATCGAGAAGAATGTCCGCGCCCTGCTCGCGCAAGGCTTTGCCAAACTCGATCTGGTGACCCGCGAAGAGTTCGACGTGCAGGCGCAAGTGCTGGCGCGCGCCCGCGAACAGCTGACGACCCTCGAAGCGCGTATCGCCGAATTGGAAGCACAACGCAACACAGCTGCAAAGTAATTATGAGTCTGGCGGTTCTTTACAGCCGCGCCTTATCCGGCATGGAAGCCGCGCTGGTGACTGTCGAGGTACACCTTGCCAATGGCCTGCCCAGCTTCACCATCGTTGGACTACCGGAAACCGAAGTCAAAGAAAGCAAGGATCGCGTGCGCGCCGCCTTGCAAAATTGCCAGTTCGATTTCCCCGCCCGCCGCATCACCGTCAACCTCGCTCCTGCCGATCTACCCAAGGAAAGCGGGCGATTCGACTTGCCTATCGCGCTGGGCATCCTCGCCGCGACCGGACAGATCCCTTCCGGCAAACTCGCCGAATACGAATACGCCGGAGAACTGGCGCTGACCGGCGAGTTGCGCCCGATACGCGGTGCGCTGGCAATGACGTATCGCGCCGCCAGCAGCGGACGCGCCTTTATTTTGCCGCAGGCCAATGCCGCCGAAGCCGCGCTGGTGGAAGAGGCGACGGTGTATCCGGCGCAAACGTTGCTGCAAGTCGCCGCACACCTCGCCGGGCGCACAGCGCTCGCGCCATATGTCAGCCAGCCGCAAACCATCGTTCCGCACTACCCGGACATGCGTGAAGTGAAAGGACAAGCCCGAGCCAAGCGCGCACTGGAGATCGCCGCCGCCGGGGGGCATAGCGTGCTGATGGTCGGTCCGCCGGGCACCGGCAAGTCCATGCTGGCGGCGCGTTTCCCCGGCATCCTGCCGCAGATGTCGGAGGCTGAAGCGTTGCAGAGCGCGGCATTACAATCGCTGGATGGCAGCTTCGATGTGGCGAAGTGGAAAACGCGCCCATACCGTTCTCCTCACCATACCGCGTCGGGCGTAGCGTTGGTCGGCGGCGGCAGCAATCCGCGTCCCGGTGAGATCTCGATGGCGCTGCATGGTGTCCTATTCCTGGACGAGCTGCCCGAGTTCGAGCGCAGCGTATTGGAAGTATTGCGCGAGCCGCTGGAATCGGGACGCATCACCATTTCGCGTGCCGCACGCCGTGCCGATTTCCCGGCGCAGTTCCAGCTCATTGCGGCAATGAACCCCTGTCCGTGCGGCTATCTCGGCCATTACAGCGGCAAGTGCCGCTGCACACCTGACCAGATCTCGCGCTACCGCAGCAAGATCTCCGGCCCGCTGCTGGATCGCATCGACATCCAGATCGAAGTACCCGCCGTGGCGCAGGATGATTTGATCAACAAGGGAGAAGGTGAAACCAGCGCCGCTTTGCAAGCGCGGGTCGAAATAGCGCGGCAACGCCAGCTTGCCCGGCAGGATAAGGCCAACGCGCAACTCTCAGTGACGGAGATCGATGCACTGTGTGCGCCCGATGCGCAAGGCGTGGCGTTGTTGCAAAACGCCATCACCCGCCTCGGTCTTTCGGCGCGCGCCTATCATCGCGTTCTCAAGGTGGCGCGCAGCATCGCCGATCTGGAGGGGGCCGATGACATCGCCACCAACCATATCGCCGAAGCGGTGCAGTATCGGCGCCTGAACTTTTGAATGGCTGTTGGTCAGCCGAACAACTTGCCGAAGAAACCTTTTTTCTTTTCTACAAAAGCATCCTGCTGCTGCAAGTTGTTCTTCACTGAAGCCACGTAATCCGCATCGTCGCGCTTGATATGGTTGAACAGCCAGGTGACCAGCAGGTTATTTAACTCTTCCGAAACATCCTCGCCCAACTTGAACCGTTCCTGGTATTCGGCCACGCGTTTCACAAACAGGTCATGCACCTTTTTGTGCGCCTTCATGAAAGGGTAATGCGCCTCTTCCTGCAGGCTTTCCTCGAACGTGAAATGGGAGAGCGTGTAATCCACCAGCTCGTCGATCACCTTGCCGATATCCTCTTTCTTGTGTCCGCTGGTGCGCGCATCGTGCAGCTCGTTGATGTAATCCACGATCCTTTTGTGCTGCTTGTCGATGACGTCGATCCCCGTGTCCAGATCCGCACTCCATGTCAGCTTGGCCATAAAACCCTCCCGAGGTCTTTAAAATTGTGTGTGCCCTATCCGCAGATTATGCGGTGGAGCGAATAATATACCTACAAATCGCTGTCATGTTGTTTTTGCACAAATTTTCGGGCTGCCGCACAGATAGCCGCATGGTAAAATCCGCGCTCATTTTTTGAACCGATCACCATGAGTCAAAACCCGCACCGCATCGAACAACTCCTGCAGCAGCGCATCCTGATTCTGGATGGTGCGATGGGCACCATGGTGCAGCGCCACAAGCTGACTGAGGCCGACTATCGCGGCGAGCGTTTTGCCGACTGGCATCGCGATCTCAAGGGTAACAACGACCTGCTGGTGATCACCAGGCCCGAAGTCATCAAAGGCATCCATTGCGAATATCTGGCGGCGGGCGCCGACATCATCGAGACCGACACCTTCGGCGCGAACGCGACCACGCTCAAAGCCTACGGCATGGAGGCGCTGAACTACGAACTGAACAAGGCAGGCGCGGCGCTGGCGCGCGAAGCCTGCAACGAATTTCCCAGCCGGGACAAACCGCGCTTCGTCGCGGGCGTGCTGGGACCCACCGACAAGACCGCCACCATCTCGCCCGACGTGAACGATCCCTCGGCGCGCAACATCACCTTCGATGCGCTGGTGGCGGACTATTCCGACGCCACGCGCGGCCTGATGGACGGCGGGGCGGATCTGATTCTGATCGAGACCATCTTCGACACGCTCAACGCCAAGGCCGCCATCTTCGCGGTACAGCAAGTGTTCGGGGAACGCGGCACTTCACTTCCGATAATGATTTCAGGAACGATCACCGACGCTTCCGGCCGTACATTAACCGGCCAAGTCACCGAGGCTTTCTACAATTCACTGGCGCACGCCAATCCCATTTCCATCGGCCTCAACTGCGCGCTCGGCGCGGCAGAGTTGCGCCAGTATGTGCAGGAACTGTCGCGCGTCGCCAACTGTTATGTGAGCGCGCACCCCAACGCGGGCCTGCCCAATCCGCTCGCGCCCACCGGCTACGACGACACGCCGGAGAACATGGCCAGCCACATCAGGGAATGGGCCGAGAGCGGCTTCCTCAACATCATCGGCGGTTGCTGCGGCACCTCGCCCGACTTCATCAAAGCCATCGCCGAGACGGTGCAGGACATCGCGCCGCGCAAGATACCGAGCAACCCGGTCGAGTGCCGCCTGTCGGGGCTGGAGCCGTTCAACATCGGCGACCAGTCGCTGTTCGTCAACGTGGGCGAGCGCTGCAACGTGGCCGGTTCGGCCAAGTTCAAGCGCCTCATCATGGAAGGCCAGTACGAAGCAGCGCTGGAGATCTGCAAGCAGCAGGTCGAGGCGGGCGCGCAGGTCATCGACATCAACATGGACGAGGCCATGCTCGACGGCAAGACCGCGATGGTGAAGTTCCTCAATCTCGTCGCCTCCGAGCCGGACATCTCGAAAGTGCCGGTGATGATCGACTCCTCCAAGTGGGAGATCATCGAGGCGGGCCTGAAGTGCGTGCAGGGCAAGTCCATCGTCAACTCTATCTCGCTGAAGGAAGGCGAAGAAAAGTTTTTGCAACAAGCGCGTCTGGTGCGCAGTTACGGCGCGGCGGCCGTGGTGATGGCGTTCGACGAAAAAGGCCAGGCCGACACCTACCAGCGCAAGATCGAGATCTGCCAGCGCAGCTACGACATTCTGGTAAATCACGTCGGCTTCCCGCCGGAAGATATTATTTTTGACCCCAACATCTTCGCCATCGCCACCGGCATCGAAGAACACAACAACTACGCCGTGGACTTCATCGAAGCGACCGCATGGATCAGAAAGAACCTGCCCTACGCCAAGATTTCCGGCGGTGTGTCCAACGTGTCGTTCTCCTTC
>JAVHQS010000016.1:0-1084 GCA_036171255.1 Gallionella sp.
AAAAGCACCTTGGTCGTCGCGCTGTGCCGTTGGCTGGCGCGCCAAAATGTGCGCGTCGCGCCGTTCAAGCCACAGAATATGGCGTTGAACAGTGCCGTTACTCAAGAAGGCGGCGAAATCGGTCGTGCCCAAGCAGTACAGGCACAAGCAGCACGTGTCGCGCCGCATACCGACATGAATCCGGTGCTGCTCAAACCCAACAGCGACACCGGCGCGCAAGTCATCATCCACGGACGCTCCATAGGCAATATGCACGCGGTGGATTACCACGCCTACAAGCAGACTGCACGAACCGCTGTGTTCGCCTCGCATGCACGTCTGTGCAAGCAATACCATGCCATCGTCGTGGAAGGAGCAGGCAGTCCCGCCGAGATCAATCTACGCGCGGGCGACATCGCCAATATGGGCTTCGCAGAACACGCGGATTGTCCGGTGATACTCATCGCCGACATCGACCGGGGCGGCGTGTTCGCTCATATCGTCGGCACGCTGGCATTGCTTTCAGAGTCTGAGCAGGCGCGCATTGTCGGCTTCGTCATCAACCGTTTTCGCGGTGATCTGGCTTTACTACAAGATGGTTTGGACTGGTTAGAGCAGCACACCGGCAAACCTGTCATCGGCGTTTTGCCTTATCTGCATGGCCTGCATCTGGAAGCCGAGGATACGCTGCCGTTGTCTGCTGAAAAAGAGGCTGGGGAAAACGCTACCCGCAAGGAGCATGTCCGTGGCTGTAAGGCAGCGAGCTGGCAACAACACACGCCACTGCGCGTCATTGTTCCGGTACTACCGCATATCAGCAATCACACCGACTTCGATCCGCTGCGTTTGCATCCGCAAGTGGCGTTCAGCTTCATCAGATTAGATGAAGCTATACCAACAGCCGATCTGATCATATTGCCGGGCAGCAAAGCAGTGCGTACCGATTTAGGTTGGTTGCGCGAATGCGGCTGGGATGACGCGATCAAACGCCATCTGCGTTATGGCGGTAAAGTAATCGGCATATGCGGTGGTATGCAGATGCTGGGGACGGCTATCCACGACCCATCGGGCAGCGAAGGCGTGGCTGGCAGCAGTGCAGGACTGG
>JAVHQS010000017.1:0-1080 GCA_036171255.1 Gallionella sp.
AACCGCCCCCTCCTAAGGGGCAATTACAGGTTCGATTCCTGTCGAGGACACCAAACAACCGGACAAGTATTTTCACAACCGAAGGCAGCGCCAAGTCTGCTGGTGCGGCCTGACACATCTGATTCTCTATCAATCCCACATCCGTTTTACGGTAATCGAATCCCGGTTGGGGAACTCTTTCTCATGATGCCTATCTGAAGTGAGCCTGTCGTTGCATCGTGCAATCAAGCTGTAATGAAGATGCGATGAACTGGTGTGCAATTCCAATTCTCGAAGAGGTGTAAAAATGAAAAAAGCTTATTCCGCAGTTGCCAGGTTCGTGCGTTGGGTCGTGGCAGGCATCCTGTCGTTCATCGTCGCGATCCCTACCATCGCTTCTTTCAGCACTTCGATGTAGTCGTTCCCAAGCCCGCGCCGGTTCTCTCTCCTCCCTGTCCGGCGCGGCATTTCTACCAAATAAATCACTGAACAGGTTTGCCATAGCCGGCAAACTTTTTTTTCGCCTGCCGAAACTCATTGGTCGTCAACAGAACCGGCTGTCCGGCTTGCAAAGTACGCCAGTAAAGTTCGCTCAGCGTTTCCACTTCCACCGCGATCCTGAACGCCTCGGCGAGACTCTCTCCCGCCGCGATCATGCCGTGATTCGCCAGCAGACAGGCCTTGCGCCCGGCCAGCGCGGACAGCGCATTGTCGGACAACGCCTGCGTGCCGAAGGTGGCGTAGTCCGCGCAGCGGATGCTGTCGCCGCCCGCCAGTGCGATCATGTAATGCAACGTCGGGATGTCTTTTCTGAGACAGGCCAGCGTCGTCGCCGCGATGGAATGGGTGTGGATGACCGCGCCGAATTCGGGACGTTGCGCGAGGATGTCGCGATGGAACAGCCACTCGCTGGAAGGCTGCCAGCGGCCTTGCGCGGTGCCGTCCAGATCAACGAACACGATGTCCTCTTCCGTCAGGCCTTCCGCCCCCATGCCGGAAGGCGTGATCAGAAAACCCTCGCCGCAGCGCACGCTGAGATTGCCGGATGTGCCGCGATTCAATCCCTGCTCATCCAGCTTATTGGCATAGCGCACCAGTTCG
>JAVHQS010000018.1:0-21524 GCA_036171255.1 Gallionella sp.
GGCACCCTACAAATCCAGCAACACCCTTCCCGGATACTCCAGCGCTTCCTTGATGGTGGACAGGAACTGCACGGCTTCGCGTCCGTCGATGATGCGGTGGTCGTAGGACACCGCGAGGTAGTTGATCGGGCGGATGACGATCTGGCCGTTCTCGACCACCGGGCGATTTTTCGTTGCATGGATGCCGAGAATGGCGGCTTGCGGGGGGTTGATGATCGGCGTGGAGAGCATCGAGCCGAACACGCCACCGTTGGAAACGGTGAACGTGCCGCCGGTCAATTCTTCCATGGTGAGCTTGCCGACCTTGGCACGCGCGCCGAAATCGGCGATCTGTTTTTCGATGTCGGCGAACGACAATTTGTCCGCATCGCGGATGATCGGCACGACCAGGCCGCGCTCGCTGCCGATGGCCACGCCGATGTCGAAATAGCCATGATAGATGATGTCCGTGCCGTCCACCGAGGCGTTGACGATGGGGAACTTCTGCAACGCCAGCACCGCCGCCTTGACGAAGAACGAGGAGAAGCCGAGCTTGATGCCGTGCTTCTTCTCGAACGCATCCTTGTAGCGGCTGCGCAGATCCATCACCGGCTGCATGTTCACTTCGTTGAAGGTGGTCAGGATCGCGGCGTTCTGTTGCGATTGCAGCAGCCGTTCGGCGATGCGCTGGCGGATGCGCGTCATCGGCACGCGCTGCTCGGGACGATTGCCCGCAGGTGCGATGGCCGGTACGGCTTGCGGTGGATTGATGCCCGATACTTGCACTTGGGATACCTGCTGCATGGCGTTCAGCACGTCCTCTTTGGTGACGCGCCCGCTGCGACCGCTGCCGTGCAAGCTGCCGGCATCGATCTCATGTTCGCGCGCCAGCTTGCGCACCGAGGGCGGCACACCCGGATGCGCTTCGGCATGTGCGGATACTGCTTGCGCGGCCACTGCATCGGTATCGATCAGCGCGATCAGTTCTTCGCTGCCCACTTTCTCGCCGTTGCCCTTGATGATCTTGCTCAGCACGCCACTCCTGGAGGCGGGCAACTCCATCACCACTTTGTCGGTCTCGACGTCGATCAGATTCTCGCCCTCTGCCACGGTATCGCCGGCTTGCTTGTGCCAGGTCAGCAAAGTCGCTTCGGTTACGGATTCGGACAGTTGCGGTACTTTGACTTCAATGATGCTCATGGCTTCTTGCTCCTGGGATTATTTCTTTGATCGAGATCGTCGCGGAAAGCGGCTTCGATCACCGCCTTCTGCTGTTCGTTATGTAGCGCCAGATAGCCCGCAGCGGGTGCGGCCGAGGAAGCGCGCAGCGCGTAACCCAGATCCATGCCGCGCCGCAGATGGCGCAGCAGGTAATGCTGGATGCGATGCCATGCACCCTGGTTGCCCGGTTCTTCCTGACACCAGACCATCTCGCCGGCATTCGGATATGCGGCGATCTGCGCGGCGAAGTCATCGTGCGGGAACGGGTAAAGCTGTTCGATGCGGATGATCGCCATGTCAGCAATGCCCTTGGCACGCCGCGCGGCAAGCAGGTCGTAATACACCTTGCCGCCGCACGCGATGATGCGGCGCACTTTGCCGTTATCCAGCGTATCTACTTCGGCGATCACCGGCTGGAAGCGGCCTTGCGTGAAATCGCTGAGCGGCGAAGCGGCATCCTTGCTGCGCAGCAGGCTCTTCGGCGTGAACACGATCAGCGGCTTGCGATAGGGACGCAACATCTGGCGGCGCAGCAGGTGGAACATCTGCGCCGCATTGGAAGGGATGCATACCTGGATGTTGTAGTCGGCGCACAGTTGCAGATAGCGTTCGATGCGTCCCGAAGAATGCTCCGCGCCCTGCCCCTCATAGCCATGCGGCAACAGCATCACCAGCCCGCACATTCTGCCCCACTTGGCTTCGCCGGAAGCGATGAACTGGTCTATCACCACCTGCGCGCCGTTGGCGAAGTCGCCGAATTGCGCCTCCCACAGCACCAGCGCATTGGGCTTGGCGGTCGCATAACCGTATTCGAAACCCAGCACCGCTTCTTCCGACAGGAACGAATCGATCACGGTGAAATTGGCCTGATCCGGCGCGATGTTGCGCAACGGCGTGTAAGCGCCTTCATGCCATTTGATGCGGTTCTGGTCATGCCATGTAGCATGGCGATGGAAGAACGTGCCGCGCTGGCTGTCCTGACCGCTCAACCGGACCGGATAACCCTCGGTCAACAAAGTCGCGTAGGCGAGGTTCTCGGCCATCCCCCAATCCAGCGGCAATTCGCCCCGCGCCATCGCACGCCGGTCATCGACAATCTTTTGCACCCGCGAATGCAGCGCAAAATTCTCCGGGACGGTCGTCAGCGGGATCGATAACTGTTGCAGACGCTCCAGCGGCACCGAGGTATCTACCGGCGTGTCCCATTTGGTGTCTTCCTTGAAGCGTGTCCAGTCGGTAAGCAGTTTGCTTACACTTTGCTCCAGCGCGGGCTGGATCGAATTGCGCCCTTCATCCATCGCCTGGCGATAAGCCGCCACCATCGCACCGCCTTCCTCCGCACCGATCACACCTTCGTCGACCAGGCGTTGCGCATACACGGCACGGGTGCCCGGATGTTTGCGGATATAGCGGTACATGAACGGCTGGGTGACCAGCGGTTCATCCTGTTCGTTGTGCCCCAGCTTGCGGAAACACACCATGTCGATCACCACGTCGCGCTGGAATTGCATGCGGTAATCCAAGGCGATCTCGGTGACCAGCATCACTGCATCGGGATCGTCGGCGTTGACGTGGAAGATCGGCGCATCGATCATCTTCGCCACGTCGCTGCAATAACTGCTGGAACGCGTATCGCGCGCATCGGATGCGGTGAAACCGATCTGGTTGTTGATGATGATATGCACCGTGCCGCCGGTACGGTAGCCGCGTATCTGCGACATCGCCAGCGTTTCCATCACCACGCCCTGCCCCGCGAACGCGGCATCGCCATGCAACAGGATGGGCAAGACTTGCGCACCCGCATAATCCTTGCGGCGTTGCTGGCGCGCGCGCACCGAACCTTCCACCACCGGATCGACGATCTCCAGATGCGAAGGATTGAAAGCCAGCGCAACATGCAACACACCGCCCTTTGTTTCGATGTCGGCCGAAAAGCCCTGATGGTATTTCACATCGCCGGAGGCCAGATGCCCGGCATGGACGCCTTCGAATTCGGCGAATAACATGCCGGGCTGTTTGCCGAGGATGTTCACCAGCACGTTCAGGCGGCCGCGATGCGCCATGCCGATCACCGCCTCCTGAACCCCTTGCGCACCGCCGCGTTGCAGCAAGTGATCGAGCAACGCGATGAGTGTCTCGCCGCCTTCCAGCGAAAAACGTTTCTGCCCGACATATTTGGTATGCAGATAACGCTCCAGCGTCTCTGCCGCAGTGATGCGCCCCAAAATGCGGCGGCGCTGTGCAGCGTCGTATCCGGCCTTGCCGCGCACGCCTTCCAGACGATTCTGTATCCAGCGTTTCTGCGCCACATCGCTGATGTACATGTATTCCGCGCCGATACTCTCGCAATAGGTCTGGCGCAACAGCCTGACGATCTCGCGCAACGTCATGCGCGCTCCGCCCACCAGAGAGCCGGTTTCGAAAGTGGTATCCATATCGGCTTCAGTCATGCCGTAATGGGCCGGATCAAGTTCGGCCACCACCGGTTTGGCATGGCGGCCCAAGGGGTCAAGATTCGCGACGCGCACGCCGAGGAAGCGATGCGCATTGATGATCTGCAGCACCTTGACCTGCTTGCGCTCATAGTCCGCGTCAGGTGCGGCCGCTCGCGCGGAAGCAGCGTGCGGCAACGCCTCGAACGCCCGTTGAACGGGGCTGTGCGGCACATCGGTCGCCCCGCCGGAGGTACTTTGCAAGGCATCGAAATAAGCCCGCCATTCGCCGGGCACCGCACCGGGATTGAGCAGGTATTGTTCGTACAGCTCTTCGATGAACGGCGCGTTCGTCCCGAACAGCGACGAACTGTCCCTCATCATCTGCATGAAATTAGCCGGTATGTTCACCTTTGCTCCACGGGCATGTAGTCACGGCGCGTTGCGCCGAGATACAACTGGCGCGGGCGGCCGATCTTGCGGTCGGCAGCATCCATCATTTCGTTCCACTGGGAAATCCAGCCGATGGTGCGCCCAACCGCGAAGATCACCGTAAACATATTGGTCGGAATACCCAAGGCGCGCAGCACGATGCCGGAATAGAAATCCACGTTGGGATACAGCTTGCGCTCGATGAAATATGGATCATGCAAAGCGATCTGCTCCAGTTCCATCGCCAACTCGAACAACTTGTCATTCTCCAAACCCAACTCTTGCAACACCTCATAACAGGTATCGCGCATCACCGAAGCACGCGGATCCATGTTCTTGTAGACGCGATGGCCGAAACCCATCAGACGGTATTTCTTATCTTTCACGCCCTGCACGTACTCCGCCACGCGCGACACATCGCCGATCTCTTCGAGCATCTTCAACGCGGCCTCGTTCGCGCCGCCGTGTGCCGGGCCCCACAATGCGGCGATACCGGAGGCGATGCAGGCGAACGGGTTCGCGCCGCTCGACCCGGCCAGGCGCACGGTAGAAGTGGATGCGTTCTGCTCATGATCCGCGTGCAGGATGAAGATACGCTCCAGTGCCCGCACCAGTTTGGGGTTCTGCACAAAATCTTCAGCCGGGTTGGCGAACATCATGTAGATGAAATTTTCCACATAGCTGAATTTGTATTTCGGATACATGAACGGGTAACCGTTATGGTATTTGTAGGCCATCGCCGCGATCGTCGGCAACTTGCCCAACAGGCGCATCGCCGCCAAATCACGATGCTCGGGATTATTGATGTCCAGCGAGTCATGATAAAAGGCCGACAGCGCGCCGACCACACCGACCATTACCGCCATCGGGTGCGCATCGCGGCGAAAACCGTTGAAGAACTTGGCCAACTGGTCATGCACCATGGTGTGCGAAGTCACCTTGCGCACGAAATCGGCTTTTTGTTCCGCGCTTGGCAACCGGCCTTCCAGCAACAGATAACACACTTCCAGAAAATCGGATTTTTCAGCCAACTGCTCGATCGGGTAACCCCGGTAATATAACAAGCCGGCATCACCGTCGATAAATGTGATCTCCGAGGTGCAACTGGCGGTGGAAAAAAACGCGGGGTCGTAAGTGAACACCCCCAGTTTGCTGAGGTTGTGAATATCGATCACATCCGGGCCCAGCGTGCCGGACATGATCGGCAATTCGATGCTGCGCCCATCGTCCAGAGTCAGGGTGGCGACACGTTTATTTGCGTTTTCCATCATTGATTCCTATTCCGGTTCAGTTACGATCTGATCTTTTCCAGCAGCGCCTGCTGTTCGCCGTGCGCCGCTTCCTGCCTGCCCGCAATCATATCCCAGAGTGTGTTGTCGGGCATATCCAGCAACACCTCGAACACCTGCTGCTCGGCTTCGGTCAGCTGCGCATACTGCGCCTCGATAAAGCGCCCGAGCACGATGTCCAACTCCAGCAATCCGCGCCGGCTGCGCCAGCGCATGCGTGCAATTTCCCTATCCATAATTTGCCCCGCAGGAGCGGGCCTTGCCCGCGAATGCTTTAATGAACTGCGGGCAAGGCCCGCTCCTACTACACGATGCGCTTCACCATCATGTCCTTGATGCTGCCGATCGCCTCGGTCGGATTCAATTCTTTCGGGCACACGTCCACGCAGTTCATGATGGTGTGGCAGCGGAACAGACGGTACGGATCTTCCAGATCGTCGAGCCGTTCGCTGGTCGCCTGATCGCGCGTGTCGGCGATGAAGCGATAGGCCTGCAACAATCCGGCCGGGCCGACGAACTTGTCCGGATTCCACCAGAACGACGGGCACGCGGTGGTACAACAGCCGCACAGGATGCACTCGTACAGGCCGTTCAAATGCTCGCGCTGCCCGGGCGATTGCAGCCGTTCGGTTTCCGGTGGCGGGTCGTTGTTGATCAGGAAGGGCTTGATCGAGTGGTATTGCTTGAAGAACTGCGTCATGTCCACGATCAGGTCGCGGATCACCGGCAAGCCCGGCAGCGGGCGCAACTCCACCGGTTCCTGCAGCGAGGACAACGGCGTGATGCAGGCCAGCCCGTTGCGCCCGTTGATGTTCATCGCATCCGAGCCGCACACGCCCTCGCGGCAAGACTTGCGCAGCGACAGCGTGTCGTCCTGCTCTTTCAACAACAGGATGGCGTCCAGCAACATCTTGCCCGCGGGATCGACCTCCAGTTCGTAGTCCTGCATGTACGGCGCGGCATCGGTGTCGGGGTTGTAGCGGTAGATTTTAAACTTCATCTGTCTGATCTCTCTCAATAGACGCGAGGTTTCAGCGGGAACGAGTCCACGGTCAGCGGTTTCAGGCGCACCGGCTTGTAATCCAGCCGGTTGCCTTCGCGGAAATACAGGCTGTGCTTCAGCCAGTTGACATCGTCGCGCTGCGGGAAGTCGTCGCGCGCATGGGCACCGCGGCTTTCCGTGCGCGCCGTCGCGGCGACCATCGTCGCCTGCGCCACTTCGATCAGGTTATCCAGCTCCAGCGCCTCGATGCGCGCGGTGTTGAACACTTTGCTCTTGTCGCCGATCCCGGTGTTCGCCACGCGCTCGGCGATCTGTTTGATCTGGGTCACGCCCTCCGCCATCAGTTCCGGGAAACGGAACACGCCGCAATGTTTCTGCATCGCCCCGCGCATCGCATCGCCCACTTCGCCGACGCGCTCGCCGTTCTTCCGGTTCTCCAGCCGCGCCAGACGCGCCAACGGCCGTTCCGCCGCGTCGGCCGGCAGCGGCTTGGGATGCGGGTGGCTGTTCAGGTCTTCGATGATCTGCCTGCCTGCCGCACGCCCGAACACCAGCAGATCGAGCAGCGAGTTGCAGCCCAGCCGGTTGGCGCCGTGTACCGATACGCAGGCGCATTCGCCGACCGCATACAAGCCGTGTACCACTTCATCCGGACCGGTCTTGTACGGTGCGACCACCTGCCCGTGATAATTGGTCGGGATGCCGCCCATCATGTAATGGGCGGTCGGCACCACCGGGATCGGCGCCTTGGCCGGATCGACGTGGGCGAACTTCAGCGCGATCTCGCGGATGCCCGGCAGGCGTTGCCGGATCACATCGTCGCCGAGATGATCGAGCTTGAGGAACACGTGGTCGCCGTGCGGCCCGCAACCGCGCCCTTCGTTGATCTCGATGGTCATCGCGCGCGACACCACATCGCGGCTGGCCAGGTCTTTCGCGCTCGGCGCATATTTCGGCATGAAGCGTTCGCCGTTTTTGTTCACCAGATAGCCGCCCTCGCCGCGCACCCCTTCGGTGATCAGCACTCCCGCGCCATACACGCCGGTGGGATGGAACTGGAAGAACTCCATGTCTTCGAGCGGGATCCCGGCGCGCGCCGCCATACCGAGGCCGTCGCCGGTATTGATATAGGCATTGGTGCTGGACTGGAAGATGCGCCCCGCTCCGCCGGTGGCGAACAGCGTGGCGCGCGCCTGGAACATCATCACCTCGCCGGTCTCGATCTCCAGTGCGGTCACGCCGAGCACGTCGCCGTCCTCATCGCGGATCAGGTCCAGCGCCATCCACTCGACGAAGAAATTGGTATTCGCCTTGACGTTCTGCTGATACAGGGTGTGCAGCATCGCATGGCCGGTCCGGTCGGCCGCCGCGCAGGCGCGTTGCACCGGCGCCTTGCCGTATTCCTGCATATGCCCGCCGAACGGGCGCTGATAGATCTTGCCGCTGTCGAGCCGGTCGAACGGCATGCCGAAATGTTCCAGCTCGTACACCACTTCGGGGGCGGCGCGGCACATATACTCGATGGCATCCTGGTCGCCCAGATAATCCGAGCCCTTCACCGTGTCGTACATGTGCCAGTGCCAGTTATCCTCGTTGATGTTGCCCAGCGAAGCCGCGATGCCGCCCTGCGCCGCGACGGTATGCGAGCGGGTCGGGAACACCTTGGACAACACCGCCACCTTCAAGCCGGCCTGCGCCAGTTGCAACGCCGCGCGCATCCCGGCACCGCCCGCGCCCACCACCACCACATCGAAAGTCCGTTTTGCAACCACCATCACATTCCCCAAAGAATTTGCACTGACCATATCGTGTAAAGCACCAGCGCCAGAATCACCAGCGTATGGATCACCAGACGCACACTCGCCGGTTTGACGTAATCCATCACGATGTCGCGCACCCCGATCCATGCGTGATAGAACAGGCTCAACAGGAACAGCAGACTGAAAGAACGCACCAACTGGCTGGAGAACAAGCTGGTCCATGCGTCATAGCCCACGCTTCCCTGCAGCAGCAGATAACCGGCCAATACCACGCTGTACAGCGCCATCACCACCGCCGTGATGCGCTGGATCAGCCAGTCGCGCAAACCGTAATGCGCGCCGACGACTACGCGGCTCACCATAATTTCACCCCCAGCAACGCGGTCATCGCCAGACTTGCCGCCATCGCCAGCTTGCTGCTGTTGCGCGCCTGCGCAAGGTCGCGCACATAGTGCAGATCGATCGCCAGATAGCGCAGACCGGCGCAGAAGTGATGCAGGAACGCCCACAGCAATCCCAGCAACAGCAGCTTGGACAGCGGATGCGCCAGCACGGCCGTCAACTGGGTGTAGGTCTCGATGGAACGCAGGCTGTATTGCAGCAACAGCAACAGCAACGGCAGCGCGAAAAACAGCAACAGTCCGCTGACGCGATGAAGAATGGAGACGATACCGGGAAGCGGTAATTTGATCAGATGCAGGGCGAGGTGTTTCGGGCGTTTTTTATTCATTACCAATCTCTGCCATGACGTAAAACGAATGGCCGCCATGTTACACCTTTGCGTGGCGGTAGAAAATCAAAAGAACTATGATGCGCACCATATCTCATCCAAGGAGCACTACATGAAAGCACCCGTTCGCGTCACTGTTACCGGAGCTGCCGGACAAATCGGTTACGCCACGCTGTTCCGTATCGCCAACGGCGACATGCTGGGACGCGAACAGCCGATCATCCTGCAATTGCTGGATTTGCCGCAAGCGCAGCAGATGTTGCGCGGCGTGATGATGGAACTGGAGGATTGCGCCTTCCCGCTGCTGCAACAGATCGTCATCACCGGCGATCCGAAGGTCGCGTTCAGGGACACCGAGATCGCCCTGCTGATCGGCGCACGTCCGCGCAGCAAGGGCATGGAACGCAAAGACCTGCTCGAAGCCAACGGCGCGATCTTCTCCGTGCAGGGCAAGCTGCTCAACGACTATGCGGCACGCCACGTCAAGGTGCTGGTGGTCGGCAATCCCGCCAACACCAACGCGCTGATCGCGATGAAGAACGCCCCCGACCTGGATCCGCGCAATTTCACTGCAATGATGCGCCTCGATCACAACCGCGCCATCGCGCAGGTCGCGCAAAAGCTGTTCCAGCCGATCCGCGACGTCAAGAAGATGATCGTCTGGGGCAACCATTCCGGCACGCAATATCCCGATCTGGACCATGCCGAGATTCGCGGCCGTCTGGTGCGCGACCTCCTGCCGGATCAGGACTGGGTGGAACGCGAATTCATCCCCACCGTGCAAAAGCGCGGCGCGGCGGTCATCGAAGCGCGCGGCCTGTCGAGCGCCGCCAGCGCCGCGAATGCCGCGGTCTCGCACATCCACGACTGGATGCTCAGCTCGCACCACAACGACTGGGTCACCATGAGCGTGCCGTCCGATGGCAGCTATGGCATTCCGGAAGGCGTGCTGTATGGATTTCCCGTCACCTGCAAACATGGCAATTACCGCATCGTCCAGGGACTGCCGATCAGCGAACTGGGCATCAGGCACATGAAAGACAGCCACAACGAACTGCTCGAAGAACGCGAGCATGTGAAGCACTTGCTGGGCTATTGATCCGGCACGAATTGAACTTGAAAGCCGTTCGTGCGGAGCCTGTCGAAGCACAAGAATCCGTTCGCATTTCGACAAGCTCAATGCGAACGGATTCTTGGATAAACGGTGCCGGATCAATAAGCCGGTTTCTACGTTACAGGGCTTGATTCTGCCCGGCTTGTCCTCATATTAACGGCATCGCTTGAAGGGAGGTCGCCATGTCTGCCATCCGTCCCCCTGCCGTCGCAGGGATGTTCTACCCCGCCGAACCCCGGCAGCTTGCGCATGATGTGCAACGGCTGCTGGACGAGGCTCGCCCCTGCGAACTGACCCCCAAGGCGTTGATCGTGCCGCACGCCGGTTACGTCTATTCCGGCGCCATCGCGGCTACCGCCTACGCCGCTTTGCGCCCCGTCGCGTCGCGCATCCGGCGCGTGGTGCTGCTCGGCCCGACCCATCGCGTCGCGGTACGCGGCCTGGCATTGCCCGGTGTGGAGGCATTCGATACGCCGCTGGGGCGTGTGCCGCTGGACGCGGCAGCGGCGCGCAGCATCGTCCATCTGCCGCAAGTCGCCGTCAGCGCGGAAGCTCACGCGCTGGAGCATTCGCTGGAAGTGCAACTGCCGTTTTTGCAAAGCGTGCTGACCGATTTCACCTTGCTGCCGCTGGCGGTCGGCATGGCCACACCGGAAGAGGTTGCCGAAGTTCTGGAAGCCTTATGGGGCGGCGACGAAACGCTGATCGTCATCAGCTCGGACCTGTCCCATTTCCTGCCCTACGCCGCCGCACAACGCGTGGATAACGAGACCGCTCAGTCCATCCTGAAACTGCGGCAACCTGTCGAACACGACCGTGCCTGCGGCGGCACCCCGATCGGCGGCCTGATCGTCGCGGCGCAGCACCACCGCCTTACGCCGCATCTGCTCGACCTGCGAAACTCCGGGGATACCGCCGGGTCTCATGACCGGGTAGTGGGGTATGCCGCGTTTGCTTTTACCCCGGCTGCCAGATTTGCGGAGGAAGCCGGACATGCCAACTGAACAACAGGGAAAAATATTGCTGCCGATCGCGCGTGCCGCGATCTCCCGTGCGCTGAACGTTCCGCATACCGCGGATGAAAGCGCGCCGTGGCTCGCCGAGCATGGCGCTTGCTTCGTCACCCTCACCCAGTACGGCGAGTTGCGCGGCTGCATCGGCACGCTGCAGGCGCACCGCCCATTGCTCGCCGACATCAAGAGCAATGCCGTGTCCGCCGCATTGCACGATCCGCGTTTCATGCCGTTGGGCGCGGAAGAACTCGGCATCACCGCCATCGAGATTTCGCTGCTCTCGCCGACTCGGGCGATGGAGGTTCGGCACGAGGCCGACGCGCTGGCGCAACTGCGCCCCGGTGTGGACGGTATCGTGTTCGAGTATGGCCGCTATCGCAGCACCTTCCTGCCGCAAGTATGGGAACAGTTGCCGCAACCGCAGCAGTTCATGGCGCATCTCAGGCGCAAGGCCGGACTGCCCGATGATTTCTGGGCGGAAGGCGTAAGGCTGTCGCGCTACACCGTGACCAAATGGCGCGAGCAGCCGGCGTAGTGCGCGACGCTTTCTACAAGGAGTTATGACATGGATGAAGCCATCGGTATCGAAGAGCGCCACCCTGCCAGGTATTGGCACAGACTGGACGACGGGCGCATCCAGTGCGACCTGTGTCCGCGCGATTGCAAGATGCACGAGGGCCAGCGCGGTTCCTGTTTCGTGCGCGGCGTGGCCGGCGGGCAGATGGTGCTCACCACTTATGGCCGCAGCTCCGGCTTCTGCATCGACCCGATCGAGAAGAAACCGCTCAACCATTTCTACCCCGGCTCCAGCGTGTTCTCCTTCGGCACCGCCGGCTGCAACCTCGCCTGCAAGTTCTGCCAGAACTGGGACATCTCGAAATCGCGCAGCTTCGACAAACTCGCCGACCAGGCCAGCCCGGAAGCCATCGCGCGTACCGCCGCAGAGTTGGGCTGCAAGAGCGTCGCGTTCACCTACAACGACCCGGTGATCTTCGCCGAATATGCGATGGACGTGGCCGATGCCTGCCACGCGCGCGGCATCAAGACCGTGGCCGTCACGGCGGGTTATATACACGACCAGCCGCGCCGCGAGTTCTTCGCCAAGATGGATGCCGCCAATGTCGATCTCAAGGGATTCACCGACGAGTTCTACGTCAAGCTTTGCGGCGCGCATCTGCAACCGGTGCTGGATACGCTGAAATATCTGTGCAATGAAACCGATGTCTGGGTCGAGTTGACCACGCTGCTGATCCCCGGCCTCAACGATAGCGACGAAGAGATCGGCGCGATGAGCGCATGGATCGCCAGGGAACTCGGCGTAGACGTGCCGCTGCACTTCAGCGCGTTCCACCCCGACTATAAGATGACCAACATTCCGGCCACCCCGCCGCAAACCCTGGTTCAAGCGCGGAATATCGCCCGCGCTGCGGGGCTACGCTATGTCTATACCGGCAACGTACATAACACCGAGGGAGATACCACGCACTGCCCGTCATGCGGCAGCGCCTTGATCGTGCGCGACTGGTACGAGATCAAACAATACCGCCTCACAGCCGACGGCCATTGCCCGGATTGCCATGCCCGGATCGCCGGTCATTTCGAAAAGTTCAGCCAGGCATTCGGGGCGCGACGCATCCCGGTGATGATGGGAAGAACGGCATGAGCGCCGTGCATATCCCGGCTGGTCAAGTCGAACTCGACGGCGAACTGGTGTTGCCGCCGTCCGCAACAGGCGTGGTGCTGTTCGCCCACGGCAGCGGCAGCAGCCGTTTCAGCCCGCGCAACAGCTATGTCGCCGAGGTGCTGCAACGACGCGGCATCGGCACCCTGCTGTTCGACCTGCTGACAAGTGTAGAAGATCGGGATTATGAGACGCGCTTCGACATCGCGCTGCTCACGCGCCGCCTGCTCGCCGCCACCGCCTGGCTGCGAAGCAACCCGCAGACGCGAACGCTCAAGCTCGGCTACTTCGGCGCCAGCACCGGCGCGGCGGCCGCGTTGCAGGCGGCGGCACAAACGGGCGATGAAATCTCCGCTGTAGTATCGCGCGGCGGACGTCCCGATCTCGCCGGAGAAGCTGCACTGGGCCGCGTCAGCGCACCGACATTACTCATCGTCGGCAGTGCTGACTATGAAGTGATCATGTTGAACCAGCAGGCGGATGCGCTGCTGAACTGCGAAAAGAAACTCATCCTGATACCCGGCGCGACCCATTTGTTCGAGGAACCCGGCACGCTGGAACAGGCCGCACGCAACGCCGCAGACTGGTTTGCGCGGCACCTATAGCACCCTACGGACTACGAAGCTGTAGCCAGCAGCTTTATCACTTCCTCGTCGCTCACTTGGGGAAATGACTGATAGAACTGGCCCACCGCATAAAACATTTCCGGCGCGCTCAGGCACACTACCTCATCAGCATAAGATGCCACCTTGGCCAAAGTATCGGGCGGCGCCACCGGCACGGCACAGATCAGTTTTTGCGGATGCCTGGCGCGCAACGCGTGCAGTGCGGCGATCATCGTGGAGCCGGTCGCCAGACCATCGTCCACCACGATGACGATGCGCCCCGCCGGATCCAGCGGTGGCCGTATCGGGGTATAGCTGGCGCGCCGTTCGCGCATCACCTCTAGCTGGGCGGCCTTCTCGTCTTCGATATATTGCGGACTGCCGGCCACCTGCCCGGCGTATTCGGCGAGATAGGTCCAGCCGGTCTCGTCCACCGCGCCGATGGCGAATTCCGGGTTGGCCGGTGCGCGCAGCTTGCGCACCAGCACCACGTCCACTTCGCCGTCCAGCGCATCGGCAATGATCCTGGCCATCGGTACCGCACCGCGCGGAATCGCCAGTATCAGCGGACGCTGGCCGCGATAGCGGGACAGTTGCCCCGCCAGTCTGGCGGCAGCCTCGTTGCGATCACGAAACATCATATTCGCCCGTCATATAAGGAAGCCCATGCGGTTATTGCTGTTCCAACAACGCCTCAAACTGCTCCACCGGCAGCGGCTTGCTGAACAGATAGCCCTGAAAACTGCCGCAGCCGCAACGTTGCAGAAGTTTGAACTGTGCCTCGGTTTCCACGCCCTCGGCGATCACATCCAGCTCGAAGTTCATCCCCATGTCCACCATGGTCAGCACCATCACCATGTCACCCCGGTCGTTGGTGATTTCACGCACAAAGGACTGGTCGATCTTGATCTGGTCCAGCGGCAGCCGCTTGAGATATTGCAGCGAGGAATAACCGGTGCCGAAATCGTCCAGCGCGAAACTGATCCCGATGTCCTTCAGGGCATACATTTTTTTAACCGTATCTTCCACGTTATCCAGCATCAGGCTTTCGGTCAGCTCCAGTTTCAGGCACAGCGGATTGGCCCCGCTGTTTTCCAGTGCCGCGCGTACTTGATCGACAAACGCCGGTTGGCGGAACTGCTGGGCGCTGACGTTGACAGCGAGTTGCAGTTTGCGGGCCAACGGATTGCCTTCCCATGCCTTGAGTTGCTTGCAGGCGCCTTCCATCACCCATTGCCCGATGGGCAGTATCATCCCGGTTTCCTCGGCCATCCGGATGAATTGCGACGTCGGAACCAGTCCGCGGGCGGGATGTTGCCAGCACAGCAAAGCCTCGGCGCCGATGATATGGCGTTCATTGTCCACTTGCATCTGATAGTAAATCTGCAGTTGATGTTTTTCCATGGCACGGCGCAGGTCGGCTTCGAGCGAGGCGCGCGCTTCCACCGCCTGCTGCATGGCGGGATCGAAGAAACGGATGGCATTGCGTCCGGAATTCTTGGCCTGATACATGGCCACATCGGCACGTTTCAGCAGCTCGTCGGCTGTTTCAAAATGATCGATGAACAGGCTGACGCCGATGCTGCAGGTACAGTGATATTCATGCTTGCCGAGCACGTATTGCTGATCGATCAACGCCAGGATTTTTTCGCCAATCGTTTCGGCCAGGGCGGCCGCTTCCCGCCCCTCGTCGCTGAGGTTTTCCATGACGATCACGAATTCATCCCCGCCCAAACGGGACACGGTGTCGCCCGCGCGCACACAGGAAGACAACCGCCGCGCCACCTCGATGAGCAGCAGATCGCCGACATCGTGTCCCTTGGTATCGTTGAGCGTCTTGAAGTTGTCGAGGTCGATGAACATGATCGCGCCATGACTGCTGCTGCGCGCGCTGGCTGCCTGGGCATGCTCGAGACGATCGAGCAGCAAGCGGCGGTTCGGCAGATTGGTCAGCATGTCATAAAAAGCCAGCCGGCGAACCTCTTCCTCCGCTGACTTGCGCTCGCTGATATCGACGAACGAGCCGACGTAGTGGGTGATCTTCCCGGCCTCATCGCAGACGGCGGTAATGGCCAGCCATTCGGGGCAGATCGTGCCGTCCTTGCGCCGGTTCCAGATCTCGCCTTCCCAGAATTTATTGTGCGCCAGCTGTTCCCACATGTTGCGGTAGAACTCGGCGTCCTGGCGTCCCGATTTGAGCAATGCGGGCGTTTTCCCTGCCGCCTCTTCGTTGCTGTAGCCGGTCAGTCTGGTAAAGGCGCGGTTGACGCGCAGGATGACCGCAGCCGCATCGGTGACCAGCATCCCCTCCTGGGCCTCGAACGCGGTCGCCGCGATCTTGAGTTCCTGCTCGGCCCGCTTGCGCTCGGAGATGTCGCGGCACGCGCCGTAAAGCGTGCCGTCCGGCAGCCTGACCAGGTTCAGGTCGACCGGCATCCGTGTGCCGTCTTTCCGGATCAGCCGCGCTTCGAAATTCCACACCTCATTCTGATCGCTTTGCGCAATGCGGCGGAAATTCTCCCGGTACACCTCGCGGAAGGAGGGCGGGACCAGATCATAGATATTCATCCGCATCAGCTCTTCGCGGCCGTAGCCCAGCAAGCGGACGGCGCGCTCGTTCACATATGTCCAGTGTTCCGTTTTTGCATCCGCGACGAATACCGCGTCTGCCGCATTGTCCATCAACATGCGCAGCTTGCCTGCCTTGTTGCGTATGATTTCCTCGGCCCGTTTGCGCTCGGTGATGTCGCGGGTGACGCCCAGCAGCGCGGTGACCTGGCCCTGCGCATCGCGCATCGGCACCGCGTTGGTCTCCAGCCAGCGGTGCGCGCCCTTGAGCCCGATCGCTTCGAACTGCAACTGCGCGGGTTCGCCCGCGAACACGCGCCGCATCAGCGCGGCAAAATCGCGACGCGAACCGGGCGCCACAATGCCTATCGCCTGTTGGCCGACGATCTGTCCGGGCTCGTCCGCCTCGAGCATGGCCAGTCCGGCGGGATTCATTTTCAGCACCGTCCCGTCGGCAGCCAGCAATTTCACGCATTCCGGTTCGGCCTCGACGATGGCGCGCAGTTCCCGTTTGCTTGCCGTGAGCCGCCGCTCCGTTTGCTTGCGCGCGGCGATGTCGAGGAAGGTGATCACCGCGCCGCCCAGCACGCCCTCGCGCCACACCGGATGCGACCAGTACTCCACCGGAAAGGAACTGCCGTCCTTGCGCCAGAACATCTCGTCGTCGCCATGCGCTTCGATGTTTTCCCGCAAGGCCTCGAACATGCGGCACTCGGACTCGGGGTAGGGTGTGCCATCCGCATGGGTGTGATGGATCATGCTGTGTACGGGTTGCCCGATAAACTCGGATTCGTGGCTATAGCCCAGCATCTTCAATGCCGACGGGTTGATGAAGGTGCAGCGTCCCTGCGTATCCACGCCGTAAATGCCTTCGGCGACCGACTCCAGCAGCAGGCGGTTGTACCCCTCGCTTGCCTGTAAAGACCGGTCCATCTCGAACGCCCGGCGTTTTGCGCTTCTTTCCAGCTCCGCATGCGCCGCCCGCAACTGCTCCAGCGTGCGGGCTTGTTGCTGCGCCAGACGCTGGTCGAACAGCGTGGCGAGGATGCCGCCGCCGAACCAGAACAGCGAGAGGATCGAAACCATCATCGCGAGGATGTTCGGCTCGATGCGGGCCGCATCCGCCATGCACAGGCTGCCGGGCTGGATATGCGTGCCGAGCATCGCGGTGTAATGCATGCCCGAGATCGCCAGCCCCATGATCGCGCCGCCCAGCACGAAGCGCGGTACGGCGGACAACTTGACGCGTTCGCCCTGATACATCAGCAGCAGCGCCCCCCATGCGGCGCACACCGCGACCAGAATGGATAGCGCGAAGACGAACGGATCGTAGCTGAGCGGCGGCGACATTTTCAACGCCGCCATGCCGGTGTAGTGCATCGCGCTGATGCCGGCCCCCATCAGCAGGCCGCTGATCGCGATGCGCCGTTTGCTGATACTGGATGCGCGCAGCACATAAAAACCCAGCAGCGCGGCGGCGATGGCAGGCAAGACTGATAACAAAGTCAGACTCAAGTCATAGCCGATTGGCAAATCGTATCCGGCTGGGGATTGCCAATGGAACGCCAGCATGCCGATGAAGTGCATCGACCAGATCGCCAGGCCCAGCGTGATGCTGCCGGCGGCCATCCACGCCCATGCCGGACGGCCGCTGCTCTGGCGCATGCGCTGCGCATGGGTCAGCGCCGTGAACGAGCCGACCATCGCGACCAGCACGGACAGCACGACCAGCGGAATATTCCAGATGAAGGGCAAGGTATCGTTCCCCGGTTAGAACATGCTCGCATGCTAACGCAAAAACGGCTTTGGCATAAGCAGCCAGATGATTCCCGGTTACTTGACCATGCGCAGCTGCGGTTCATCGCGAGCCGGGGAATACTGCGTTCTCAGCAAGCTTTCAAACTCAACGAGCTCGACCGGCTTGCTGAACAGGTATCCCTGGAAGGCATGGCAGCCGCGCAGATCGAGGAACTCCTGCTGCGCAGTTGTTTCCACGCCTTCGGCGATCACGTTCAGCCCCAATGCCTCGGTCATCGCGATGATGGTCTGCACGATGGCGGCGTCGTTGGCGTCGGTGGCGATGTCGCGCACGAACGACTGGTCGATCTTGATCTGGTCCAGCGGCAGGCGCTTGAGGTAGCTCAGCGAGGAATAGCCGGTGCCGAAATCGTCCATCGAAAAACTCAGGCCCAGCATTTTCAGATCGCGCATCTTGCCGATGGTTTCTTCGACTTTCTCCAGCACCGTGCTCTCGGTCAGTTCCAGTTTGAGGTGCGAGGGTTTTGCGCCGCTTTCCTGCAACACACGCTGCACCTGGGCGACGAAATCGGCCTGACGGAACTGCCGGGCACTGACGTTCACCGCAAGCGCCAGATCGCGCGTCAGCGCGTCATGCTGCCACGCCTTGAGCTGCGCGCACGCAGTTTGCAGCACCCATTGCCCGATCGGCACGATGAGCCCGCTTTCTTCGGCCAGCGGGATGAATTGGGCCGGCGAGACCAGCCCCCGTTCGGGATGCGCCCAGCGCAACAACACCTCGGCGCCTATTGGCCGGCCAAGCGCATCCACCTGGATCTGGTAATACAGGCGGAACTGTTGCCTCTCCAGCGCCAGGCGCAATTCGCCCTCCATATCGGCGCGCGCCTCGATGCTGGCCTGCATCGCCGGATCGTAGAAACGGATGGTGTTGCGCCCGGCCGTCTTGGCCTGATACATGGCGGTATCCGCATGTTTGAACAGACCTTCCGCACTTTCCAGATGCCCATGAAACAGACAGATGCCGATACTGCTGCTGGTATGGTGCTGGTAATCGCGCAACAGATAGGGCTGGCTCAAGGCGATGCGGATTTTTTCCGCGACCTGCTCGGACTGATTCGCCGCCTCGCCCGCCACAGCGCTCAGCCCCCCCAGCACCACGACAAATTCATCGCCACCCAGCCGGGCGACCGTGTCCTCTTCGCGCACGCAGCTTTGCAGGCGATGCGCGACCTGCACCAGCATCTGGTCGCCGATGTCATGCCCCTGGGTGTCATTGAGGGTCTTGAATTGATCGAGATCGAGAAAGAGCAACGCGCCATAACGGCCGCTGCGCGCACCGGAATTCATCTCATGCTGCAACCTGTCATGCAGCAGCCGGCGGTTAGGCAGATTGGTCAGCGCATCGTAGAAAGCCAGTTGATGGACGCGCTGTTCCGCCTTCTTGCGCTCGGTGATGTCCGCCCGTATCGCGATGTATTGCGTGGGTTTGCCCGCCTCGTTCAGGTAAGGGACGATGGTGGTCATCACCCAGTAAAGGCTGCCGTCCTTGGCGCGGTTGCAGATCTCGCCGCTCCATACCTTGCCTGCCGCGATGGTGTGGAACATCTCGCGAAAAAAACCGGCCGGATGGACGCCGGAGTTGAGCAGCCGATGATTCTGGCCGATCAGCTCTTCCTGGGTATAACCGCTGATCTCGCAGAATTTCTCGTTGGCATATGTGATCGCGCCGCGCACATCGGTGGTCGCGACGATGGCGTGCTGGTCGAGCGCATATTTCTGGTGCTGCAACTCCTCCAGCATCCGCTTGGCATATGCCTCGCTCGCCTTCAGTTTCGCTTCCGCCTGTTTGCGTTCGGAGATGTCGCGGCACGAGCCGTACACACGCCCATTCGGCAACAATACCGCATTCAATTCCATCGGTATCTTGCTGCCATCCTTCCTGACCATGCGGATTTCGAACACATGACGTTTGTTCTCGACCAAGATCTGCCTGGACTGTTGCCTGTAGCGTTCGCGCCAATCCGCAGGCACCAGGTCGAATGCCGTCATCCCGAGCAGCTCTTCGCGGCTTCGGCCCGTCATCTCGATGGCATTGTCATTGGCATACACGATGCGCCCGTCCTGCTCGCAGATGAATACCGCATCGGGCGCGCAACGCAAGGTCATATGCAGACGCTCGCCGCTTTCGCGCAGGAAGCGGTTCATCTCGCTGGCATGGGCTTCGCTTTGTTCCAGCAATTGTTTGTGCTTGATCTCGAGTTCCGCCAGTGCATGAGCGTTCTGCCGTGCGATGCGCTGATCGAACAGGGTGGCGATCAGTCCGCCGCCGAACCACAGGAACGAGGTGAGCGACACCATCGCCGCCAGGACGTGCGGATCGATGAAATTCTCCCGCGTCGCGCACAGGCTGCCCGCAGCGAAACCGGTGCCCATCATCGCCGTGTAATGCATGCCGGAGATGGCCAGGCCCATGACGATCGCCCCCAGGCCAAATCGCAACAAGGGATGCAAGCGGAGGCGATCCCCCTGATACATCAGCAGCAGGGCGCCCCACGATGCGGCGGTGGCGACGGCGACCGACAACGCAACGATCGGCGGGTCATAACCGATTGCCGGATTCATACTGAGCGCGGCCATGCCGGTATAATGCATCGCGCTGACGCCGGCGCCCATCAGCACCCCGCTGACGACGATGCGCCTGATGCTGACGACCGGCGCGCGCAACACCTGAAAACACAGCAAGGCGGCGGCGATGGCGGCAATCAGCGAAAGGAGGGTCAGCGTCAGGTCATAACCCACCGGGATGGGCAAGCGCATCGCGAGCATGCCGATGAAGTGCATGGCCCACACCGCCACCCCCAGGGTAAATCCGCCCACCAGCATCCACAGCGCCGCCACGCGCCCGGCGCTCAGGCGCATGCGCTGGGCATGCGTGAGCGCGGCGAACGAGCCGACCACGGCGACCAGCACCGACAACAAGACCAGATGAAAATCCCAGTTTATGGACACTGCAAACCCGCCTTCTAGAAGCCATGACCATTTTCAACTCATTGGAATGCTTATCGGCACTATTGGCGGAATCATTAGCCCGATCACCGATTTTTTTGCTGGCCTCGAAAAACCGGAATGATGGTCGCTTATACCTAACCTACCCGGCAAGACGGATGCGCCGCAACGTCTTATAATTGCGCCCTCATTTCATCTCGACTATCCGGAGCCACTGCCATGTCGCCCAGCACTGCATCACAGAGCCTGTTCAACACCCGATCATCCTTCAACCTCGCCGGCGGCAAGCAAGGCACGCTGTATTCGCTGCCCGCGCTGGAAGCCGCAGGCGTCGGCAACATCTCGCGCCTGCCGGTTTCCATCCGCATCGTGCTGGAATCGGTGCTGCGCAACTGCGACGGCAAGAAGGTGACCGAGGCGCATGTGCGCGAACTGGCGAACTGGCAGCCGAACGCGGCGCGCAGCGAAGAGATCCCGTTCGTGGTGGCGCGCATCGTGTTGCAGGACTTTACCGGCGTGCCGCTGCTGGCCGACCTCGCCGCGATGCGCGATGCCGCCGCCAGGATGGGCAAAGACCCGAAGATCATCGAGCCGCTGGTGCCGGTGAACCTGGTGGTGGACCACTCGGTGCAGGTCGACTACTACAACCGCCCCGATGCGCTGAAGCTGAACATGGAGCTGGAATTCGAGCGCAACACCGAGCGCTATCGCTTCATGAAATGGGGCATGCAGGCGTTCGACACCTTCAAGGTGGTGCCCCCCGGCATCGGCATCGTGCATCAGGTGAACCTCGAATATCTGGCGCGCGGCGTGCTGCAAAAGGACGGCCCGGAAGGAGAAAAAATATTCTATCCCGACACCCTGGTCGGCACTGACTCTCACACCACCATGATCAACGGCATCGGCGTGGTCGGCTGGGGCGTGGGCGGCATC
>JAVHQS010000019.1:0-5141 GCA_036171255.1 Gallionella sp.
CAGTTATTTAGGCGACATCTGTTCCGCTGCCAGGAATCATCGTCCAAGCGAAGTGACGTTGCAGGAGCCCGATTTATCGGGCGATAGCCAATCTTGAAATCGCCCGACAAATCGGGCTCATACACATGAGCATCAATCTTTTGCAGCTTTAATTTCTGACTGCTGAGCAAGTACCAGAAACGGTCGGCTATTTACTCGGCACGGCCTTAGCCTTTAATGGGGCTTTGGCCTTCTTGGCGACCTTGGGCTTTTCGGCGGACTTTTCCTTTGCCGGGGCTTTTGTCTTTTCAGCGGCCTTAGGCTTTGCATCTTTCCTGGCTTCATCCTTCTTCTTCAAGAGTCGCATCATTTTGCGCCATTCCTGAAGATGCTCATCTTCCAACTCCATCTGTATCGCCAACGCTTCCTGCTGGCTTATTTTTTCCTTCTCCAGCCGCCGAGGTAACTTGCCGGCCATTCTGGATAACAAGCGTTCGGTTTCTTCCTTGGTCAAATGCTTAACTTTATCCAGATACTCGGGTTTGCAGAGCTTGGTCATTTTTAATCTCCTCTTCAATATTGAAGCACTCATCCGGGTGCTTTTTTCAAACCTGAGCACACTAGCTTTTTTGAAAACAGCGCGCAAGTGTAATATGAAACGTTGCGAACACTGTTCATTCAGGATCGGTTTCAACCTGCTGCAAACGGCCATAACGGCTATTCAAGATTGCAGTCAATCCACTCCGGCGCGGACTCATAACCCCGTCTCAATACATTCACATTTGCATCATAAAAGTGTAACGGCAACTCACTAGACTTGCTCCGTAATCCGTTGACACGCATGCGGTTTCCTTGCCCCAGCGATGAAAGGAAAAAGACATGGTTTGCAATATCGCATTTACCGATTTCATCAGCAACAGTCTTGAACTCACGCTGGACATGGAAGTTGCGCTGCTGCGCCTGCAACGGTCGCCAACCGATACTGCCATAGCCAGTGCCATCCCATCCGCCACACGGGCTGTTAAAGAGCTGGCTGACGCTCAGGGATGTCAGCATATCGTTGCATTCTCATGCGCATTCGAGGGCGTATTGAGCAGAGTGCGCGATGCCAAATTGCGCGCAGAACCGGAACTGATCGTACTGTTGCTATCCTGTTGCGGCCACGTTTCCGAGATGGTGTACCAGCTTGCCACCCGTGATACCGAGTCACTTTCCAAAATGCCTGCAGGAGATTTGGAAAAGAGCTTTTGGCTGGTTCTCCAGCTGCGATCCCATCAGTTACGCGCCCATCATCAATATCGGCAGAACCTCGAAAGGACATGGCAGCCGGCAAACGTCACTTAGGCGGCGCTTGTTGGTCTAGCGATCGGGCATTTATTGGGGAGGCACACCGGCCTCATTGGTAGCAGGACAGTTCGCAACAGGGTTATACATTACTGACAATCGGAGGATGAAATGCTGAATAGATATAGACAATCTGGCGCCACGCCGTTTATCGGCAAAGTCATGCTGGTCATGAAGACAATGAAGGCTGAATTGTACGAGCACCGTTATTACTTTGAGCGTAACGTCGAACGTAGAACAGAACATCTGTTGAAGCGCATCGCATTGCTGGAATCCTGCAATGCGGCATTGTGCGACAGGCTTGCTGTGGCTCAGAAGGAACTCGCCGCACTCAAGCATCAGCCGGCACACCCCTTGCCCAAGCAAGATGCGGAACCAAATGAACGTACCGCAAAGTTGTACGTTATGGATAATCCGACAGAAAAATCGATTGGATCAAACCTGACAGACAACTGGGGGGATCAGCCACGCCGCTTGATGCAATCCGTTTCCCTGTATTAAAGGAAAAGTCATGAGCCGCAATCTCACCCAGCCCGAGGAGATCGATCATATTCTGATGACCATGGCGGGGCGTGATATGGAGGCGATTACGCAATCTCAAATGGAGCGCAGTCAAGCGTGAACACCCGGAATGCTGAACGGGATGACTTCGCCAGCGCGGAACAGGTTCCCATACGGTGTAGTGCGACGACGTAAAAAAGCCCGGCTTAGCCGGGCTTTTTCATGCGCATAAATTACTGGTAATTGGGCCGGTCTCTGCGGCCTTCATACCGGTCGCCCTGATCGTAACGCTGATCCTTGCGGTCTTCGTAACGCCGATCTCTGCGGTCTTCTGCGGGTCGGGCTTGCGGTTGATCTTCGATGACGCTCACTCCGACGCGTACCGTCGAGCCGGGTTGATACGGCAAGGTCGTGTTGACGTCTTGGCCGTTGTAGCGATAGGTCACGTTATAGCCCTTGATGACTTCGCGTGTCGCATCCACCTGACGGCAACGCTCGACCTGCTCGGTGCGCGGCTGATCCGGGTTGGCGACGCGATCGCCGACCAGCACCCCGGCGATACCGCCCGCCGCCGTCGCGGCCTTGTTGCCGCTACCCTTGCCGATCTGACCGCCCAGCACCGCACCGGCCACCCCGCCGACGATCCCGCCCGTTGCCGAGCGATTGCTGTCCGGGTTGGCGACACGGTCGCCGATCACCGCACCGGCCACCGCACCCGCGCCGGTCGCCGCAGTGTTACCGCTGCCGCCGCCGACCTGGCTACCCAACAAACCGCCCGCGATGCCGCCCACGACGGCACCAGTCATTGAACGTTCCTTGGGCGCAGATTGCACGCTCTCATTCCAGCACTCGCGGCGCGGTTCGTTGACGCGCTCGTAGATCGGCGAACTGGAGATCACATGCGCGGTATCGGTAAGATCGACCGCATAAGCGCTGCCGTACAGGGAAACCATGCTTAACACCATAACCAGTGACTTGGTCTGCTTCATTTTTCCGCTCCTCAAAAATTCCCATGTGTTCGGGATGCGATTGTGACCAAAAACCCGGCACAGCGTTCCACAAAAATGTTTCAAAATGTTGGGGAAACCACCCAACTGCCGTGCATACCTGAGGACTGAACGGCTACTTGCCGAACAAACCCTTTACCGAATTCATCATGCCGGAACCGGGAATGACCGACTCGGTCACTGCTTTTCCGGTCGCACGCTGCATACCCAGCATCATGCTGTCATATCCTCCGACCGTCACCTTCGCTGTCCAGATCAGCGGCTTTCTGGGTTCATTGGGTTTTTGCGGCGGATAGGCGAAACCCCGGGTAGGGCCGACCGCCTCCTCGGAAACGGAAGCAAACTGCGCGTCCTTGAAAATGCCTGCCGGGATGGTGCAGTTGTTCTGGCTGGCTGGCAACATCGGATGTTTGGTCTTGGAGGCCATCCACATGACCATCGTCTCCTTGTCGTCATTCATGGCGAACGCGTTGAGGTTATAACCCTTTGCATGGGCCGGTACATCCCAGTCGAGCGGGATGGCCGCATTCAGATCGGACGCGCCAGCTTTCAGGTTCAGCGGCTCAAGGAAATCCATCTCTGCATCCAGCGCGAAACGGATTTCCTCCTGCATGAAGTTGGCTTTCACCAGATGATCGCCGACAGCCGATGCTTCGGCAGGCACATCACCCCCCTTGTCGTTCGGCCAATCCAGCGCACGCGGGGGCAACGAAACCGGTTCGCCTCCCCGCTTGCCGCCTTGGCTCTGCCGTGCCATCGCCATGACTTCGGGCGGCACGCGCTCGCCAAGATGCCGGAAGTCGATCACCTCGGGTTGCCCTTTCGCGACGGTCGCGCTGCAACCCCAATAGATCAGCACCCGGCCCTTGGGTTCTTTCTCCTCGACGATACCCCTTTCCCTGCCGCCCACGCTGCGGCGTTCGCCTTTGAGAGCCAACGTGGGGCCAATGCGCATCTTTTCGGGAACGATGTGTTGCGCCGAATAATCGTCCGGAATATCGGTCGGATTGATGATGCGCAGATGCATCGTCCTGGTCGCCTTGGCGCTTTTTGCTCCAAACATCGCGCCCATCATGCCGGTTGCGCCGCCACCCGCAGCCATTCCGGACTGGGTGCGCAAATCCATTTCATAGGCGACCGGCGCGGCAACCGCCGACAGCGCCGTGATGCCGAACAATACAGCGATGCCGCCTGAAGCATAGTGTTGCAACATGACCGTTCTCCCTCACTTGTACGTTGGGCGGCCAGTATACTTCCTGACAAACGCAGCGTAAAACGGCAACGGGGCTATACGGGTCCGAATTGTTACGACGCTCTGTGCGTGCGATGCCGGATGAATTCGCGCAGTGCGGGAAGCAAGGAAAACACAATGATGCCGACGATGATCAGCATCAGGTTGTTTTTCACCACCGGGATGTTGCCGAAGAAATATCCGGACAGGGTCAGGCTGGCGATCCACGCCATGCTGCCCAGCGCGCTGAACAACAGGAACAACCGGTAGCGCATCACCCCGATCCCGGCCACGAACGGCGCGAAGGTGCGAATGATGGGCAGGAAGCGCGCGAAGATGATGGTCTTGCCGCCGTGCTTTTCATAGAACGCGTGGGTCTTGTCGAGGTGTTCGTGTCTGAGGAATCTGCCGCTCACGCGTTCGAACAGGCGCAGCCCCAGGGTGCGCCCGATCCAGTAGTTGGTGTTGTCGCCGCCGAATGCCGCCAGCACCAGCAACGGCACCAGCCAGTGCAGTTGCAACGCGCCCAATCCGCACAATGCCCCGGCCACGAACAGCAGCGAATCGCCGGGCAGGAACGGCGCGACCACCAGGCCGGTCTCGGCGAAGATGATCAGGAACAGGATGCCGTACACCCACACGCCGTAGTCATTGACCAGTGCCAGCAGGTGGGCATCGAGGTGCAGAACGAGGTCGGCAAATGCGGTGAGCAAATCCAAAGCGATATTCCGGTCGTTGCGAAAAAATTACGGCAGCACTTCTTCAGCTTCGGTCTTTTCCGGCTTGATGAAGTCTTCGCGCGACACGCCCAGCCACAGCAGGATCGGGCTGGCGACCAGCACCGAGGAATAGATGCTGAACAGGATACCAATGGTCAGCGCCATCGCGAAGTAGTGCAGCGTCTCGCCGCCGAGGAACAGCATCGCGCCGACCATCATCTGCGTGCAGCCGTGCGTGATGATGGTGCGCGACATGGTGCGGGTGATCGCGTTGTCGATGATCTCGGTGACTTCCGCCTTGCGCATCTTGCGGAAGTTTTCGCGGATCCGGTCGAACACCACCACCGATTCGTTCACCGA
>JAVHQS010000020.1:0-5115 GCA_036171255.1 Gallionella sp.
TTCGAACTCGCGACCAACGGATTAAAAGTCCGCTGCTCTACCGGCTGAGCTATCGACCCCTATGCAAAGGAGCGCGAATTATACGGAATTGGCCCACCCTGTCAACGCAAAATACCGCGCCATCAAGGCTTGCACGACTACACAGCGCGATAGGGCGTCGGGTCGTCTACACCGGCGGCTTCGAACCCGGCGCGACGCAAGCGGCACGAATCGCATACCCCGCAGGCACGTCCCTGCTCGTCGGCCTGATAGCAGGAAACCGTCATCGCGTAATCCACCCCGAGCGCTTTCCCCTGCCGGATGATCTCCGCCTTGGACAGATGCAGCAGCGGCGCGTGCAAGGTCAGCGGATGGCCTTCGACGGCGGCCTGGGTGGCGAGGTTGGCCATGCGCTCGAACGCCTCGATATAGGCGGGACGGCAATCGGGATAGCCGGAGTAATCGACCGCATTCACCCCGATGAAAATGTCCTGCGCCTGCAACACCTCGGCCCATGCCAATGCCAGCGACAACATGATGGTGTTGCGTGCGGGAACGTAGGTCAGCGGGATACCCTCGGTGGGCAGTTGCGGTACCGCAATGTTGTTATCCGTCAGCGCGGAGCCGCCGAAACCGGTGAGATCGATGTTGACCACCCGATGTTCGCTTGCACCCAGAGTTTGCGCGACGCGCTGCGCTGCGGCCAATTCGGAGTGGTGGCGTTGCCCGTAATCCACACTCAACGCATAACAGACAAAACCTTGTGCGCGCGCCATGGCCAACACCGTCGCCGAATCCAGCCCACCCGACAGAAGCACCACGGCGTTTTTCATCATCAGTGCCCCGGCGCGTTGTTCCACAGTATCTTGTGCAACTGGACTTGCATGCGCACCGGCAAGCGGTCGCGCAACATCCATTCGGCCAACCGGTTCGCATCCAGCGCGCCATGCGCAGGCGAGAACAGCACTGCACATTTATCGCCGAGATGATGTTGCTGCAGGATTTGCTTTGCCCATCGATAATCGTTCTCGTCGCAGATGACGAATTTGATTTCGTCATGCTGGGTCAGCAACGGCAGATTCTCCCAGCGGTTCTTTGCCGCTTCGCCGGATGCCGGAGTCTTGATGTCCACCACCCGCATCACCCGTGCATCGACTTCACCGATATCGAGCGCACCGCCGGTTTCCAGCGATACCTCGTAGCCCGCGTCACACAAAGCACTCAACAACGGCAGGCAATTCTTCTGCGCTAACGGCTCACCGCCGGTGACGGTCACATAGCGCGGTGCGTATTCGCCAACCTGCCTGAGGGTTTCTGCGACGCTCATGTTCTGCCCGCCAGTAAAAGCATAAGTAGTGTCGCAGTAGCTGCAACGCAACGGACATCCCGTCAAACGGATGAATACCGTTGGCAGGCCGATGCGACTGGTCTCGCCTTGCAGGGAAAAAAATATTTCGCTGATGCGCAGTTGCGCGTCTGAATTGACTTGCGGCATGGCGGATTACTTGGCAGCAGCGAGGAGCTTCTTGGCTTTGGCGGCGGCTTCGCTGGCGGGGTATTTGGCGACAAGCAGCCTGAGCGTCTTTTGCGCCGGAGCTGCTTGCTTCAACTCGCTCTGGCATCCTGCGATGCCAAACAACACATCCGCCGCTCTGGGCGTACTTGAAACGGTCTTGAGCAATCCCTGATAGATGGACAACGCACCTTTGTAATCCTTCAACGCGAACTGGGCGTTGCCCAACCAGTAATTCGCATTGGGCGCATGTGCCGAACCGGGGTATTTCTTGAGAAATTCCTGGAATGCCTTTGCTGCGTTCGCATAGCTGCCACCCTTGAACAAACCGTAAGCCGTTTCAAAAGAACGATCCTCCGGTCCGGGGTCGTTGGGATCGACCGGGGCCGCTGCCACAGCGGGATTGCCTGACGTTTGCGGCGTGCTGTCTATGGATTCGAAACGCCGCAGACGCGTGTCGAGATCCACATAAAAATCTTTTTCGCGTTTTTCGGCATCTTGCAAGCCGTGCGCTATTTCTTCATTCTGTCCGCGCAGTTTGCGGAGTTCACTGCTCAACGCTTCGATCTGCCCTTGCAGATCCAGCATCGACTGGGTCTTCTGTTTCAGATCGTCTTCCAGCTTAAGCACGCGCGCCTCAAGTTGCTTGCCCTCGTCGCCGCCATAAAACAACCCCGCCTGCGCGGGAACGGCGAAACACAGACCCAGCAACATCAAGGCACGCTGCTTCAGCACGGTATTACTTCGCGTAGTTCAGATCGGTGCGACGATTTTGCGACCATGAAGCTTCGTCGTGACCGGATGCTTTTGGCTTTTCTTCGCCATAGCTCACACTGTCCAGTTGACCGGCCTTGGCACCACCCACTGCCAGCATCTTCTTCACGCCATCCGCACGACGCTGACCGAGAGCCAGGTTGTATTCGTTGCTGCCGCGTTCATCGCAATTGCCTTCCAGACGCACCTTGCGACCGGCATGTTCAGCCAGATACTTGGCGTGTGCCTGCACGACCGGTTTGTCGGCATCCTGCACGGCGGATACATCGAACGGGTAGTAAACGCTGCGCTTGGCCAGAATGCTGGTCGCATCGTTCAGCGGATCGGTGGCGGTTTGGTCAGCAGCAACGGCCCTGGTTGCAGCAGAGGGCGCTGCTGCCGGTGCTGCGGCAGTTTCCTTCGGTTTCTCGCTGGCACAGGCAGCCAGCAAATTCACCAACACAATACTGATAACGAGTTTTTTCATGGTGCTTCCCCTTTGCTAGGTTGATTAAAGATGAGGTCCCCACACCGGTTCGCGTGCATCGCCGCTTTGCGTGAACATATGTTGCTTGACACGACCGTCGCTGGAAACGGTTGCCAATATACCACGACCACGACCCTCGCTGGCAAACAGGATGAGCTTGCCGTTGGGCGCAAAGCTGGGTTTTTTCTCCCATCCGCCCTCGGTCAGGATTTCCAGCTGCCCGGTCTGGAAATCCTGCGTGCTGATGAAGAAGCGGCCATTGATGAGATGAGTAAACACGAAGCTCTTGCCATCCGGACTAAAACGCGGCGAATAGTTGGTGCCGTCGCCGAACGTGACGCGCTGCTCCGCTCCGCCCTCTACCGGCATACGATAGATCTGCGCGCTGCCGCCGCGGTCCGAGGTGAACAACAGAGATTGTCCGTCCGGAGAAAAATTCGGCTCGGTATCGATCGCGCCGCTGAAGGTGATACGGCGCAGTCCGCCACCATCGGGGCGGATCAAATAAATCTGCGAGCTGCCGTCGCGCGTCAGCACGATCGCCAACTGTTTGCCATCCGGCGACCAGGCCGGTGCGCTGTTGCTGCCGCGAAAATCGGCCAGCGCCATGCGCTGATTGGTGTACAGCGATTGCACGAACACCACCGCATGCCCGGTCTCGAAACTCACATAGGCAAGATGGCTGCCGTCCGGCGACCACGATGGGGACATGATCGGCTCGTTTTGCGCCAGCACGGTCTGCTCGTTGTAGCCGTCGCTGTCCGCCACGATCAGGCGGAACTTCTGTCCCTGGCGGTTCACATAGGCGATGCGCGTACTGAACACACCCTTGTCGCCGGTCAGCTTTTCATAGATCAGATCGGCGATGCGATGGCCGATGGCACGCACTTGCCCATCGTTCGCCGAGACGGCCTCGCCGACCAGCTCGGTCTGCCTGACCACATCCAGCAAACGAAAACGCGCTTCGACGCGTCCCCTGGCCTGCACCGCGACCGTGCCTATCGACAAGGCCTCCGCGCCGCGCACCTGCCAATCCGGATAGCTGACCTCATTTGGCTCATGCGGGAACTTGCCCACCGGATCGACCAGGCGGAACAGCCCGCTGCGCTGCAGATCGCCCGTCACCACCTCGTTGATGGATTGCGCCAGCTTGTCGTCCCCGCCGAACGGCACGATCGCCACCGGGATCTGATGCTCGCCTGCCCCGATGATCTCGATACTCAACACCGCATTCGCCAATGAGGCTTGTGTCAGCAACAACAATCCAACCATACCCCGCAATACGCGAAACATCATAAACACCTCTCCTATTCTTTCGGCCTGAAGCCCAGTTTCATTTCACGAAATCTATTGAACAATCCGGCATCCGGCGGCAACGGCAACGGCTGGGCTTTCAGGATCGCGCGCTCCACCGCATTGTCATAAGCCGCATTGCCGCTCGACTTGAGCAGCCGTGGATTCAGCACCGTCCCCCCCGGCAATACCGTCACCGAAAATTCGGCGCGCGCGTCGTCCGGCACATCCGGCGGCATCACGATGTTGCGCCTGATCTTGGCGGCGATCTTGCCGGTGTACTCATCGACCACACCGGCTTGCGCGGCCTGTTCACGCGCGGCTTGCTGATCCGCACTGGAGGGGCTGGTCTTTTGCACGGGCTTGGCTTCGGTCTTCTTTTTTTCGGGAAGCTGCGGCACAAGCGGTTTGGTCTCTAGCTTCTTCTTGTCCGGCAGCACGATGTCCGGCTTGACTGTTGGTTCCGGTTGCGTCGGTTGCACCACTTCCTCCACCTTGGGCTTAGGCTTGGCAAGCGGTGGCGAGGCAACCGCATCCGGCAGGCTCTGCCACAATTCCACGCTCATCGTCGCCGGTGGCTGTGTCTGCCAGCTGAAGCCGAAATACAGCAGCGCGAAGAACACACCATGTACCGCGAAGGCCAGAATGCCCGCAGGCAACTTGTAGGGTTCGTAATAAAGCGCAGTACTCATTTAACCTTGGCTTGCGTCAACAGGCCAACCTTCTGGATGTGTTGCTGCTGCAGCACATCCATCACGTTGATGACTTCTTCGTAGCGCACGTTCTTGTCTGCGGAAATCACCACCGCCTGGTCCGCTTGCGTACTTTGCCGGGCCTTCAATATCGCAATCAACTCCTCGCGCGACACACGGCTTTCCTTGTCGCCCCTGGAGAGATCGCGCAACGCCAGTGTAGCGTCTTTTTTGATAATGACTTCCAGCGGCGCAACCGGCGGCGCCAGCGACTTGCCGACCTGCGGCAGATCGATCTGGCCGGGATTCATCATCGGCGCGGTCACCATGAAGATCACCAGCAACACCAGCATCACGTCGATATAAGGCACGACGTTGATCTCATTCATCAGGCGATT
>JAVHQS010000021.1:0-5082 GCA_036171255.1 Gallionella sp.
CGCACGAACAAGTCGGCAATTCCTATCAGAACATCAGCCAGACCTTCCAGCATTTTTTCGCGCGCAAAGTGATGTTCGTGAAATTCGCCAGCGCCTATGTGGTGATGCCCGGCGGCTTCGGCACGCTGGACGAACTGATGGAAGCGCTGACCCTGGTGCAGACCGGCAAGACGCGCGGCATGCCGATCATCCTGGTGGGCAGCAAGTTCTGGGGCGGCATGGTCGACTGGTTCCGCACTTCGCTGCTGGAAGAAAAGGTCATCAGCCCCGAAGATATCGATCTGATCCAGGTCATCGACGAACCCGAGGCGGTGGTCAGCGCGATCTTCAAACACTACGAGACACGCGGCTTCGAACCTTCGGAAGCGGAACGCGAACGGCAGCTTTATTTGTAGGGGCTGTCTCAAATATGTCGCATGTACAATGCTTCGCGCCCGTTGCGAACGCGGATGCCAAGCTGCTCATTCTGGGCAGCATGCCCGGAGTGGCTTCTCTCAAGGCCGGGCAATACTATGCCCATCCGCGCAATCTGTTCTGGCGCATCATCGGCGAACTGCTCGATGCCGGCACGGACCCGTCTTACGCCCAGCGTGTCCAGGCACTGAAGTCGGCCCGGATCGCGCTCTGGGATGTGCTGCAGTCATGCACCCGGCAAGGCAGCCTGGATTCCAGTATCGATGACGGCTCGCTGATCCCGAATGACTTTGTAGCGTTCTTCTTGCGCCATCCGAACATCACCCATGTCTTTTTCAACGGCGCCAAGGCCGAACAGTGTTATCGCAAGCACGTGCAACCGGTCGCGGGCATGGGACACATCGAATATCTGCGCCTGCCGTCGACCAGCCCGGCGCACGCTTCCATGCCCTACCAGCGCAAGCTCGACGCATGGCGCGCGGTAACAGAATCACGTTTGACCCCGGCCCGTTAGCCCAAACCCGTTCACAACCCACGCAGCATCTCCGCACATCGGCTAAAATGCGCTCATTCCAATTCATAGCGACCACTGCGATGCGCCTCCTATCCTTTTTGCTGTTGAGTGGCTTTTCCATGACCGCCTTCGCCGCCAAACCGGTTCCCGGCAATCTCGAACCGCTGCCGCCGCCGCCCGCCTTCGATGCCGCGCCGGATACCGCTGCCGCCGAAGACGAGCCGGCGGTGACCATCACCAAACAGACCGAACAGACCGTCGAGGAATTCCGCATCGGCGGCAAGCTGTACATGATCAAGGTGACGCCCAAGGTCGGCGCGCCCTATTATCTGGTGGATGACCGCGGCGACGGAAAATTCGCGCGCCAGGAAAGTCTCGACTCCGGCTTCCGCCCGCCGCGCTGGATCATTCACAAGTTCTAACGCATGTCGGTTTTCACCACCGTCTCGGAGGCGGAACTCGCCGCCTGGCTGGGCGATTATTCCCTCGGGCAATTGCTGGAATTACACGGCATCGCTTCCGGCATCGAGAACACCAACTATTTCGTCACGACCAGCAATGGCCGCTTCGTGCTCACGCTGTTCGAGAAACTCACCGCCGACGAGCTGCCGTTCTACCTGAATCTGATGGCACATCTGGCGCGCCACGGCATCCCTTGCCCGGCGCCGATGGCAAATCGAGGCAATCAATTCCTGGGTGAACTCAACGGCAAGCCCGCCTGCATCGTCAGCCGCCTGAGCGGCAAGTCCACCACCACACCGGGCAACGGACAATGCGCCGCGATCGGCGCGATGCTCGGGCAGATGCACATCGCCGGACAGAGCTTCTCGCAGATCATGCCCAACCCGCGAGGCGGCGCATGGCGTGCCGCCACAGCTCCGCAGGTGCGGCCATTTCTGGATGCGGCGCAAGCGGCGCTGCTGGACAGCGAAGTCGCATTGCACGCGCAGAACCCGCCGAGCCGTCTGCCGCAGGGCGTGATCCACGCCGACCTGTTCCGCGACAACGTGCTGCTGGAAGGCAACCGCGTCGGCGGGCTGATCGATTTCTATTTCGCATGTACTGACGCGCTGCTGTATGACGTGGCGATCACCGTGAACGACTGGTGCATGAATGCGGACGGCGCGCTGGATGCGCTGCGCGCGCAGACCTTCCTGCGTGCCTACCATGCGGTGCGTCCGCTGCTGGACAGCGAACGCGAGGCGTGGCCGCTGATGTTGCGCCGCGCCGCGCTGCGCTTCTGGCTGTCGCGCCTGTTCGACATGTATCTGCCGCGCGATGGCGAGCTGATCCACGCGCACGACCCGCGCCACTTCGAGCGCATCCTGAAGAACCATATCGCAACCGCGCAAGCCGTCTGGCTATAAGGAGGAACATGGAACCGCGACACTTGGAAACCGGACGAGGCTGGGCATGGATCAAGCGGGGCTACGCGCTGTTCATGAAGGCACCCTTGCTATGGATCGTATTGCTGGCGATCTGTTTCATCGCAGTGGCCGGATTATCTGCCGTACCGGTGATCGGCGAACCGCTCGCCAGCTTGTTGTTGCCGGCGGTGCTGGTCGGGCTGATGGCCGGCTGCCGCGCGCTGGAGCAGGGCGAAGAGCTGGAATTGGCGCATCTGTTCAGCGGCTTCCAGCAGCACACCGCACACCTGATCACATTGGGCGGCATCGCACTGGTCGGACAATACCTGATCTTCGGCGCGATGATGATGGTCGGCGGAGCCACGCTGGTGAGCATCCTGATGAGCGGCCAGCCTCCCGCTGACTCCAACGTCATGATGCAGGCGGTCGCCGGGGCGGGCATCGCCGTGCTGCTCGGCATCACGCTGTTCAGCGTGCTGTTGATGGCCATGCAATTCGCGCCGATGCTGGTGTTCTTCAACAATGTCGCACCGGTGGCAGCGCTGAAACTCAGCCTGCGCGCCTTCATGAACAACGTCGGCGCGATGCTGGTGTATGGCGCAACATTCATGTTGTTGGCGATGCTCGCCAGCATCCCGATGATGCTCGGCTGGCTGGTACTGATGCCTGTCGTGTTCACTTCGCTGTATGCCAGCTATTGCGACATCTTCCCCGCAGCTAAAGAAGCCGTCAGCGCACCGCTGGAAGGCGGGGCCGTCAGCCGCGACGATCAGGCGCATTTCTGACCAGACTGGCAACACGCGAATTAGAACATGCTAATATTCCGCCCGTAGCCAGACATTGGCTTGGCAAATAACGGGGGCGGAATGCAATTCCAGGCAGGCGAGACGGAAATCAAACGGGCGCAGGTGCCGCATAACCTGTTCATCACCGGGCTGTTCCTGTTCGATCTGATGATGACCCCGGCAGTCATCGTGCTGAACATCGGCATGGCCGGCATCCTCATCCCGCTGCTATGTTCCGGCGCGCTTATCGCTTACATCTACCTGCGTAGCCGCAAGACCACCAGCTGGTTTGTCGACGCCCACTGGCGTTTGTCTTTTGCGCACGGACGCTTGCTGCTACTGGGCTATGGCATATCGGCCATGCTGATCCTGATCGCATGGCTGGTCAGCCTCAACGCGCGCGATGCGAGCATGGGGCACATCCTGTGGACGGCGCTCACGCGCATCGCACTGGTGCCGACGCTCATCTTCGTGATGGTCACCGCCGTACTGGAAGCCAGCGCGATCGGCCAGGCGACCAAACGGGAAGTGCCGGACAGTCTGGTCAAAAGATTCCCGCCGCCCGAGGTTCCTTAGCGCCCGGCAGCGCAATCACTCACAGCGCAGTGAGCCTGGCATATTCCAACGCCAGCCATTTGCTGCCGGCGCGCTTGAAGTTGACCTGCACGCGGCCTTCGTTGCCGCTGCCTTCCGCGCCCGTCACCACGCCCTCGCCGAACTTCTGGTGGAACACGCGCTGGCCGATATGCCACACAGATCCGGGGGACGGCGGTGGCGGCGCGCTTGATGCACCACCGAATGCGGCGATGCGGCTCCCGGTCTCGCGGCGTCCCGTCCCGAAAGTGTTGCGCGCGGTAAAGCGCGGCGTCAGCCAGTGCAGCAGCGCTTCCGGCAACTCGCGCAGAAAACTCGATGCCATGCCGTAATTCACCTGCCCGTGCAGCATGCGGCTCTGCGCGAAAGTGAGATACAGCCGGCGGCGTGCGCGGGTGATCGCCACATACATCAGGCGGCGCTCTTCATCCAGCCCGCCATCGACATTCTGGCTGTTCTGGTGCGGGAACAAGCCTTCTTCCAACCCGGTGATGAATACGGTGTGAAACTCCAGTCCCTTGGCTGCATGCACCGTCATCAGGTGCAGCGCATCCTCGCTGTCGCCCGCCTGATGCTCGCCCGCTTCCAGCGAAGCGTGTGCAAGGAAGGCGGTCAGGCTGTCGTCCTCGTTTTCGTGCACGAACAGCGCGGTCGCGTTGACCAGCTCGTTCAGGTTTTCCAGCCGCTCTTCGGCTTCACGCTTCTTCGCAGGCGAGCTTCTCTCGGCTTCATAATGCGCGGCCAGTCCGCTGTGTTGCAGCACATACTCCATGATCTCCGGCAGCGGCAACTCGCGCGTGGCGCTGCGCAAGGATTCGATGAGCCCGGCGAAGGCCGTGACCTTGCCGCCCGCGCGTGCCGCGGCATCCCACAAGGTCGTATTGTTGATACGCGCCGCTTCCTGCAACTGTTCGATGCCGCGCGCACCGATGCCGCGCGTCGGAAAATTGACGATGCGCAACAGCGCATTGTCGTCGCCGGTGTTTTCCATCAGGCGCAGATAAGCCAGCGCATGCTTGATCTCCTGCCGCTCGAAAAAGCGCAATCCGCCATACACGCGATAGGAAAGTCCGGCCGACACCAGCGCGTGTTCCAGCACGCGCGACTGGGCGTTGGAGCGATACAGCAACGCCATCTCGGTCAGGCTCACGCCTTCACGTTTGAGTTGCTGGATTTCCTCGACGATGAATTTGGCCTCATCCACATCAGTCGCCGCTTCGTACACGCGCAACGGTTCACCGCCGTTCTCAGAGGTCCACAGATTTTTGCCAAGGCGGTTTCGGTTGTTGCTGATCAGCGCGTTGGCGGCTTCGAGGATGTTGCCGTGCGAGCGGTAGTTCTGCTCCAGCTTGATGACGCTCTCGACATGGAAGTCGCGCAACAACTCCTGCATGTTGCCCACGTTCGC
>JAVHQS010000022.1:0-21261 GCA_036171255.1 Gallionella sp.
TATCGGGCGATAGCCAATCTTGAAATCGCCCGATAAATCGGGCTCCCACACATGCATCAATTTTTTGTAGCTTTAATTTCCGACTGCTGAGCAAGTCCCAACATGGCCGCCTATGCGGCTACTGCGCCTTCGGTTTCGGGCGCTTGCCGATCTTCACTTGCAGTACGGTTTCGCTGCCGTTGCGCAACAGCTTGATGGGCGCGACCTTGCCGGGCGGCAGGTTGGCAACGGTTTCCAGCATGGCGCTCCAATCGTTGATGGTCTTGCCGTCGATCGACACCAGGATGTCGCCGGTCTTCACGCCGGCCTGTTCGGCCGGGCTGTTGCGTATCACTTCGGTGATCAGCACGCCTTTGGTGTCGCCGAGCTTGAAGGATTCAGCCAGTTCCGGGGTGAGTTCCTGCACGCCCGCGCCGATCCAGCCGCGTGTCACCGAGCCGTTCTGGATGATCTGTTCCATGGTCTTCTTCGCGGTGCTGGCGGGAATCGCAAAGCCGATGCCGAGCGAGCCGCCGTTCGGCGAATAGATCGCGCTATTGATGCCGATCAGGTTGCCGTTCACATCTACCAGCGCGCCGCCGGAATTGCCCGGATTGATCGCGGCATCGGTCTGAATAAAACTTTCGAACGTGTTCAGTCCCAGGTGGTCGCGTTTGAGCGCGCTGATGATGCCCATGGTGACCGTTTCGCCGACCCCGAACGGGTTGCCGATGGCGAGCACCATGTCGCCGACATGTGCCTGTTCGGGATGGCCAAAGGTGATGGCAGGGAGGTTGCCGGGCAGTTCGATCTTGATCACGGCCAGATCGGTTTCCGGGTCCGAGCCGATGACATGCGCCTTGGCCTTGCGGCCGTCGGCCAGTGCGACTTCGATTTCATCGGCGGCCTCCACCACATGATGGTTGGTGAGGATGTAGCCGTCCGCACTGACGATCACGCCGGATCCCAGGCTGGAACTGCTTTGTGGTTCGGTGTCGCCCTGATCGCCGAAAAAAAAGCGGAAACGCGGATCGTCCGCGAAGGGGCTGACCGGATTCTTGATGACGGTGCTGGTGAAGATGTTCACCACGGCCGGCATGGCTTTTTTCGCTGCCCCACTCAAGCCCATGCCGGGCGACTTGCTGTCGCCGTCTTGCGGCGCGCTTTCATAGAGCGTCACCACGCCGCCGCGCGCGGCATTCGGCAACAGTTCGGGTTTGAGGGTGTGGACGATGAACAACAGAGCCAGCGCGACGGTGACGGTTTGGGTGAATAAAAGCCAATGTTTACGCATGGTATGATGAACCCGCTTGTTTCGAATTAAGGGAATATTTCATGCTGCTCGGCGAACTGCGCGATTATAACGCAAGCCTGTTGCAAACCGGTCTGTTCAAAGATTACTGCCCGAACGGTGTGCAGGTGGAAGGTCGCGCGGAAGTGCGGCGTATCGCGACCGGCGTGACGGCTTCGCAGCAGGTGCTGGATGAAGCCATCGCGTGGGGTGCGGATGCGGTTCTGGTGCACCACGGTTATTTCTGGCGCAACGAAGATGCCACTATCGTTGGCATCAAGAAGCGGCGCATCGCGCAGTTGTTGCGCAATGATGTGAGCCTGCTGGCCTACCATCTGCCACTCGATGCGCATGCTGAATTAGGCAACAACGCGCAGCTCGGCAAGTTGCTCGGGCTGGTGGAGCAGGGCAGATTCGGCGAACAAAACATCGCCTGGCTGGGTTCGTTGGGGCAGGTTCAGACACTGGCGCAATTCACCCGGCAGGTCGCGCATGCATTGGATCGCACGCCACAAGTCATCGGCGATGCTGACAAGATCTTGCGAAAAGTGGCGTGGTGCAGCGGCGGCGCACAAGGCTATTTCGAAGCAGCCATCGCGCAAGGGGCGGATGCGTATATCACCGGAGAAATTTCCGAGCAGAACTTCCATCTCGCGCAGGAGAGCGGTGTCGCGTTCATCGCCGCCGGACACCATGCCACCGAGCGTTTTGGCATCCGGGCGCTGGGCGAGCATCTGGCAAGACAATTCGATCTGGAACACCGTTTCTTCGATCAGCCCAATCCAATCTAATCGCTGCGTTTGCTGCGCAGTTGATCCAGCGAGATAGTCATGCTGCGCGGTGCGGTTTGCAAAGCGGCATTCGCTTGTTCGATCGAGGCGCGGTGTTCGATCAGCAGCGGTTTCAAAATTGTTGCCACTTCACCCAATAGCTTTTCAGGTTGTTGTGCATAGCGCAGCAAAAGGTCCCGGCGACGCGGATGAAACGCGGTCCATTGCCAAGCGAGGAAGCTCTCGTTGTTTTTGAAGCCGGCGTGTTGCAGCGACTGTTTGAGTGCGGCAACAGCAGGCAGGGTGAGTTGCTCTGGCGAGGGCGCGGCACTCCACATCAAGCCGAAAAAAATACGCCAATCACCGCCCAGATACTGCTGTTCCAGCATCGGGCGCAGGTAAAGCGGTTGCTCTGTGCGTAACTTGCAATGCAACCCGACCAGGCTATCCGGCGCGTTCCCGTCTCCGGTAGGCTCGACCAGCCACAGCAGCACATCTCCGTTACCTGGTTCCCCGGCCATCAACGCCTCAACGCGTTGCAACAATTCCCGCCAGAAGCGCGTGTTCATCTGTACGCGAATCTGATCCATCTGTTCGGCAACCGATAATCCCAGCGGTAAATTTTCTTCTTTGGCAAAAAAATCCAGTACGGCCTGTTCTTCATTCATAAAAAGAAACCCTTAAGACAGAATGGTAACGGATTCATAAAGAAACCCCTGGGGCGAAATGAATATAAGTAATTGCTGTAATTATGTGCCGCGTATAACTTTTTTTTGCCATTCGAGGGTGGCCGCGATTTTCAGTGTTGACTTTATTTTTCGAACTGGACATTATTCGCCCGTGTAGTCGGGTCGCGCTTGTTCGGGCGGAAATAAAGCAAAAGCACATAATAATTTTTATCGCGACACACCGCATCAAAAAAATAATCCGATTTATTACCAGTTCGTTCATGCTGGCAAGAGCAGGCATGGGATCATTTGTTTGCCGGGGGAGCCCTTACGATGCACCGTTTGTTACGTTTATCTATCTTGCTGATGGGATTGTTTTCTGCTGCGGGCAGTTATGCGGCCGATGCCACGCAGCCCACGCTGACGACTGAGGATAGTTTGGGTCCGCAAGTCGTTCAACCGATCGAGTTTCCCCACAATCGCCATGCGGGTCTTCGCAATCCGAACGACCCCACCAATAGCGATCCAGCCAAGGGTGGCATGGAGATCGATTGCCAGTATTGCCATACCTACGCGAGACGTAGTGCGGTCGCGGGGATTCCGCCGCTGCAAAAATGTATCGGCTGTCACCAGAGCATCGAGACCGTGCGCGATAAGCCGCGTATTCAGGAATTGTTCAAGTACTGGGATGCCAAGAAACCGGTTCCCTGGAAGAAGGTGCATGATCTGCCAGACTTCGTGCGTTTCAATCACGAGCGTCACATCAAGCGTTTCGTCGAACAACAGAATCGTCCGACTCAGGAAGCCTGTGGTTATTGCCACGGTGATGTCAAGTCCATGACGGTTGCGCGTCGCAGCAAGCCGCTGACCATGGGGTGGTGTGCAACTTGCCATCAGAAGGCTCATCCGGTGGCGGCTGAAGGCGGCACGCCGATCGGTAATCAGGCTTATTGGTACTCTTTCCAGAAACCGGTAGCCGACGCGTCCGGTGGTGCGGTCAAGGCGCAGGGTCCTAACGATTGCTGGCAATGCCACAAATAAGCGGCATGACATTTCAAGAATTTTCCAGAGAGGTTGTGATGATTGACAGCGGTTCCGTAAAACATTTGGCCGGGCACCCGTTTGATCGGCGTGATTTTCTGAAGGTGTTGGGTTGGAGCGGCGCGGCAGTTGCGCTAAGCGGCTGCGGCAATACCTCTATCGAAGACGGTAAGGAAACGGTGGTTTCATATGTGGAAGCCGCGGACTATGTGATTCCCGGTATCGGCGTGTATTACAACTCGACCTGCGCGCAATGCGATGCGGGTTGCAGCATCAATGGCCGGGTGCGCGAGGGCCGCGTGTTGAAGCTGGAAGGCAATCCCGATTCCGCGATCAACCGTGGCAAGACTTGCGGTTTGGGGCAGGCTGGGGTGCAGCATCACTACAATCCCGATCGTGTACGCGAGCCGTTGCTGCGTAACGGCGACAAGGGCGAAACCATCACCTGGGACAAGGCCTATGCGCTGATCGCCGAGAAGCTGAGCAGCGTAAAGGGTGAAGAGATCGCATTCCTGAGCGGCGGCGTGAGCGGTCATCTCAAGACGTTGCTGGGTAATTATCTGGACAGCATCGGCAGCAAGAACCATTTCGTGTACGAAGCGGTTGCACCGGCTGTGCTGCGCGCGGCCAACAAAAAAGCTTATGGCATGGAGATGCCGCGCTTCAATATCAACAAAGCCAAGGTGGTGCTGTCGTTCGGCGCAGACTTCCTGGGAGCCTGGGTTTCCCCGGTGCATTTCTCGCAGCAATATGCGCAGTTCCGCAAGGGCGTCGATGGCAAACGCGGTGTACTGATCCAGGTCGAGTCCAAGATGACGCTGACCGGTGCGAATGCGGATCGCTGGCTTGCGGTACGTCCCGGTACCGAGGGGATTCTGGCGCTGGGTATCATTAACGCCTTAGGTGCGTCGGGACTGAACTTGTCCGGCGATGTGGCGGCTGCGGTGAAAGGTTATGACAAGGCGCGTGTCAGCAAGGACACCGGCGTATCCGCCGAGCAGATCGACAAGATCGCCGCGTTGCTCAAAGAGCGTACCCCCAGTCTGGTATTGGCGGGCAGCGCGGCGGAAGGTTATGCGCATGGTTCGCAAAATGCCGCCGCAATCAATTTGCTTAACCAGGTGCTGGGTAATGTCGGCAAGACGGTCGAAGCATCCGCTTCCGTGCCGTTCCCGCAAATGGCTCCGGCGAAGGGTAATACCGCTGCGCTGAAGTCGTTGAACGATGGTCTGGCGGCCGGCAAGTACAAAGTGTTGTTCAACTACGCAGCCAATCCGGTGTTCACCGCGCCGGGCGCGTTGAAGTTCAAGGACAATCTGGCCAAGGCCGGTTTCAAGGTGGCGTTCGCGCACTATCTGGATGAAACCGCGTTGCAGGCCGATCTGGTGTTGCCGCTCGATTCCGCGCTGGAAGACTGGGGTACGCAGGTTCCCGAGTACATGGCCGAGGGCGCGCAGATCAACATTCAGCAGCCGCTGATGGAAAAACTGCATGCCAATACACGCGGCATGGGCGACATCCTGTTGAACCTGGTCAAGCAGCGCAATCCGGAAGGCTACAAGAGCTTTGACGACTACTACGCTTATCTGCGCGGCGCGTTGTTGCAGAACAAGGGCGCGTTGGGCGGCGGCGGTGCCGATGACGATACCTTCTGGAACGAAACGCTGACCAAGGGCATCGTCAAGCTGGCCGGTCCGGCCGGGGCGTTATCCGGCAAGGCGAGCGCGGTTGGTTTGTCGCTGCCATCGCCTTCTGCCGCCGATGCGCAATATCCGCTGCAATTGATCCCGGGTGTGACAGCCAGTTTGCGCGATGGCCGCCATGCCAACCAGCCATGGTTGCAGGAATCGCCCGATCCGTTGACCACTATCGTGTGGGATTCGTGGGTAGAGATCCATCCGAAGAAAGCGGCCGAGTTGGGTATCACGGAAGGTGACATCGTCGAAGTTGCTTCCAGAACCGGCTCGATCAAGGTGCAAGCCTATCTGTTCCCCGGTATCCACCCGGACGCGATCTCCGTACCGCTCGGGCGCGGTCATGAGGCGTTGGGTCGCTATGCCAAGGGTTATGGCGCGAACCCGTTCCAGATTCTGGATGCGGTGTTTGACAAGGAAACGGGCGAGTTGGCGCTGCATGAAACTCGCGTCAAGGTCAGCAAGACCGGACAGCGCGTCATCGCGGTCAAGGATGAAGGTGCCGCAGGTGGTATGCAGGCCGGCAGGAAGATTGCCGTGCGCATGTCCACCGATGAAGTCGATCAATCGGAGGAGATCTAAGCCATGTCGGTCAGCAATCTATTAGAGAATTGGTCACGGTTCCGTCATTTCCACCCGGTCGATGACAAGCCGCATGACCCGTACAAATGGGCGATGAGCATCGATCTGGATGCGTGTACCGGTTGCAACGCATGCAGCGTGGCGTGCTATGCGGAGAACAATATTCCGGTGGTAGGCAAGGAGCGCTTCCAGCACGGTCAGCAAATGCACTGGATGCGCATCGAACGTTATTGGGACGAAGACGGTCGCGACTTCCCCGATCAGGGCGCGCAGTTCCTGCCGATGATGTGCCAGCAATGCGAGGCCGCCCCGTGCGAAACAGTCTGTCCGGTGGCCGCCACCAACCATACTGCGGATGGTCTGAATTCGCAGATCTACAACCGCTGCGTCGGTTCGCGTTATTGCTCGGCCAATTGTCCGTTCAAGGTGCGTTATTTCAACTGGTACGACTACCCGACCACCGATAACGTCTGGCCGGCAGAAATGAGCCAGCAGCTGAATCCTGATGTGACGGTGCGCGGCAAGGGCGTGATGGAAAAATGCACGTTCTGCGTACAGCGCTTGTCTGCCGCCAAAGTGACCGCGAAGGGCGAGGGCCGTATCGTACGCGAAGGCGAAGTGCAAACGGCTTGTCAACAAGCCTGCCCGACCAGTGCGATCTCGTTCGGCAATCTGGTCGATCCGGAATCCAGGGTGCACAAGCAATGGCTGGCGCAGCAAGTCGAGATCGATAAGGATGAGCAGGAAAAGCACAAGGAAGAGGGGGGCAGCGAATTGCGCGGTTACCGTATTCTGGAAGAACTGCGCCCCTATCCATCTGTGATGTATCTGGAACGCGTGCGCGAAAGTGCTGTGTGATCGGCTGAGATAACAGGAACTCCTTTAAGGAACAACTATGAAAGATATCCGCGAAGACATCGCTTGGGCAAAGATCAACCGGGACATACTGGGGAGCTTGGAAAACCCGAGAAAGCTGTATTGGGTGATTGTAACCTGTGCGCTCGCAGCATTTGGCGTAGGCGTAGGTTGCGAAATATACCAATACAGAACCGGTATGGGCGTGGCCAACCTGAACAACCCGCAGGTGTGGGGGCTGTATATTGCCACCTTCATCTTCTGGATCGGCATGAGCCACTCCGGCACTTTGCTGTCGGCGATCCTGCACTTGATGCATGCCGACTGGCGTAAGCCGATCTATCGCTTTGCCGAGGCGATGACGACCTTCTCGCTGATGACAGCCGGTCTGTTCGTGATGGTGCATATCGGTCGTCTATGGCAGTTCTACTACTCGCTGCCTTATCCGAACGAACGCGGTATCTGGCCGAACTTCCAGTCCCCGCTGCTGTGGGACGCGATGGCGATCTTCACTTATTTGAGTTCGTCTGTTTTGTTCCTCTACGTCGGGATGATTCCCGATCTGGCGATCTGCCGCGACCATCTCCACGAAGGCTGGCGCAAAAAACTGTACACGTTGCTGGCATTGGGCTGGGAAGGCTCAGACCGTCAATGGCGTAACTTCCGCGTCACCTACCTGACCATCGCCTGTTTCCTGATTCCGCTGGCGGTGTCGGTGCATTCCATCGTGGCATCCGACTTCGCCATGTCGCAACAACCCGGCTGGCACGTGACTTCGTTCCCGCCGTACTTCGTGGCCGGCGCGCTGTATTCCGGTTGCGCGGCGATCATCACGCTGTTCATCATCCTGCGCTATGTGTTCAGGTTCGAGGAATACATGACCAAGAGCATCCTGAAGAAGACCGTGCGTCTGACCTTTGCGATCTCGATGGTGTGGACCTATCTGAACGCGGTGGAATTCGCCGGGGTGTGGTATAGCCACGATGAGGCGTCCAAAGCGGTATTGATTGAAAAGGCAACCGGCATCTATGCGCCATTCTGGTGGTCGATGATCTTCTGCGGTTCGGTGATGCCTCTTGTGCTGGCCTTCAAGCGCTTCCAGACCAACATTCCGGTGCTGTTCGCCGTATCGCTGTTGCTGAATCTGGGCATGTGGCTGGAACGCTGGATGATCGTCGCACCGACGTTCTCGCACGGTTACTATCCTTGGACATGGGAGAACGACCAGTGGCCAAGCCTGATCCAGTGGGGCATGGTGTTCGCGAGCTTCGGCTGGTTCACCTTGCTGTTCATGGTGTTCTGCAAGGTGTTCCCATCCGTGTCCATGTATGAAGTCAAGGAAATGGTCTATCACCGCAGTCTGCACCTGAAGAAGGGTGAAACTGCCGAGCAGGGAGCGCACTAATATGAGCCAACGTCATTTACTCGCGCTGTTCAGCAACTTCGATGAGGCTGAAAAAGTCGTACAAGAATTGCGCACGACCGAGATCAAGGGTTTCGATGTCAACGATGACATGATTGTGAAATCAGCCATCGAGCATCCTGAAGTCGAAGAGTTCCTCGGCGAAAAGCCTGTCTATGTGCAGTGGTTCACTCTGGGCGGAGCGCTGATGGGTGGTCTGCTGGGATTCTTCCTGATCTCCGGCGCGCAGGCGAATTTTTACGCGCAGATGAAGGGTGGCAAGCCGATCGTTCCGTTCCCGCCCAACTTCGTGTTGACTTACGAGATGTTCATTCTGGGCGGCGTGTTCATCACCATTCTGGGCTTCCTGATTTGCGCCGGTCTGCCGGCCAAACGTTCGCCGTTGTATAGCTCGAAGGTGTCGGAAGATCAGATCGGGATACTGGTAAAAGCCGACGAAAGTGCCGCGAGCACATTGAAGGCGATCTTTACCAAGTATCAGGCTTTGGAAATTCAAGAAGAGGCAGGGAAATGAAAAAGTTATCCTTAGCAGTGTTGTTGTTGCTCGCACCCTCTCTGGCGAACGCGTGGCCCTGGTCGCAGGACATGGCTAATCAGGTCAGTATTAAGCCGCAGGAAAGTATCGATCCGTCCAATCCGGGTATGAAGGCTTTTCCAAAGCGTTCCGTACCCGTCGCCGGGACGACCGTGGTAGTCAAGGATACAGAAGCTGCCCGAAAGATGGTGAATCCGGTTCAGGCTGATGAAAAATCGGTGGCAACCGGAGAGCATTTGTTCAAGATTTACTGCACGCCTTGCCATGGACAATCGGGTACGGGTGATGGGTTGGTCGGTGCAAAGCTGATTATGAAGCCGTGGGATCTGACTAATGGCAACTCGATGCACGCATGGAATCCCAAGGACTATCCGGATGGATATATTTTTGGTTATATGTCATTAGGCGGTGCGGTGATGCCCAGTTATGCCAATGACCTATCGGCTAACGAGCGTTGGCACGTGGTCAATTACGTGCGGAAGGTATTGCAAAAAGGCCAGCCTAGTCAGGCTGCGGCCCAGGCACAATAGGAGGCGACGAAATGTTGGCATACAGTAATTGGGCGGTATTGACCGTGAGTTTCGTGGTGGTGCTGTCGCTCGCTTTGAGCGGTGTCGCCTTGTGTTCCGTGCTGCATCTGGTGAATGCCAAGTGGCGTTTTGAAGTACGACATCTGGCGACCTCGCTGTACGCGCTGTTCCCGTTGGCATTCGTGTTGCTGGTGATTCTGCTGGTGGGGGGGGCGAATACTTTCCCATGGTGGGATCATCCGGAAGCGCATGCTTCGCACATGCCGGGATGGTATCGCCCGCACTGGCTGATCGCCCGGGAGGTCATCGGCATGTTGTTCATGATGGTGTTGTACCGGGTGTTCATCAATCGTCAGGCGGTCAGTGAACGTAGCTCAGAAGATACGGCGCGTTTCCATCACATCGCGACATGGATCCCGTTCTTCTTTGTCTTGTATAGCACTATGGTGGCATGGGACTTTGAGATGACGCTGGTGCCCGAATGGCATAGTGCGATTTACGGCTTGCAGCAGTTCATCAGCAATTTCGGGATGTTCCTGGCATTCATGGTGGTATGGATCTACGCATTGAACAGTCGTGAGAAATTGGTGCGCCCGGTGCCTGACTACATCTATAACTACATTGCGCAAATGTTGTTTGCGTTCACGCTGCTATGGATTTACACATTTGACGCGCAATATCTGACCATCTGGTACGGCAACCTGCCCGATGAAACCGGCCGTGTGTTTGGCATGCAAGACGGCGACTACACTTTCATCTGGTGGTCTACGCTGGTGCTAAAATTCGTCGTTCCTTTCGTGGCGTTCGCCTTCCCGGGTCCTCGCCACAATGTCACCGCGATCAATGCAGTGGCGGTTTGCATCATCGTGGGTACGCTGTTCGAACGCTATGTCTGGATCGGTGGCATCAAAGGCACAGGCGCGTATCCGATTCTGGCAACAATCGTTGTTGGTGCTGCGGTCGCAACAACAGGTTTCTTCCTGGTGCGTATGCGTATGCAACGCAGCCAGTTGATCAAGGGGTAATCGGTAATGATGAGATTGTATTCGGGGACATCCTGTCCATTCAGCCACCGTTGTCGAATCGTGCTGTTCGAGAAAGGCATGGATTTTGAGGTAATCGACGTGGACTTGATGAACAAGTCTGAAGATGTCGCGGCAATCAATCCTTATGGCAGAGTCCCGGTGCTGGTGGAGCGCGATCTGGTGTTGTATGAAGCGAATATCATCAACGAATATATCGATGAACGCTTCCCGCACCCGCAACTGATGCCGCCTGATCCGGTCATGCGTGGACGCGCGCGGTTGTTCCTGCATCGTTTTGAGCAGGAGTTGTACAGCCATGTCGAGACCATCGAGCAGGGCGGCAAGGCTGCCGATAAGGCGCGCGCCGCGATTCGTGACAACCTGACCCAGCTCGCACAGATTTTGACCAAGCAGAAATTCCTGTTGGGCGATGAGTTCTCCATGCTGGATGTGGCGATCGCGCCGTTGTTATGGCGTCTCGACCACTACGGTATCCAGATGGGCAAGGATGCTGCTCCCCTGATGAAATACGCAGAGCGGTTATTCTCCCGCCAAGGCTTTATCGACGCACTGACTCCGTCCGAAAGAGCGATGCGCAAGTGAGCGATCTATCCACGCGCCCTTATCTGATTCGTGCGATTTACGAATGGTGTGTGGATAGCGCCCTGACTCCCTACCTGGCAGTTCGGATCAACGATCAGACCGAGGTTCCTTCAGCCTATGTGAAAGACGGCGAGATCGTTCTCAATCTCAGCTCGGGTGCGGTGCGTAACCTGGAACTGGGGAATGAGATTATCACCTGTAACGGGCGTTTTGGCGGTGCGCCGTTCGATCTGATGGTGCCCGTCGAGGCGGTGATCGGAATCTTCGCCAAGGAGACTGGCCAGGGCTTGGTGTTCCAACCCGGCGAGCCGCAGCCGCCGACGCCTTCTCCCGATGGCATCGACCAAGCCACCAAGCCTGTCCCGCACAAACCCCACCTGAAGATCGTGAAATAAAAAGCCGCAGTGTTCTGCGGCTTTTACAGTCGGGTAATATCCCTGTCGTCAGGCTGCTGCGGGCAATGCCAGCATTGCATGCATCTTGCTCAACGCTTTCTGCTCGATTTGACGGATACGTTCTGCGGATACGTTGAACTCGGCAGCCAGATCATGCAGCGTTGCGGCATCACCTTCGTGCAGCCAACGCGCCTCAACGATGCGACGACTGCGTTCATCCAGCCCGGCCAACGCATTCGCCAACCCCGAAGTTTGCAGGTGCTCACGCTCCGCTGTTTCCAGAATGTGCGATGGTTCATGTTCCGCGCTGTCGGCCAGATAATGGATCGGCGCGTAGCTTTCATCGTCATCGTTGCCGCTGCCTTCCAGCGCGACCTCATGCCCGGCGAAGCGCGCTTCCATCTCCACCACATCGTGTTCGCTGACGTTGAGTTGTTGCGCGATCTCGCTGATCTGTTGCGGTTTGAGCGGTTCCAGTCCCCGCTTCATGCTGCGCAGGTTGAAGAACAGCTTGCGCTGCGCCTTGGTGGTGGCGATCTTCACCATGCGCCAGTTGCGCACGACGAACTCATGGATCTCTGCGCGTATCCAGTGCAGCGCGAACGACACCAGCCGGACACCGCGCTCCGGATCATAGCGCTTCACCGCCTTCATCAGGCCGATGTTGCCTTCCTGGATCAGGTCGGCCTGGGGCAGTCCATAACCGGCATAACCCCGCGCCACGCTGACCACGACACGCAGGTGAGAGAGCACCAACTCGCGTGCGGCATCCAGATCATTATCAGACTTGAATCGTGTTGCCAGCGCGAACTCCTGCTCCTGCGTGAGCACGGGGAATTGGTTCACTGACCGAATATAGCTATCCAAGCTGCCAACGGCAGATGGAATGGGCAGACTCATAGTGTTGTGCATCGCGTTACCTCCTTGCAGGTTCATTTTAGCACTCGGTCGATTAGAGTGCCAATTGGTGCCGGAGTTCATGCTAAACGGCGTAATACAGACACGTGCTTGATTGGCTGGGGGATCAGCCAAGTGTAAGGGCTATTTATCTTCGGAAGTGGTGCAGCGTGTGTCCATCACGTTTCCCGCAGACCAGCCGATCAAGGCGATGGCCAGGATGACGCAAACCATTCCCAGTTTGTTGTTCAGTACAAAACCGCCCAGCAGGAACAGGATGATTCCTGCGATGATCGCCGCAAACATAATGCCTAATTTGGAATTCATAATTACTCCATACATTGAAGAGGCTAAAAGAAGTCATTTTCCAGCACTGAAATGATAGCTGATTGTGCTGCAAAAATGTTGATTGAGAATAAAAAACTGTTGGTGAGCTGTAACCCTCATGAATATCAGGCTTTTTGCGTTTGAGTCGAAATATTCCAGGGCCAGCGATTTGCGGGCGGCTGATAGCTAGCGCGGTTCGATTTGCGACAAGTGCCGTGCCACCGACAGCCAGGCGCCCAGCCAACCGAGATATACCGAGAACAGCAGCAGCGACAGGCTGTCTCCGATAGACAAGGGGTGCAGCGCAAACTGGCTCGCGTAGAGCTGCGATAACGCGCCGAGTTGCCGGTTGAGCAGCAACAGGCTGGCCGCAATGATCAGCCAGGCGGCGATGCCGCCCAGCAAACCCTGTGTCGCGCCGAAATACAGGAACGGGCGGCGGATGAAACCGTTAGTCGCGCCGATCAGCTTGGCGACTTCGATCTCGTCGCGCTGGGTAAGTATCTGCAGGCGGATGGTGTTGAAGGTGATGGCGATCAGGGCAAGGCTGAGCAGGCTGGCAAGGATCAAAACCGCGAGGCGGCCGAATTTGAGCAGTGCTTCGAGTTTGTAGGCCCAGGCCGAATCGAGTTGTGCCTGTTCGACCTTGGGCAGTTTCGCCAGTTCGTCGCGCAACTCTTCCAGTGATTGCGCTTCGCCCGGTTTGGGATAAACGACGAAGGCATCTGGCAGCGGGTTCTTCTCCAGGCCGCCGATCACGTCGGCCAATCCGGTGCTTTGTTTGAGTTGCTCCAATGCCTGCGCGCGGGCGACGAATTCGATACGATCAATGGCAGGGTGTTGCGCGAGTTGTTTGCGCAGCTTGTCTACCTCTTCCGCTTTGGCGTCCATGGTCAGGAACAGGCTGATCTGGGGTGTGCCGGACAGTTGCGCGACCAGTCCCTGCGCGTTTTGCAGCAGCACGTACATACCGGCCGGCAAGCTGAGCGCGATGCCGGTGACCAGGATGTTGAGGAATCCCGCAAGCTTTGATGCGAACATGCGGCGCAAAACGGTATGAAGTACGCCGATGTGTTGAGCAAAGGCACGCGTCATGTCTGCAACTCCCCATGCTTCAGCGCCAGCGCGCGCACCTTGGTATCCTGCAGCACGCTTTCATCGTGGGTGGAGATCAACAGCGTGACGCCGACCTGATGGAACGAATTGAATATCGCCATGATCTCCTGCGCGTATTCCGCATCCAGATTGCCGGTCGGTTCGTCGGCAAGCAGGATGGCCGGGCGATTCACGATGGCGCGTGCGATGCACAGTCGTTGCTGCTCGCCGCCGGACAGCGCGATGGGATTGGCCTTCTCGCGCTTGAGCAGCCCGACCTTGTCCAGTGCGGCGCGCACGCGTTTGCTGCTTTCGCGATGATCGAAGCCGCAGATTTGCAGCGGCAGCAGCACGTTGTCGAACACGTTGCGGTCGAACAGCAGCTTGTGATCCTGAAAGATGATGCCGAGGTTGCGGCGCAGATAGGGCAATGCGCCGCCCTTGAGTACGCCGACGTTCTGGTTGTTCACCAGCACGCTGCCGGAGTTCGGGCGTTCGATCGCGGCGATGAGTTTGAGCAGGGTGCTCTTGCCCGCGCCAGAATGTCCGGTGAGGAACACCATCTCGCCTTCGGCGATCTCGAACGAGACGTTCTTCAGCGCCTCGTAGCCGCCCGGATAACGTTTGTGGACCTGGTTAAACGAGATCATCCGTCCAGTCCTAAAAGTGCTTCCACAAAATCCTCTGCGACGAACGGACGCAGGTCATCCAGGCCTTCGCCAACGCCGATGAAGCGCACCGGGATCGGATGCGCCTTGGCGAGGGCGGCGATCACGCCGCCCTTGGCCGTGCCGTCCAGCTTGGTGAGAATCAACCCGGTCACGCCAAGCGCCTGATCGAAGGCCTTGACCTGGCTAAGCGCGTTCTGTCCGGTGTTGGCATCCAGCACCAGCAGCACTTCGTGCGGCGCGGCTGGCGATAAGGGTGTTTCGGGCAATACCTTGGCGATGACGCGCTTCACCTTTTTGATCTCTTCCATCAGGTGCGCCTGAGTGGTCAGCCGCCCGGCGGTGTCGGCCAGCACCACATCGATCTTGCGTGCCTGCGCGGCTTGAATGGCATCGTAGATCACGGCGGCGGCATCGCCGCTTTGTTGCGCGATCACGGTGACGTTGTTGCGTTCGCCCCAGGTCATCAACTGTTCGCGCGCGGCAGCGCGGAAAGTGTCGCCGGCCGCGAGCAACACCGACAAACCTTGCGATTGCAGGTGTTTCGCCAGCTTGCCGATGGACGTGGTTTTGCCCGCGCCATTCACCCCCACCATCATGATGACGAACGGCTTACGGGGGCTGTTTGATTTGATGAATGCCTGGGCTTGCAGCGGCTGCGCCAACGGCTTGAGCAACTTGAGCAGACAATGCGCGAGTGCTTCTTTGAGTTCTGCGGCTTCGCTCAGGCGTTGCTCCTTGACGTGACGGCGCAGGTCGGCGAGCAGCGCGTTGGTCGCGTCCATGCCGACATCGGCGGTAATCAGGATGGTTTCCAGTTCTTCGTAAAGATCATCGTCGATCTTGCCGCCGCGACTGAACAGGTCGGTCAGTTGGCTGCCGGTGCGCGCCAGGCCGGACTTCAGGCGCGCGATCCAGCCGCTGCCGGGCTGCTCACGGGCGGGTTCTGGCGAATTCTTTTTCAGGAAACTGAACATTGGATGAACGTAGTCGGGAGGTGGAAAAATGTCGCATAATGCGCCCGCATATTTTATGCTGATTACTCGATATTGGGCTAGGGACATGAAGACTTATCTGCTTTGCATCGCGCTGTTGTTGGGATGGTCGCAGACTTCCGCGCGGGCGGAAGTGTTGGAACGCACGCTGGCGAACGGCTTGAAAGTCGTCGTCAAGGAAGATCACCGCGCGCCGGTGGTGGTGCAACAGATCTGGTACAAGACCGGCAGCATGGACGAACGCACCGGCGTGACCGGCATCGCGCACGTGCTGGAGCACCTGATGTTCAAAGGCACCAAGGCCGTTCCGGCGGGCGAATTCTCCAGGCGCATCGCGGCGGCGGGCGGGCGCGAAAACGCCTTCACCAGCTACGACTACACCGCCTATTTTCAGCAACTGCACAAATCCAGATTGCCGCTGGCGATGCAACTCGAATCGGATCGGATGCGCAACCTGAGCCTCTCGCCAGCCGAGTTCGCCAAGGAAATCAAGGTGGTGATGGAAGAACGCCGCTGGCGCACCGATGATGAGGCGCACGCGCTGTTGCAGGAAAAAATGATGGCGGCGATCTTCCAGGAACACCCCTATCAGCACCCGGTGATCGGCTGGATGAGCGATCTGGAAGCGCTGACGGCAGGCGACGCCAAGGCCTGGTATGAGCGCTGGTATGCACCCAACAACGCGACGCTGGTGATCGCCGGAGATGTGAAAGCCGCCGAGGTGTTCGCGCTGGCGCAACGCTACTATGGCGCGATCCCGAAACATGTTGAGCCCCCGCGCAGAAACTATACCGAACCGGCGCAGGTTGGTATCAAGCGGCTGGTGGTGAAAGCCCCCGCCGAACTGCCGTATCTGGTGATGAGTTTCCACGCGCCGACGTTGCAAAATCCAGAGCAGGACTGGAAGCCTTACGCGCTGGAGATTCTGGCGGGTGTGCTGGATGGCAACGAATCTGCGCGCCTCAACAAACATCTGGTGCGCGAGCAGCAGGTCGCCAGCGATGCGGGTGCGGGTTACGATGCCGCTTCGCGCGGGCCCGGCCTGTTCACGCTCGAGGCCACGCCTTCGGCAGGCAAGACGGTGATCGATGTCGAGGTCGCATTGCGCAAGGAGATCGAGCAGATGGTCAGGGACGGCGTCAGCGGGGACGAGCTGAAACGCGTCAAGGCACAGGTCATGGCGGGCGAAGTCTACAAGCTCGATTCGGTGTTCTATCAGGCGATGCAGATCGGGCAGTTGGAAAGTATCGGCCTAAGCCATCGCGTGATCCCGGTGATGCTGGCAAAACTTCAGGCGGTGACCGCGGAACAAGTGCAGCAGGTCGCCCAGGAATTTCTGCGCGACGACAACCTGACTGTTGCGGTGCTCGATCCGCAGCCGCTGTCGGGCAAGCCGAAGCGTCAGGTAGAAGGAGGATCGTCACATGTTCGTTAACAAGCTGTTGAAAAAGTCGTCCGTAACAACCTTGCTGGCTGCCGCATTGTGCCTGGCCGCAAGCGGGGTCATCGCCACGCCGAGCATCCAGCACTGGCAAAGCGCCAGCGGTGCGCGGGTGCTGTTCGTGGAAGATCACGACATTCCGATGCTGGATGTGGCAGTGAGTGTTCCGGCGGGCAGCAGTTTCGATACGGCGGACAAGTCCGGCGTGGCCGGGCTAACCCACCACCTGCTGGATATGGGCGCGGAAGGCATGAACGAAGACGACATCGCGCGCGGCATGGCGGACATCGGCGCGCAGCTCGGCGGCAGTTTCGATCAGGATCGTTCCAGCGTGTCGTTGCGTACCCTGAGCAGTGCGGCAGAGCGAGACAAGGCGCTGGACATCATGGCGCGCGTGCTGCAACACCCGCTGTTTCCCGCAGCAATTTTGACGCGCGAAAAAGTCCGCGTGGTCGCCGCCTTGAAAGAAGCCGAGACCAAGCCCGAAAGCATCGCCGACAAAGCCTTCCAGAAGGCCGTGTATGGCGCGCATCCTTATGCGTTGCCGGTCTCCGGTGAGATCGCCAGCGTCGAGAAGATCGCCGCGCAAGACCTGAATGGTTTCTATCGCACGCACTATCAGGCCAGCGGTGCAGTGGTGGCGATCATGGGCGATGTGACGCGTGCCGATGCCGAAGCGATCGCGCAAAGACTCACCGCGCAATTGCCGGTGGGCGACGCGCCAGCCGCGTTGCCGGCAGTGGCGATCCGGATCGCCGCGAGCGAACAACGCGTCGTCCATCCCGCCAGCCAGAGCCACATCCTGATCGGTGCACCGGGTATGGCGCGCAGCGATCCCGACTACTTCCCGCTGTATGTCGGCAATTACATCCTGGGCGGCGGTGGCTTCGTGTCGCGTCTGATGAACGAGGTGCGCGAGAAGCGCGGCCTGGCCTACAGCGTGTACAGCTACTTCATGCCGATGAAGCAGACCGGCGCGTTCCAGATCGGTTTGCAGACCAAGAAGGAACAGTCTGACCAGGCGTTGCAACTGGTGCGCGACACGCTGGCCGAATTCATCGCCAAGGGGCCGACCGAGAAAGAGCTGGTCGCAGCCAAACAGAACATCGTCGGCGGTTTCCCGCTGCGCATCGACAGCAACCGCAAGATACTCGACTACCTGAGCATCATCGGTTTCTACGACCTGCCGCTGACTTATCTGGACGATTTCACGCGCAAGGTCGAGCGGGTCAGCGTGGCGCAGATCCGCGACGCGTTCGCACGCCACATCGATCCTCGGGCGATGGCCACGGTGATCGTCGGTGCACCGTCTGAGTCCACAGATAAAAACGAGGCGGCAAAATAAACAGACTGCGCATCATCGGCGGCGACATGCGCAGCCGGGTGATCGGCTTTCCCGATGCGGAGGGGCTGCGACCCACGCCGGATCGCGTGCGCGAGACGTTGTTCAACTGGCTGGGACAAACCCTGAATGGACGCACCTGTCTGGATCTGTTCGCCGGCAGCGGGGCGCTGGGTTTTGAAGCCGCCTCGCGCGGCGCCGGGCGCGTCGTGATGGTGGAGAAGAATCCTGCCGTGTTCCGTGCCTTGCAGGATAACGTTAGAAAATTAGGTTGTGCTAATATATCCGTGCATGCCCGGGATGGGCTAGAATTCGTCTCCCGCGATGCGCAACGCTACGACGTGATCTTTCTGGATCCGCCGTTTCGCAGCGACTACCTGCCCAAACTGCTGGAAATTTTGCCGCAACGTCTGAACCAGAACGGCGTGCTGTATGTGGAATCCGGCGCGGCGATAGCCGTGACCAAGCCTTGGCAGGTGATGAAATCGGGCAAGGCGGGGCAGGTGCATTACCAATTACTGGGTCTTTCCGTAAATGATTAAAGTGGTTTATCCGGGCACCTTCGATCCCATCACGCGCGGCCATGAGGACGTGGTGCGGCGCGCTGCGGGACTGTTCGGCGAAGTCATCGTCGCGGTGGCGGAGAGCCGCATGCAGACCCTGTTCACGCTGGGCGAGCGGGTGGAGATGGCAAAGGAGGTGTTCGCGGAATTTGCCAACGTGCGCGTGGAAGGTTTCAACGGCCTGCTGATGAGCTTCGTGCAGGAACATCAGGCGCGTGTGGTGTTGCGCGGATTGCGCGCGGTATCGGATTTTGAATACGAGTTCCAACTGGCGGGAATGAACCGCAATCTGTATCCCGAAGTCGAGACGCTGTTCCTGACGCCGGCGGAAACCTATACTTTCATCTCGGCCACCATGGTGCGCGAAGTGGCGCGCTTCGGCGGGGATGTCAGCAAGTTCGTATCGCCTTCGGTGGCGGCAAGGTTGCAGCAAAAGAATTAAATTGAACTTAACAGGAGAGGAAGCATGGCACTGATAATTACCGACGAATGTATCAACTGCGACGTATGCGAGCCGGAATGCCCGAACGACGCGATCTCGCAAGGCGATACCATTTATGTGATCGACCCGAACAAATGCACCGAGTGTGTCGGCCACTACGATACCCCGCAATGCGTGGAAGTGTGCCCGGTGGATTGCATCCCCAAGGATCCGGCGCACGTAGAAAGCCCTGATCAGTTGCAGGCCAAGTACGAGAAGCTGATGGCGGCGAAGAAGGGTTAGGCTGTTTTTTGCTCCGAACAAGCCGCACTTCTGTGCGGCTTTGTTTTTCTGAAGGACGCCCTCAATATGAGCCAAGCGGGGGAGCGGAAAACGCTACAATGAATCCCATTGACAAGCCGATCCGGTCATTCCGCAATGCACATGGATTTCATCCTGATTCTGGCGCTGTTCACCGTGGTCGTGGTGCTGCTGTTCGACTATACCAACGGCTTTCATGATGCCGCGAACATCGTGGCGACGGTGATCGCGTCGCGCGCGATGACTCCCTCCGAAGCGGTGTTGATCGTCGGTTTCTTCGAATTCCTCGGACCGTTGCTGGGCGGCACGGCGGTGGCCAACACCATCGGTACGTTCGTCGAGCTGGGCGAGCTGCAAGCCGCTGTGGCGCTGCCTATCCTGCTCTGCGGCCTGATGGGGGCGATCGTCTGGAACCTGCTCACCTGGTGGCGTGGCATACCTTCGTCCTCTTCGCACGCGCTGGTGGGCGGACTGGCCGGTGTGGTCGTGGTATCCGTCGGTGCCAACCACGTGGTATGGGGGTTCACCGAGCTGTTCCAGCATGGCCGTTTCACCGGGGTGACCAAGGTGTTGCTCGCGCTGGTGTTGTCGCCTGTGGTGGGGTTCTGGTGCGGCTTTTTGATCCATCGGCTGATGATGTTTCTGCTGTGCGGCGCGCGGCCGGCCATCAATCGTGATCTGCGCCGCGCGCAGTTCCTCACCGCTGCGGGTCTGGCGTTCTCGCACGGCGCGAACGACGGACAGAAGAGCATGGGTATCCTGACGCTGGTGTTGTTGCTGGGCGGTTTTATCGACAAGTTCGAGGTGCCGTTCTGGGTGATGCTGGCTTGTGCCGGTTCGATCACGCTGGGCATCCTGTCCGGCGGCTGGCGCATCGTGCGTACCTTGGGTTTCGCCATCTACAAGGTGCGACCGCTGCATGCGCTGGATTCGCAGCTGGCTTCGGCGGGCGTGATCTTCGCCTCATCGCTGATCGGCGCGCCGGTTTCCACGACGCACGTGGTCACCACCTCCATCATGGGCATCGGCGCGTCGGAACGGCCCAAAGCCGTGCGCTGGAGCAAGGCCGAGGAGATCGCGTTCACCTGGGTCGTCACGATCCCGGGAGCGGCCCTGATGTCGGTGTCTTTTTACATGCTGGTGCGGCTGCTGTCGCATCTTTCCGGATAGGGAGAGCAATATGAACAACGGAGAAAAGTCTTTCTTTATGCGCGCCATCGAGCGCATCTTCCCCAAGTCGCCGGATTTCTTCCTGATGCTCGCGGAACAGAGCATGCAAGCCACGCACACCGTGGGGATGCTGGTGTCGTTCATGGAGACGGACGCACCCGAGATGCATGTCGAGATCAAGAAAGACGAGCATGTGGCGGACAGCATCAAGGTGCGCAACATCCATGCGCTGAACGAAGCCTTCTCCACGCCGATCGACCGCGAGGACATCTACCGCGCCATCATGGACCTCGACGAGATCGTCAATTACTGCAAGACCACCGTCAAGGAAATGAGCATGCTCGGCGTCACTCCCGATGCGTACACGCTGGAGATGGCGAAACTGCTCAAGGAAGGGGCGGATGCGGTGGCCGCAGGCTTCGCCAGATTGGCGGTCAATCCGGAAGAAGCCGCGAAGGACGCGGACACCGCACGCCGGGCCGAACGCCGGGTCGAAAAACTGTATCGCAAGGCGCTGGCGGAACTGTTTCAGGGCGATGCCTACACCAACATGTTCAAACGGCGCGAGATTTACCGCCACCTGTCCAATGCGGCAGACCGCATGGCGCACAGCGCGAACACGCTGCACGA
>JAVHQS010000023.1:0-1045 GCA_036171255.1 Gallionella sp.
GCGGTTTAATGGGTGCCTTTACTTTTAACGACTGGGTATTCATGAAATATAAATTGGCGGATTCAAGTTCGAAGTGCAACAGCCGATGGTGGCTTGGTGTAGCGCATCTCCACCCCGAATAATACTTCATGCGGTGATCTTCCTCCCAGCACTTTGCGTGGCCGGTGGTTAAGTCGCTCTACCGCGCGTTGCACTTGCTCATCAGTGATGTCAGACAAGTCCATTCCCTTTGGAAAGTACTGCCGGATTAGCCCGTTACTGTTCTCGTTCAGACCCCGCTCCCAAGAGCTGTATGGGTGTGCGAAATAAACCGATGCCTGTAGCTCTGCTGCGATGCTTTCATGCCCCGCAAACTCTTTGCCGTTGTCGAGTGTGAGGGTGTGGCAGTTGTCCTTATGGGGCATCAACAAGCGCGTTGCCACAGCCGTTACGCCATCGGCATGTCGGCTAGCGATATGCCCCGCCAACACATAGCGCGACTTCCTCTCGGCCAGGGTAACCAGCCCGCCTTTGTGATTCTTGCCGATGACGGTGTCTCCCTCCCAATCACCAATGCGCGTCTTCTGGTCGACAATTTCCGGGCGCTCATCAATGCTGACGCGGTTCTTGATTATGCCCCGCCGCTCTTGCCCGCTCGCATAACGCTTGCGATACGGCTTCTGTCCGCGCAAATGCTGACACACGTCGCCTCCATCACGTTTGTCCGCGTAAATGTACCGGTAGATGGCCTCATGACTGATCTGCAATCTTCCTTCCAGTGCAAGCCGGTCAGCGGCCTGCGCTGGACTCAGGTCTTCCCGGATCAACCTCTCGACTTCTCCCCATTCATCCATTGAGAATTGCTTGCCATTGATGCAGGCCTGCTTGCGCCCATCACGCAACGACTGCGCTTGTTTTGGCCTCCAGCCACGCTGGCCTTGGTTACGCCTGAACTCTCGCGAAATCGTGGACTTGTCCACGCCAACCTTTTCGGCAATCTGGCTTTGCTTTAAGCCCGCTTGTTTCAACCCGTAAATCTGGTATCGTTGCTCGCTGGTGAGCTGCT
>JAVHQS010000024.1:0-1039 GCA_036171255.1 Gallionella sp.
AGGGAGCATCATCCTGTCTGCTTGCCCTCGCAGCGGGATAAAACCAAAGTATGCATAGAACGCGATGGCTTTTTCATCTTTGGCATCGACGATGATCCCGGCAACGGCCAGAACGGAACTGGCTTGCGCAACTTTCTGACAGGCATCGGCAAGCAGGATCGAACCCAATCCATTGCCTTGGAATTTTGCATCCACAGCGAGCCGGCCGATCAGTGCAACCGGCACTGGATAGCGGGGCAGCTTCCGCGCCAAAGTTTCAGGGAGGCTGGAGCAGCACACGCTTCCCGCGCTTAGCGTGAAGAATCCAGCCAGTTGTTGTGGATTGTTCTCGGGCATGGCGACGAAGACCTTGGCTACATTTTTGCGCACATCTTGGGATGCATATCGACGGATGTACTCGTCCAGAGGCTTGCTACCGCACTGAAAGCTTGCGGTGTAAATGGACGCATCAAGCGGCCTGATGTGATAAGTCATCAGCGGCGCACTTGATCGGTATGACGTTTGAAAGCGCGCTTCAGTGCGGCACTAGGTTTGACCGGTGCATCCAGTGCTGCTAGGAATGCCTCGAAGTCTTTGGGTTTCAGGGTGATTGACTCATGTTGCTGTACGACCCGTTCGGCGGATGCCAGTGCATGCGACAGAACAAACTCGGAAATGCTGACATGTGCATAACTGGCTGCCTTGTCCAGTAACTGGCGCGTGTGATTGTCACACCGTATATTCAAGCGGCTTTCCTTGATCGTTGCGGTTTCCATAATAGCCTCCAGAAGTTTGACGCTTGAATTGTGCGCCAATTGTGCTCACATTGCAATATGCCACTGGCATTAACATTCATTGCGGTGACAGTGCAACGAATCGAGGCTCAAAAGGTTCGCATGGATGCAATCCAGATAGATGATGGGGTACAGCGCATCCAGTGGGCGGCTCTGCCACGCCTTGACTTCGTCCATCACGGCGTCCGTCACCGAGGCGTGGAAACTGAATACTCGGCCTCGCAAGTCACTCGGATTCAAATGTCCGGTAGAGTTGTTCATGCCAG
>JAVHQS010000025.1:0-1032 GCA_036171255.1 Gallionella sp.
GCCCTTCACGATTTGACTAGATGCCACTGGCATTTGTACAAGTCCAAGTCTTGCCCGCAAACTCAAATTCAGTCATATCTCCGCCTTGCTCACAGTCACGCGCAAAACGCTGATAGTCAATGTAACCGTGAATCGCTTCGGGGATTTCTGGCAGGTAGATTTCATCAAACAATTCTTCAGCCGCTTCGGTCAATTTGCATTGAGTGACTTGCACCTCTCCGTATTTTTCTAATGCATCATCGAGCTTGTAACCTTGGCAATCCAACATAAAAACTAGAGCCGCTTTTTCGATTTCTTCTAGATCCACGATTTTGTCGAACCACACGCTCAAATTAGCTTGGCTGATTCCGCACGCTTCAAACAGCGCGCCGTCGTTTCCACCGACATATTGAAGCTCAAACTCTTCGACTTTATTGCCGTGTGCATCGCGTAAAGCCTCGGCTCCTTCGTTGAATTCGTCAGCGTCCGCGAAGTAAAAGCCTTGCGCATCTGGGTTGTAAGGTCTTGCGAAGAAGGTTTCTGTGCATATTTTTTGGTGAGTTGCGACTTTGATTTGGTTGTTAGCGGTGATGTTGTTTGCGTTTTCCATGATTTTTCCTTTTTGGTTAGTTAATTCATATTTTTTGGAGCCGTTGCGCGCAGCGATGTATCAAAATTCATAGGATTTTTAAGCAAGTTGGAAAGAGAAAAGGTGGTGCGGCCTGCGCTACTGCACAGCCTCGGCTTTGAACGAAACTTGATTAAAAAGACGAATTTTGAGAAATGAACAAAAACGGCGAAAAGTGAATTAACGGTAAAAAAGGAGGGAAACGCAGACGGCTTCAGCACCGTGCCTTTCAAGGGTTTGACGTGGTTTTGACGTTGGGTTTGACTGGCCGTGATGTTGGTTTGTTGAACATGACGGCGTTTTTAGATGGTTTAACGTGATGTGACTACATGACGTTTTAGTTATTGAATTGCAGTATTCAAATTCAATCGTGTCATTCAATTACACGTTTCAAATTCAATTTGAATTTCAATTTGAAATTTACC
>JAVHQS010000026.1:0-1027 GCA_036171255.1 Gallionella sp.
TAGTAGTCGTAATAGGAGACGAAATATTCCACCGCGTTCTCGGGGAAGAACTCGCGCATCTCGGAATACAACTGCGCGGCCAGCGTCTTGTTTGGCGCCATCACCATCGCCGGTCGCCCAGTGCGCGCAATAACATTCGCCATGGTGTAAGTCTTGCCCGAGCCGGTCACGCCCAAGAGCGTCTGGAACGACAAACCATCCTCTATACCCTCGATCAACTGTGCGATGGCCGCAGGCTGATCGCCGGCAGGCTCGAAGGGCTGGTGCAGACGATAGGGACTATTGGGGAAGGTTTTAATATTCATAGGCGCGGCATTGTACGGTGTAAGGCGGGATTGCTGTATAGCAGACCGCAGCGCAGCGATTCATTCTTGCCCCGCTACAGGTATAATCCGCGTCATTGTCCAACACTCAAGGAAATATCGTGCCTCTCTCGACTCGTGTGCAAGCCATCAAACCCTCCCCAACTCTCGCTGTTTCTGCCCGTGCGGCGAAGCTCAAAGCAGAAGGCAAGGACATCATCGGGCTGGGCATGGGTGAACCCGATTTCGACACGCCGCAACACATCAAAGACGCAGCCATCGCAGCGATCAACAAAGGTTTCACCAAGTACACCGCGGTCGGCGGCACTGCCTCGTTGAAGCAGGCGGTCATCGCCAAGTTCAAGCGCGATAACAATCTGGACTACACCGCCAAACAGATCTTGGTCTCCTGCGGCGGCAAGCAAAGTTTCTTCAACCTCGCGCTGGCAGTCATCAACCCCGGCGACGAAGTCATCATCACCGCGCCGTACTGGGTGTCGTATCCCGACATCGTCATCATCGCAGAAGGCAAGCCTGTCATCGTGCAGGCCGACATCGCGCAGGGTTTCAAGCTGACGCCTGCTCAACTGACGGCGGCCATCACACCAAAGACCAGAATGGTGGTAATCAATAGCCCGAGCAATCCTTCCGGCGCGGTGTACTCCCTAGCAGACTTGAAGGCACTCGGCGAAGTTTTGCGCAAACACCCCAATATCCTCATCGCC
>JAVHQS010000027.1:0-4876 GCA_036171255.1 Gallionella sp.
GAGAATCCGAACCGCCTGCAGCATTACTACCAGTTCCAGGTGGTACTGAAACCCGCGCCCGCCGACATCCTTGAGCTGTATCTCGGTTCGCTGGAGGCGCTCGGTTTCGACCTCAAGCAGAACGACATCCGTTTCGTCGAGGACGATTGGGAGAACCCGACGCTCGGCGCGTGGGGCCTGGGCTGGGAGGTGTGGCTGAACGGCATGGAAGTGACCCAGTTCACCTACTTCCAGCAGGTCGGCGGCATCGACTGCAAACCGATCACCGGCGAGATCACTTACGGGCTGGAGCGGCTGGCGATGTATCTGCAAGGCGTGGAAAACGTGTTCGATCTGACCTGGACCGAGGGCATTTCTTACCGCGACGTGTACCACCAGAACGAAGTCGAGCAATCCACCTACAACTTCGAGCACAGCGACGTGGAATTTTTGCTGGGCGCGTTCGGCAGCTACGAGAAGCAGGCCAAACATCTGATGGAACAGCAACTGGCGCTGCCTGCCTACGAACAGGTGCTGAAAGCCGCACACAGCTTCAACCTGCTGGACGCGCGCGGCGCGATCTCGGTGACCGAGCGCGCGGCCTACATCGGTCGCATCCGCAATCTGGCGCGCGCCGTGGCACAGAGCTACTACGATAGCCGTGCGCGTCTCGGTTTTCCGATGGCGCCGAAGGAGTGGGCGGATGAAGTGCTGGCCAAGTTGCAGAAGGAAGCCGCATAGCATGAGAACCATCCATGACGTCATTCCGGGCTTGCCCCGGAATCCAGCGAAAATAAATTTTCCGCGCAGCGGACAAAACCGGCATTGTCCCGCATTGCGGGATTCGTTGAACCAACTGGATTCCCGCCTGCGCGGGAATGACGAGGTTTGAGCATGACCAGCAGAAATTTATTAGTCGAGTTGTTCGTCGAGGAACTGCCGCCGAAGTCGCTGAAGAAACTGGGCGAGAGTTTTGCCGAGGTATTGTCCGCAAGCCTGAAAGCTCAGGGACTTGTTGCTGCCGATGCAGCGGTTGCATCATATGCATCGCCGCGCCGTCTCGCGGTGCATGTCACGAACGTGGCAAAGCAGGCGGCAGATAAATCGGTATCGCAAAAGCTGATGCCGGTGGCAGTCGGTCTGGATACGAACGGTCAGGCCACGCCTGCCTTGCTCAAGAAACTGGCCAGCTTCGGCGCGGATGCGTCGGTCGTGCCGCAACTCAAGCGCGCTCAGGACGGCAAGACGGAAGTATTGTTCTACGACAGCATGGTGAAAGGCGCGACGCTGGCGGAAGGGCTGCAAAAGGCGCTCGATGAAGCCATCGCCAGGTTACCGATCGCCAAGGTGATGAGCTATCAACTGGCCGACGGCTGGAGCAGCGTGAATTTCGTGCGTCCCGCACATGGGCTGGTCGCGCTGCATGGCGCGGAGATCGTGCCGATTGCCGTGCTGGGATTGACTGCCGGACGCGAGACGCAGGGCCACCGCTTCGAGGCGAGTGTGGCGACGGTGGCGCTGAAGGATGCCGACAGCTATGCACAGCAACTGGAAACCGAAGGGGCGGTGATCGCCAGCTTCGCCGCACGCCGCGCCGAAATTGCCAAGCAGCTTGCCGCTGCCGCAGCAAAGGAAAACCTCAAGCCGATCGAGGACGATGCGTTGCTGGATGAGGTGACCGCACTGGTCGAACGTCCCAACGTGCTGCTCGGCAAGTTCGAGGAAGAGTTCCTCGAAGTGCCGCAGGAATGCCTGATCCTGACGATGAAGGCGAACCAGAAATATTTTCCGCTGCTCGATAGCAACGGCAAGCTCACCAATAAATTCCTGATCGTGTCCAACATCCGCCCGGCGGATGCGAGCCTGGTGATCGGCGGCAATGAGCGCGTGGTGCGCCCGCGTCTGGCCGATGCGAAATTCTTCTTCGATCAGGACAGAAAAAAGACGCTGGAGTCTCGTGTGTTGGGTCTAGCCAAGGTGGTGTATCACAACAAGCTCGGTACGCAGGGCGAGCGTGTGGAGCGGGTCTGTGCCATCGCCAAAGCTATCGGACAGCAACTCGGTGGTGAGGAACTTGCTATGCACGCCGAGCAAGCCGCATTGCTTGCGAAGGCCGACCTGCTCACCGACATGGTCGGCGAATTCCCGGAACTGCAAGGCATCATGGGGCGCTACTACGCACTGCACGATGGGCTGAGCGACGCCATCGCCTACGCCATCGAAGACCACTACAAGCCGCGCTTTGCGGGCGACGAATTGCCGCGCGACATGGTCGGCATCTGCGTCGCGCTGGCGGACAAACTGGAAACGCTGGCCGGCATGTTCGGCATCGGTCAGATGCCCACTGGCGACAAAGATCCGTTTGCGTTGCGTCGTCATGCGCTGGGCATCATCCGCATCCTCACTGAAAAAACTTTGCCGCTTCGGCTGGACATGTTGTTTTCGATAGCGTCAAGGGCATTTGAAGAAACACTTCAACACACTTTCTCAAACCAGATCCAAGAAGAGTTTGGTTTTAATATCGGTTATCACCTTGAAACTTTCTTCTTGGATCGCTTGTCCGGTACTCTCCGTGAGCAAGGCTACACTGCACAAGAAGTTGATGCAGTACTGGCATTGCATCCCGGGCACTTGCCCGATGTGCAAAAGCGCCTGGCCGCTGTTCGAGTTTTCTCCTCACTGTCTGAAGCGCCTGCCCTTGCCGCCGCCAACAAGCGCGTCGGCAACATCCTCAAGAAGGTCGAGGGTGCGGTCAGCGACAAGGTGGATACCGCGCTGCTGCTCGAGCCTGCCGAGCAGGCCTTGCATCAGGCGTTGAGCCGGATCGCGCCGCAGGCAGATGCGGCTTTTGAGCGCGGCGATTACACCGCATCGCTGCAAGCGCTGGCGGCGTTGCGCACGCCGGTGGATGCGTTCTTCGACAGCGTGATGGTGAATGCGGAGGATGCGGCGTTGCGCGCCAACCGTCTTGCGTTGCTGGCGCAATTGCACCGTTCGATGAATCGCGTCGCCGACATTTCCAAACTGGCGGCTTGAGGCTTGTGAAAGGTAAAACGTGAAACGTGAAATGAAAACACCAGCGCTGAGGCCCATTGTTTTTTTTGCGCATATTGAAAAATCAATACTCGATACTTTTCAACCTGACGTCTCACCCCGTTTCACTTTTCACTTTTCACTTTTCATCATTCCGACATGAAACTCATCATTCTCGACCGCGACGGCGTGATCAATTTCGATTCCGACCAGTTCATCAAGAACCCGGAAGAATGGAAGCCGATACCCGGCAGTCTGGAGGCGATCGCGCGGCTGAACCAGGCCGACTACCGCGTGGTGGTGGCGACCAACCAATCCGGGATCGGGCGCGGGCTGTTCGATATGCAGATGCTGAATGCGATCCACGACAAGATGCACAAGGCTTGCGCGCTGGCCGGCGCGCGCATCGACGCGGTGTTCTATTGTCCGCATACCGCCGATAGCCATTGCCATTGCCGCAAGCCGAAGAGCGGCATGCTGGAAGCAATCGCGGCGCGCTATAGCGTCAGTCTTGCGGATGTGCCGGTCGTGGGAGATTCGCTGCGTGATTTGCAATCTGCCGCTGCGATGGGTGCGCTGCCCTGTCTGGTGCTGACCGGAAAAGGTACCAAGACCCATGCGGCCAGCGGCTTGCCGCAAGGCACGCGGGTGTTTGCCGATCTGGCGGCAGTGGCCGCGAAACTGGTCTAGGCCGATATGCTGGCCATCCGTTCGTTGATCTTTTTGCTCATCCAGATCATTTTCACGCCGATCTTTTCGACGCTGGCCTTGTTGACCTTTCCGTTCAGTCCGCTCACGCGCTATCGCATCATCTCGCAATGGGCGAAGCTGATGCTGCCGATACTGCGCGTGGTGTGCGGCATCCGCCATGAAGTGCGCGGCATCGAGAACATCCCGAAAGAACCGTGCATCGTGCTGTGCAAGCATCAGTCCGCTTGGGAGACGCTGGCGTTGCAACAAATATTTCCGCCGCAGGTGTGGGTGTTGAAACGCGAATTGTTGTGGCTGCCGTTCTTCGGCTGGGCGCTGGCGCTGACCAGCCCCATCGCCATCAAACGCAGCGACGGCAAGGGTGCGGTGAAACAGTTGCTCAAGCAGGGCAAGGAAAGGCTTGCGCAAGGTTTCTTCGTGGTGATCTTTCCCGAGGGAACACGCGTGCCGTTTGGCAAGCGCGGCAAATACAAGGTCGGCGGTGCGCTGCTGGCGGTGAGCAGCGGCGTGCCGGTGATTCCGGTGGCACACAACGCCGGACGGTTGTGGGGGCGCAATGCGTTCAGCAAACATCCGGGGCTGGTGACGATGAGCATCGGCAAACCGATTGCGACACAAGGCCGCAAGGCCGACGAGATCAATGCTGAAGTCGAGGCGTGGATCGAAAACGAGATACAGCAACTGGCACATTGATGGGAGCCTCTGAAAATTCCGGTTTCGTCATTCCGGCGCAGGCCGGAATGACAGATCATTAAAGATGCTGAAACGTCTGCGCAATCTGGTTGCCCCTCCTGCCGTACTCGCAAGGGGCACGTCCGGGGTGTCCCCGTTGCTTCGCAACGACCCTCCCGCCGTTGAACAACGTGCCGCACTGCTCGCCGGCCAGCACATCACCTACACCCTGAAGCGCAGCCGCAAACGCCGCAGCATCGGCCTGCGCATCGACGACCGCGGCCTCACCGTGAGCATGCCGCTGCGCGCGCCGGAGAAATGGCTGCACAGCGTGTTGCAGGACAAGGCGCACTGGGTGGTGGAAAAGCTCGATGGCTGGCAGATGCGCAAGGTGGAAGAAACGCGCTGGGCGGATGGCGAGACGATTCCGTATCTGGGGGAACTGCTGACCTTGCGCGTGGTATCAAGTTTGTTTGCCGCG
>JAVHQS010000028.1:0-1011 GCA_036171255.1 Gallionella sp.
GTGGACGCTTATTGCGCCCGCGTTGGAGTGGACTCCACGCCATTTTGTTTCAATGTATTGCGCGCACTGTTCATTTCATCAGCGCCCTTGTAGGGTCCGACGCGCACGCGATGCCACACGCCCTTGCCGGGGATCGTCGCCGCCTGCACGTTGACCTCCATACCCAGCAGTGTCAGCCTGGCTTTCAGTTTTTCAGCGTCATCCGCATTCGAGAACGAGCCCGCTTGCAGGAAATAGGTTTCCTTTGCGGCAGTCGCAGCACTGCCGGGCGCGGCTTGAGGCACGACAGGTTTGCTTTCGCTTGCCTTGGGCTTGTCTGCCGCCTTGTCCGGCACGGTGACGGTCGCATCCTGTTTGTCGGTCAGCACCTTGTAAAACTCGAAACGCGGCTTGCCATCACCCACACCGGATGCAGCGACCGGAGCGGATTGGGAAACCGGCTTCGCGGCTTCGACCGGCTTGGCAAATTCCGGCAACGGTTTCACCATCACCTGCTGTTCCTTGTTCACGAACGGGCTGGGCGATTTCATGATGAACCACGCCAGACCCGCAGCCAGCGCAACGCCTATCACCATACCCACCAGGATGCCGGTCAGCAGTTGACTGCTCTTGCCCGGCGCGGCAGATTTGTTGCTTGTGTTTCTGCTCATGTCTATCTGTTCCTTTTCGTTACATTTTTTCCGGTGCGGTCACACCGAGCAATGCCAGACCGTTGCGCATCACTTGCGCGGCGGCGGCGATCAATGCCAGACGCGCGCACTTGAGAGCCTCGTCTTCGACCAGAAAGCGCGACGCATTATAGTAGCTGTGGAAATCCGCCGCCAAATCCTTCAGGTAGAACGCGATCAGATGCGGCGCCAGATCCTGCGCGGCGTTCTCGATCACCTGCGGATAATCGATCATCTGTTGCAGCAGTGCGGTCTCGTATTCGTTATCCAGCAGGCTGAAATCCGCATTCAGCAAGGCTTGATGCTCGCCGTCCCATTGGGCCAGTACGGTACTGATGCGGGC
>JAVHQS010000029.1:0-1002 GCA_036171255.1 Gallionella sp.
CGGATGCTTGACCAGATACTTCTGGTGATAATCCTCGGCGCGGTAGAACTCCTTGAACGGCACGACTTCGGTGACCACTTTGGCTTTCCATTCTCCTGATGCATCCACGGTCTTGATGACTTCCCCGGCGGTGTGTTTTTGTTCTTCGCTCACATAAAAGATCGCCGAGCGGTATTGCGTGCCGAGGTCGTTGCCTTGCCGGTTGCGCGTGGTCGGGTTGTGCATGCGGAAAAATTCGAACAGCAGGTGGCGGTAGGTCACTTGTTCGGGATCGAACACGATCTTCAGCGATTCGGCATGACCGCTGTGTCCGGTCTTCACGATCTCATATGTGGCGTTGGGCGTACCGCCGCCGGTGTAGCCGACTTCGGTCTCCAGCACGCCGGGGATCTCGCGCACCAGTTCTTCCATGCCCCAGAAGCAGCCGCCGGAGAGGTAGGCGGTTTGTTGTTGGGTTTGGTCAGTCATGGGGTCGGCTCGGTTGGGTTGTGTTGGGTTGGGGTGGGCATGGCTGGTCGCGGGTAGATAGACAGCAAGGGTAAACAGGAAGGCGGCGAGATTGCGCATGGCATTCTTTCAGCGACTTAGCTTTTTCATGGCTTGCGCCGCTTCACGCTTGGAATCTTTTTCACGTTCGGTTGCGCGCTTGTCATGTTGTTTCTTTCCTTTGGCGAGGCCGATCTCGAGTTTGACGCGGCCGTTCTTGTAGTGCATGTCCAGCGGCATCAGGGTGTAGCCGGCGCGTTGCACCTTGCCGATGATCTTGTCGATCTCCAGCTTGTGCAGCAGCAGCTTGCGGATGCGTACCGGGTCGGGATGGATGTGGGTGGAGGCGTTCAGCAGCGGGCTGATGTGCGAGCCGAACAGATACAGCGCGCCGTCCTTGACCGTGACATAGGCTTCCTTGAGTTGCGCCCGCCCGGCGCGGATAGCTTTGACTTCCCAGCCTTCCAGCATGATGCCGGCTTCATATTTGTCTTCGATGAAGTATTCGTGAAAGGC
>JAVHQS010000030.1:0-4744 GCA_036171255.1 Gallionella sp.
TCATACAACTGCGAAGGGTGGCGCGGCAGCTCGTCCACTTTGGGAAAGACCATGCCCCAGGGCGCATCGGTCGGGCGGCCCCATAACTCGCCGTTGATGAAATTCCCGAGCCGCCCGAAAGCCAGCCCGGGCGGTACCAGCGGGGCGATGAAGTCCATCAGTTGCAGCCAGCGCAGTTTCTGTTGCCGGGCGAATAACGCCATCGCCACCAGCACGCCCAGGAATCCGCCGTGGAACGACATGCCGCCTTCCCAGACGGCGAGAATTTTGAGAGGGTGCGAAAAATAATAACCGGGGTTGTAAAACAGCACCTCGCCCAATCGCCCGCCCAGAATCACGCCGAGCACGCCATAGAACAGCAGGTCATCGAGCAGCTTGGCGTTGATCTGTGGCTGGTCCAGTGTGGCGATACGCTTGCGTCCCAGCCACAGGAAAGTCATGAAGCCGGCCAGGTACATCAGCCCATACCAATGGATGCCAAAGGAGCCGAGATGGATGGCGACGGGGTCGAATTGCGGATGAACGAGCATTAGTCAGAGGTTTCCTGGAATCGGTTAGAATTGCGGCTCCGATTATACGTGTGCTTTTATTCCGTAGAGAGACATCATGCCTGCTTACCGTTCCCGCACCTCCACCCACGGCCGCAACATGGCCGGCGCACGCGCCTTGTGGCGCGCCACCGGAATGACCGAAGGCGACTTCGGCAAACCGATCATCGCTGTCGCCAACTCGTTCACCCAGTTCGTGCCCGGACACGTACACCTCAAGGACATGGGACAACTGGTGGCGCGCGAGATCGAAAAGTCGGGCGGCATCGCCAAGGAATTCAACACCATCGCGGTGGACGACGGCATCGCGATGGGGCACGGCGGCATGTTGTATTCGCTGCCCTCGCGCGACCTGATCGCCGACTCGGTGGAATACATGGTCAACGCGCATTGTGCCGACGCGCTGGTGTGTATCTCCAACTGCGACAAGATCACGCCCGGCATGCTGATGGCGGCGATGCGTCTGAACATTCCGGTGGTGTTCGTCTCCGGCGGGCCGATGGAAGCGGGCAAGGTGAACTGGCAGGGCAAGACCAAAGGCTTGGACTTGGTCGATGCGATGGTCTCTGCTGCCGACAGCAAATGCAGCGATGAGGAAGTCGAGGCCATCGAGCGCTCCGCCTGCCCGACCTGCGGCTCCTGCTCCGGCATGTTCACCGCCAATTCGATGAACTGCCTGACCGAGGCGTTGGGCTTGTCGCTGCCCGGCAACGGCTCGCTGGTGGCGACGCACGCCGAGCGCAAGCAGTTGTTCCTGCGCGCCGGACGCGTGATCGTCGAACTGTGCAAACGCTATTACGAGCAGGACGACGCCTCGGTATTGCCGCGTTCCATCGCCACCCTGGATGCATTCGAGAATGCGATGGCGCTGGACATCGCGATGGGCGGTTCGACCAACACCGTGCTGCATCTGCTGGCGATCGCGCGCGAGGCCGAGGTGGATTTCACGATGAAGGACATGGATCGCCTGTCGCGTCATGTGCCGACCTTGTGCAAGGTTGCGCCGTCGTCCGGATATCACATGGAGGACGTGCACCGTGCCGGCGGGATACCCGCGATCCTCGGCGAACTGGATCGTGCCGGCTTGTTGCATAGCGATGCCATGACCGTGCATAGCCAGACCCTGGCGGCTGCGTTGCAACAATGGGACATCGTGCAGACCATGGATGAAGCGGTGAAGAAATTCTTCCACGCCGCACCCGGCGGCATCGTCACCACCATTGCCTTTTCGCAATCCATGCTCTATCCCGATCTGGACGTTGATCGCAGTAACGGCTGCATCCGCGATAGCGCGCACGCTTATTCCAAAGACGGCGGACTGGCGGTGCTGCACGGCAACATCGCGCTGGACGGCTGCATCGTCAAGACCGCCGGGGTGGACGACAGTATCCTGAAATTCACCGGACGCGCGCGCGTGTTCGAAAGCCAGGACGATGCGGTGGCAGCGATCCTCGCCGACCGGATCGTGGCGGGCGACGTGGTGGTGATCCGCTATGAAGGCCCGAAGGGCGGGCCGGGGATGCAGGAGATGCTTTATCCCACCAGTTATCTGAAATCGAAAGGCTTGGGCAAGGTGTGCGCGCTGCTCACCGACGGGCGCTTCTCCGGCGGCACCTCGGGCCTGAGCATCGGTCACGTTTCTCCGGAAGCCGCGCAGGGCGGCGAGATCGGCTTGGTGGAGGAAGGCGATCGCATCGAGATCGACATCCCGCAACGCAGCATCACGCTGGCGATTTCGTTCGAAGAAATGACGCGCCGCCGCACCGCGATGCAGGCCAAAGGTAGCAAGGCGTGGCAGCCGGTCGATCGCGACCGGCAGGTGTCGGTCGCATTGCGCGCCTACGCCGCGATGGTGACTTCGGCCGACAAGGGCGCGGTGCGCGACGTGACGCAGGTGGAAAAATAGGGTGGGCGGCGCAGGACACTGCTGCCGGGTCGCATCTCCACTTCGTGGAGCCACTGCTCCGCCGTCCGCAGGTCAACACCTTATGGTGACTTCGGCCGACAAGGGCGCGGCGCGCGACGTTACACAAATCGAGAATCGTTAATCAAACAGGAGAACGGTATGACCGCAGCACAACAATTGAACACGCAATTCGGCATCAAAGGACAATTGAGTTTTCGCGAAGATGCCAGCGGCCTGATCGTCGCCGAGATCGACAATGCGCTAGGCAGTGCATCGCTGTGCCTGCAAGGCGCGCATCTGATGAACTGGCAGCCGAAAAGCCAAGCCGTGCCGGTAGTGTGGCTGTCGCGCGATGCCAAACTGGCGGCGGGCAAATCGATACGCGGCGGTGCGCCGGTGTGTTGGCCGTGGTTCGGCGCGCATGCGACTGAATCCGGTTTTCCCGGGCACGGCTACGCGCGCACCGTGCCTTGGCAAGTGATCGAGTCCGGCACCGAACCGAACGGCGCGACGCGCCTGACGCTGCGTCTGGTAGAGAGCGACAAGACCAGAGTGCAGTGGCCGCACGCCTGCAAACTCGATCTGACGGTCATCGTCGGGGCAACGCTGCGGATGGAAATGAGCACCGAAAATATCGGCGCTGCCGACGTTGTGATCGGCGAAGCCCTGCATACCTATTTGCAGATCGGCGACATCGGCGCGGTGCGCGTGACCGGGCTGGAAGGCTGCGGGTATTGGGACAAGGTCGGCGGTTCCAATCTGCGCAAGCAAGATGGTGCAGTTACCTTCTCTGGAGAAGTCGACCGCGTGTATATCAATACCGGTGCCGAATGCGTGATTCATGACGACAAACTCAAGCGTCGCATCCATATCGCCAAATCTGGCAGTCTATCCACCGTGGTGTGGACGCCGTGGACGGAAAAGGCCGCCAAGATGGGCGACATGGGGCAGCCGGACGGCTGGCGCGAAATGGTGTGCGTGGAGTCGGTTAACGCGATCGACAATGTCGTGCGCGTCGCGGCGGGTACCAAACATACGCTGATCGTCGAATACCGCGCCGAGTCGGTTTCGTAACTTGGTTGCTCAACTCTAGAACGGGAGAGAACATGCAAAAACGTAATTTGTTGATGGTGTCACTATTGGCTGCGCTGTATGGCGGACAGGCGTTTGCGGCTGAACAAGCTGTTGCGCCCGGCGCGGGAAACGCCGCGCCGGGCACCAAGCAGAAGATTAAGAAGCGCAAAAAGGATTGCGTGGAAAAGCACGGCAAGCCTTGTCATCTGAGCAAACAGGCAGGCGAGGCGGCAAGCAAAGAAGTCAAGCCGGTTGCGCAGGAAATAAAACCGCTCGACAACATCAAAGCCTCCATGCCGGCTGCGGTCACAGCGCCCGTTGCCAAGCCGGAAGCGAAGACCGATACGGTGTTGTCCGATGCGGATGGCCGCAAGTTGGCACAGCAAAGCGGTTGTTTCGTGTGCCATGCGATAGACAAGAAAGTGGTCGGCCCGGCCTGGAAAGAGGTGGCGGTAAAATATCGCGGCGACACTGGCGCCGAAGCCAGGCTGATAGCCAAGGTGGCCAAGGGTGGCGGCGGAGTGTGGGGCAGTATGGCGATGCCGGCTAATACCCGCGTCCGCGATGCGGACATCAAGTCCCTGGTGAAATTTGTGCTGTCTTTGAAATGAGTTGTCAACCGGAGAGGGTAGGCCAACGTTATTCATGCACCGTCAGAAAAGCAGGTAGGCAAATCGGACGGAGTTGTTTAGAATCCCGAACGGAGGCAAAAACCTTCACATCTTTTAAGTTTTTTGATCATAAAACGGAGAGAACATATGAAATCTATCATCGTAAGCATGGCAGTGGCAGCAGGTTTGATGGTTGCAGGCAGCGCAATGGCAGCAGAGATGCCGGCACTTGCCAAGAAGAACAACTGCACAGCTTGTCATGCAATCGACAAGAAGGTGGTTGGTCCAGCTTGGGCGGATGTTGCCAAGAAATACAAGGGTGATGCTGGCGCAGAAGCCAAGCTGATCACTAAAGTGTCCAAGGGCGGTAGCGGCGTATGGGGTTCCATGCCTATGCCTGCTAACGACGCTGCCGGTACCAAGCAAGCTGACATCAAGGAACTGGTCAAGTTCATCCTGGCTCTGTAATTTGCAGGTCAGTTGCAATCAGCAAAAAAGCCGGCTTAAGCCGGCTTTTTTGTTGCGCGTTCGATGGATCAAAAACGGATAAGGGTCAGGGTGGTTCACTGCTATATCAAAAATACATGACGATATAGGCATCGATC
>JAVHQS010000031.1:0-4586 GCA_036171255.1 Gallionella sp.
GTACAAGGGCAAGGGTATCAAGGAAAATTCACACAGAATCACAATCATCTTTTCTGTTACGGCAAGTCTAGTATTTTTAACCTTGGGGTGTTTCCGAGAGAAGAGCATCACAATAGGGCATATTCAAATCCAGACAATGACCCCCGTGGAAACTGGCGCTCTGGAGATGTGAGGAACGGTTTGTTTCGGCCAAACCTTCGTTACCAAATCACAACGCCAAGTGGAAAAACAATTGATCCTCCACCAAATGGATGGAGGTGGGCCAAAGAAACAGTTGCAGCAAAAATTGCAACTGGTGAAATTATTTTTTCGACGGGTGAGACACGAATTATTCGCAAGATTTATCTTAATGCACAAGAAGGACGTGTTCCTGATTCATGGTGGACTGGTGATGAATCAGGTACAACAAGGCAGGCAAAGGCTGAGCTAAAGCTACTTTTTGCAACTGAACTATTTGATACGCCTAAACCTGAAAAAATAATGCAGCGCATTCTTCAGTTAGCCACCAACCCCGGCGACCTCGTGCTCGACAGCTTCCTCGGCAGCGGCACGACTGCTGCCGTGGCGCACAAGATGGGGCGGCGCTGGATCGGCATCGAGATGGGCGAGCATGCCGAGACGCATTGCCTGCCGCGCTTGCAGAAGGTGATCGAGGGCGAACAGGGCGGCATTTCGCAGGCGGTGAATTGGCAGGGTGGTGGCGGTTTCCGTTTTCTGCGCTTGGGCGAACCGATGTTCCATGCCGACGGCAGCATTCATCCGGCGGTGCGCTTTGCCACGCTGGCGAGTTTTGTGTGGATGCAGGAAACGGGGCTGGCGGCAAGCGGGCCGTGGCATGTGCCGAAGCTGGGCGAGCATGAAGGCCGTGCGATTTATCTGCTGTTCAACGGCATCCTCGGCGACAGGCGACCGCAATCCGGCAATGTGCTGACGCAGGAAGTGCTGGCCGCGATCAGGCAGATTTGTCCGTTCGATGGCGAGAAGATCATTTACGGTGAGGCATGCCGCCTGGGCGAGAAGCGGCTGGCGGCGGAGGGCATCACTTTCAAACATATTCCCTACGATGTGAAGGCGCGATAACGATGGCCGACCTGAAACTCAAGCGATACCAATCTGCCGCGTTGACGGCGCTTTCCGATTTTCTGCATCTCTCGTCGCAAGTGGGTGCGGCCAGTGCGTTTCAGCAACAGGCAGGGCGGGCATATCAGTCGGAAGTATTCGGAGACATACCATGCGTGTGTTTGCGTATTCCCACCGGGGGCGGCAAGACGCTGATGGCCTCGCATGCCATTGTGCGCATGGCGCGCGAGTGGCAATCGTCGGATGCGCCGGTGGCGGTGTGGCTGGTGCCGTCGGATGCGATCCGTTCGCAGACGCTTTCTGCATTGCAGACGCCGGGGCACCCTTACCGCGTGGCATTGGAAGAAGCCTACGGGCAGCGTGTGCAGGTATGCGACCTCGACCGGGTGAGCACGTTGTCGCCCACCGATTGGGGACGGCAGGCCATCGTGGTGGTGGCGACGATGCAGAGCTTCCGCGTCGAGCAGACCGACACGCGCAACGTGTATGCGTTCTCGGAGGCGTTCGAGCGGCATTTCAAGGCGCTGCCGGCGGAGCGGCTGGCAGGGTTGTCCGGGGTACCGGATGCGTTCGTGACAGAAGCAGACGCGGTGAATAATGCGATGTTGAATGCCTACATCGGGCAGCCGCGCTATTCGCTGGCCAACTGGCTGGCCTTGCAGAATCCCCTGGTGATAGTGGACGAAGCGCACAATGCCCGGACAGATGCCAGCTTCACTGCGTTGAAGCGCTTGAACCCTTCCGCCATTCTGGAACTGACGGCGACGCCCGTCGCGCACAAGACCAATGTGCTGTATCACGTTTCGGCGCAGGAACTGCAAGCCGAGCAAATGATCAAGCTGCCGATCACCTTGAGCGAGCATCCCGAAGGCTGGCAGTCGGCGGTGTTCGGCGCGGTGCAGGCGCAGAAGTGGCTTGAAGCCGAAGCACAGCAGGCACAGGCGGCGGGCGATACCTATGTGCGGCCCATCGTGTTGTTCCAGGCGCAAAACGTGAACGATGCCATGCCCCCGGATGCTTTGCGCCAGCATCTCATCACCGAGTTGCATATTCCCGAAGAACAGATTGCCATCGCCACAGGCAGCCAGCGCGACTTGGAGGGGGTGGAAATTTCTTCGCCCGCCTGTCCGTTGCGCTACATCATTACGGTGCAGGCGCTGCGCGAGGGCTGGGATTGCCCGTTTGCCTACATCCTGTGTTCATTGCAGCCGCTGTCGAGTGCGACGGCGGTGGAGCAGTTGCTGGGGCGTGTGTTGCGCATGCCTTATGCCAGCAAGCGCAATCGCGAATCGCTGAACCGGGCTTATGCGCATGTATGCGAGGCGACGTTTGCGCATGCGGCGGGGGCGCTGGTGGACAGGCTGGTGACGAACATGGGCTTTGAGGCGCTGGATGTTGCCTCGATGATTGCGCCGCAGATGCCGTTGTTCGATGGTGCGCCGCAGCCCGCAGCGTTTCCGCCCGTGACCACGGTGCTGAAGGTGGCGAAAGATACCGGCTTGCAGCATCTCGCCGGGGTAAGCGTTGCCCCCGCCGCCGATGGCAAGGGGATTGAAGTTACGCTGACCGGCCATGTGGATGAGGCGGTCGAGAAAGTTTTGCTGGAAACCGAGCGCAGCGAGAAGAAGCGCGAAGCGATCCGCGAAAAGATCACCCAGCACAATGCAGTCGTGGCGGCTGAAACTTCACCCGCCATGCGTGGCGTGAAGTTTGCGCCGATCCCACCGCTGGGTTATCGCAGCGATGCACAGGCCGCCTTGTTTCCGCTGGAGCGCGAGGCGGTGCTGGAGAGCGTGGATTTGAACCTGCTGGCGCAGACAATTTCGCTGCCGGGCTTCCAGGTGGTGGAGCAGGACAATGCGTTCGAGATTTATCTGGATAACGATAAGGTGAAGATGCGCGCAGCCGATGCGCATCAGCTTGCGCTGGATGGCGTGAACGTGAACATCACGGCGGACGATCTGGTGCGCTGGCTGAACCGCGAGGTGCGCCAGCCGGACATCGTGCAATCTCATCTGCTGGCCTATCTGCGCGCGGTGGTGAACTATCTGTTGAACGAGCAGCGCATTGCCCTGAATACTTTGGCGCGCATGCGTTTCGTGTTGGCGAAGCGCATTGATGCGCAAATCTGCGACATGCGCGAGGTGGCGGCAAAATCGCAATTCCGCCAACTGGTGCTGGATGGCGGCTGGCAGGTGGAACCGGACTGGACGCATGCCTTCAATTTCGAGACGGGGATATATCCGGCACCGGCAGGCAGCCGCTATGCGGGGCGCTGGGATTTCCAGAAGCATTACTACCCGGTGATTGCCGACCTGAAGGACAAGGGCGAGGAGTTCGATTGCGCGCGCATGATCGACCGGCATCCCAAAGTGAAATATTGGGTGCGCAATTTGGATCGCGATCCGGGATTCTGGTTGCCGGTTTCCAAAGGTCGATTCTTTCCCGATTTTATTATTGAGTTATCCGATGGGCGCATTGCGGTGATCGAATACAAGGGCGGACACTTGCGCAACGATCCTGATGAGATTGAGAAGCGCCAGGTGGGTGAGCTGTGGGCAGCGAAAAGCGATGGGAAGTGCCTGTTCCGCTTTGTCTATCTCGATGACAACGGGGTGGGCATGGAAGCGCAGGTCAATGCGATATTGACTGATTGATGTTGAACGATACTAAGCAGAAATAATGTTCAAATCTAATCCATTGGATTATCATGAGCGCCATGATTACGATTGCCGAAGTGCCGGAATATATCCGCCAAGCGGAAAAACTGATGACCGTCAAGGAACGTCAGGACATCGTGAGTTATCTGGCCGCACATCCGAAATCGGGCGATCTAATCGAAGGCGCGGTGGTATTCGCAAGATACGTTGGGGTAGAGGTGGGCGCGGCAAGAGTGGTGGGGTTCGGGTGATCTACTACTACCACAGCGAATTGATGCCGCTTTATTTGGTGGCACTGTTCGCCAAGAACGAGCAGGCGAATTTGAGCAAAGCCGACCGTAATGGATTGGCGAAGTTGGTTGATATTCTGGTTGCAACCTGGATTGAGAGGTGAGTTATGGGAAAAGCTTTTGACAGTATCGCGCGTGGATTAAATGAAGCGATTTCGCATGCGAAAGGTGCGAAGGTCGCCGTGAAAACTTACACGCCGGAAGAAGTGGATGTTTCTGCATTGCGTCGCCAGATGGGAATGACGCAAGAGCAATTCGCAGCGCGGTTTGGATTCTCGGTTGCGACTTTGCGCCATTGGGAGCGCGGAGATCGTTCGCCGCAGGGGGCATCGCTGGTGTTGCTAAACGTTATCAAGCGCGCACCAGACGCGGTGCAGGCGGCATTGAACTGATTGCGTAACTCACAAATGCTTGCGCACTTGTGTAAAGAAGGAATCAGACTGGCTGAGCCAGACTGATGAAATTTGATTAACACAACAGCTTTGCTCTTGTGTGAAGTCGGTCACAGACTTGCGATGCAAGACTGTGGGGCTGTAGTCAAAACCGTACCACTTTC
>JAVHQS010000032.1:0-4557 GCA_036171255.1 Gallionella sp.
CTTCGCCCGGACGCGACATCAAGTTCGACATGCAGCGCTGCGAGGGCTACCGCAACTTCTGCAACAAGCTGTGGAACGCCACGCGCTTCGTGCTGATGAACTGCGAAGGCAAGGACGTAGGACAAGACGAGGCGCTGGCACTGGAATTCTCCGCTGCCGACAAGTGGATGATCGGCGTACTGCAACAGGCCGAAGCCGAAATGGCGACGCACTTTGCCGACTACCGTTTCGACATGGCGGCGCGCACCGTCTATGAGCTGGTATGGAACACGTATTGCGACTGGTATGTGGAACTGGCCAAGGTGCAATTGCAGGATTCAGGATCCGGGAATCAGGATTCAGCAGCACGCCAGCGCGCCACGCGCCGCACCCTGGTGCGCGTGCTGGAAACCATGCTGCGCCTGGCCCACCCGATTATTCCGTTCATCACCGAAGAGTTGTGGCAATCGGTCGCGCCGATGGCGAATGCAAAAGGCGACAGCATCATGCTGCGAGCCTATCCCAAAGCCGACAGCAGCAAGATCGACGCAGCGTCTATCGCACAGGTCGCACTATTGCAAGAACTCATTACCGCCTGCCGCAGCCTGCGCAGCGAGATGAATCTGTCGCCCGCCGCGCGCGTGCCGCTGATCGCCGCCGGAGATGCGACAGTCCTGAATGCACTCGCTCCCTACATCAGCAGCCTCGCCAAGCTGAGCGAAGTGCAGGTCGTCGCCGAACTGCCGGAAGGCGATGCGCCGGTGTCCATCGTCGGCAACTACAAACTGATGCTGAAGGTCGAGATCGACGTGGCGGCAGAGCGCGAACGCCTCGACAAAGAGATCGCGCGTTTGACCAGCGAGATCGCCAAGGCGCATGCCAAGCTCGGCAATGAAAGCTTCGTCGCGCGCGCACCGGCAGCCGTGGTGGAACAGGAAAAGAGAAGAGTGGAAGACTTCGGCGCAACGCTGGTGCAGTTGCAGGCGCAGCGCAAGAAACTGGGTTGATGTGTAGGAGCACAGCTATGCTGCGCGATAGCGGATCGTGAATCCATCGCGCAATGAATTGCGCTCCTACAGCCCAGATTCAATGAAGATCAGCGGCGGCGGATCAGGAACACGAATTCGCCGCCGCTCACTTCAGAAGACAGCAACTCGTTGCCGGTCTTGCCGCAAAAATCGGCGAAGTCATTGGGGGAACCCCCATCAGTCGCCACGACTTTCAACACCTGTCCGCTGCTCATCGCGGACAACGATTTCTTGGCGCGCAGGATCGGCAACGGACAGGCCAACCGCCGCACATCCAACTCGACATCGAAGCTCATCACGCGGCGATCTGCAAGCCGGCATGCGCCCACGCCGTGATGCCGCCTTGCAGGTTATACACCTCTGCAAAACCATTCGCGGCGGCAAACGCGGCGGCCTGCGCCGAACGCCCGCCCATCTGGCAATAGAACACCGTCGGTGCGCCCTTGTTCATTTCGCCCAATCGCAGCGGCAGCAAATGCAAAGGCAAGGGATCGCCCTGCGGGATCTTGCCGCGCGCCACTTCCGCATCGGTACGCACATCCACCAGACGCAGCCCATCCTGCTGCAACATCGTCTGCAATTCTGCGACGGTAATGTTCCTGAAACCTGCCATATCGTTAATCCTTTCCCAATTGATCCTGATCCGCCAGCAAATGCGAGACGCGGGTATTCGCCACCGCCAGACGCTTCACCAGCATGCGCAAAAATGCATCGCCAAACTGGAACCGGCATCCGGTGGTGGCGTGCATCAATATATCCGGATTGACTTCGATCAACACCACGTCGGTCTTGGCGATCACGTCGGTGCTGCGTTTGAAATCGCGTTCGGAGAGGTGCGCCATTTCACCAAAACAATCGCCGCGATGCAACAGGCTCAGCAGCCTGCCTTGCTTGACCACTCGCACCACACCTTGCGCCAGGATGAAGAACGAGCGCCCGCTTTCGCCGTCGTGCAGAATACACTCGGATGCCGGAACTTTGCTCCATTCGCTGATGCGCAGCACTTCCCACAACTCGACATCGCTGAAATTCCTGAAGAACGCCAGGCTGCGCAGCGTGGTGAATTTTTCGGTGTCGAAAATCTCGTGCTGGGCCGGTGCGACATGGCTGAAGAATCCGACCAGATCGCGCGCGAACTCATCCCATGTCTGGTAACGCTTCGCCGTATCTTTCTCCATCGCGCGCCGCACGATCTCATCCAGTTCCGCCGGGGTTTCCGGGCGGAACGCGCTGGGCGGCGGCGGCTCGATGTTGAGGATGTGATAGATCATGCTGAAATTATTGCTCGCATCGAATGGCAATTTGCCGGTGAGCAACTTGTACATCACCACCCCCAGCGAATAGATATCCGTCTGATGGGTCAGCGGCAATTCCTTGATCTGTTCCGGCGACATATAAGCCGGCGACCCTATCCCGGCCACTTGCGTGGTCTGTTGGGCCTGGATCGCAGCCGCCCCGAAGTCGGAAATCTTGATGTCCGTTTCGCCCTGCAACAGAATATTCGCGGGCTTGATGTCGCGATGGATCACGCCCTGATACTGCGCATATTCGAGCGCCTTGCAACACTTGTAGACGATTTCCGCAATCGTGCTGATCGGCAACAGATTATCCACTTCGGCATACCGCTCGAGCGTGCTCCCCTCGACGTATTCCATCACCATGTAATTGACGTCGCCCTCCATCACCGCATCCCGGATCCTCGCGATATGCGGATGCGACAGCTTCCCGGCCAGCGAGGCTTCGGTCATCAACAGCTTGCGGTAGATCTTCGCGCGATTGGGGTCATGCAGACTCTTCAGGTCGAACAGCTTGATGGCGACCTGCTGCTTGTTGAACGGATCGGTAGCCAAGTACACGGTGCTGGTCGCGCCAGTGCCGAGTTCGCGTACGATTTCATACTTGCCGATTTTTTCCATCCGGTGTGTCTTGTTGGGAACGCCGCAATTCTGCGCACTTTACCGGGCAAAGTCCAGACCGAAGCAACGCCCTGAAACACTTTGCAACAAACAAGATGCGAACATCGGTCGAAAACTAATATCATACGGCCCATGAAAAAGCTGACCCTGACGGGCATGCCCGTTCCCCTCTCCTCAATCCTCTGGATGAAACAACTAGCCATTCGACTAGGCTGCAAACGACCGCAGCCAAGTCGCTGGTTATCCCGCTTGCAGGAGAGGAAGCGAACGGATCGCTGCGCGAGTTTCACGTTAACGCTGCTGCTGTGTTTTTCTCCCTGCGCCCTGAGCGAAGGGTTGCCCGACCTGGGCGACGTTTCGCAAGCGGTGCTCAACCCGATCCAGGAACGCCAGATCGGCCAGCAAAGCATGCTGGAGATCCGCGCCAGCCGCCAGTTCCTCGACGATGCCGAGATCAACGACTACCTCAATTGGCTGGGCTACAAGCTGGTCGAGAACAGTGCCGAACCGTCGCTCGGTTTCGAGTTCTTTGCCCTCAACGATTACAACGTCAACGCCTTCGCGATGCCGGGCGGTTTCATCGGGGTGAATGCCGGGCTGCTGCTCACCGCGCAAAGCGAATCGGAACTGGCCTCCGTACTCAGCCACGAGATCGCGCACGTCACGCAACACCACCTGGCGCGCATGGTGGCCGGACAGCAAGGTGACAGCCTGGCGTCGATGGCGGCCATCGCCGTTGCGATACTCGCGGCACGCAGCAACCCGCAAGCCTCGCAAGCGGCGATGGTCGGTGCGCAGGCGCGCGCGGCACAAAAGCAACTCGATTTCACGCGCGTGCATGAACAGGAAGCGGACCGCATCGGCCTGGATATTTTGCAGAAATCCGGCTTCAACAGCCACGCCATGCCGGAATTCCTCGAGCGCCTGCAACGGGCCACCCGCCTGCTGGAAGGCAACGCGCCGAACTACTTGCGCACCCATCCGGTCACCAGCGACCGTATCGCCGACATCGAAAACCGCGTGAACAAACAACCCTATCGCCTGGTTCCCGACAGCCTGGATTTCCAGCTGGTGCGCACCAAACTCATCGCCGCGCAAAAAACCGCGCCGGATGCGATCGCCTATTTCGGCAACGCGCTCGGCGCGCAAAGCTACGGCAACCCGATCATTCAGCGTTATGGCCTGGTGAGCGCGCTGCTGCGCAACAACGAGACCGAACGCGCCACGCAGGAACTGGCAACATTGCTCAAGCAAGCCCAGGACGACCCTATGGCCAGGCGAGATCCGATGATCGCGACCCTCACCGGACAGGTGAAGCGCGCCGCAAAAAAGGATGCGGAAGCCCTGGCGTTCTACCGCACTGCCGTGCAGAACTTCCCGCAACATCGCGCGCTGGTTTACGACTATGCCGACCTGCTGCTGCAAGACGGCCAGGCGGCAACCGCCGTCAAGCTGCTCACCGAACAACTGGCCCGCTATCCGGCCGACACCACGCTGTATGGCCTGCAAGCACGCGGCTATGCGATGCTGGGCAAGCGCCTCGAACAACATCAGGCGCAGGCCTACAGCTACGCGTGGCAGGGGAACCTGCGCGGCGCGATCGAGCAACTCGAATTGGCGAAACGGGCGGGCGG
>JAVHQS010000033.1:0-19276 GCA_036171255.1 Gallionella sp.
TTTTGCGGAAGTCGCGCTGGCCGACTGGTTCGTCAATCACGTCGGCATGATGGATCTCGTGACCGCGCGCTTCATCAAGGCACAGGGCAAAGCTTGACCATGACGACGCAAACCGCCCCCGCTATCGACACCGCATGTCTATTCGACCACACCGCTTTCGTCGAACTGCACGCCGCCCTGCTCGACCTGCTCGACAACCAAGCCCCGGAAGCCGAGATCGACGCACATCTGGAACGCCTGCAACGTCATTTGCGACAACAATTTGCCGCCGAAGAACAGGCCATGAAGGCGGCAAATTTCCACGCCACCACGGCGCATAAAAAGCATCACGACCAGGCATTAGGCAAGCTTGCACAACGCATCGCACAATGGCAGCAGGGACGTGAGCGGAACAACCTACTGGATTATGTGGAAAACGAGCTGGCGGAATGGTTCGTCAGCCATGTGAATATTCGCGACTACGTCACGGCGCGGCATCTCGCGTTGCGACAACCGGTCGAATAGGGAACTAAGCAACCAAAGGGGTTAGCTCATGCCCCTTTGGCACTACGCATGAGGTATTCTTTGAGGCGGAAGTACGCTACACCAAGCAACCCTTGGCTGTTGCACTTCGAACTTGAATCCGCGATACTTTTCCGGACAAGCAACCTTCTGAGGTGGTAGAGCATGGAACAGAAACTGACTGAAATCCTTGAGAGTGCAAAAGAAATACTGAAGCCCGCTGGATTGAAGGGGATGCACGTCAATGCAATCGCGGAAGCAGCCGCGCAACATAACAAAACCATGTCGCTTCCAGTAGAGGAATTCGCCAAGAGGCTTCAAACCGCTCTAGCGAACAATCTGAAGCTCAAGACGCGAAAGCCGTCATTCGCCAAAGTTGAAGGGAAGAAAAAGGGGGTATTCAAAAAAGGGTGGTATCGGGTAAAGGTGGAACGAACACCTACAGCAGCAGCCCAGATTGAGCCACCTCAAACCGACAAGGCATTTACTGGCATGGCTGGTGAATATGCCGTGATGAGTGAACTTCTATTCTGGGAATTCAATGCATCGGTGATGGCTGTCGATGATGGCATTGATGTTGTAGCCAGCAAGAACAACAAATATTTCCACGTCCAAGTCAAGACTTCGGCAGAGCAAGACGGTGGCAGATTTACGTTCACCATTAAGCACAATTCCTTTAAGGAACATGACTCGGCCACGATGTTCTACGTTTTCGTCCTTCGGCGCGGACTGAGGAATGAGTACATCATCATCCCAAGCAGTTATCTGCGAACCTTGATTAGCGGCGGACGTATTTCTCCTAATCCAGTTCTGTCTGTCACCATCACGGCAGACGCGAATGGCAGGAAGTACATGCTCAACGGGAGTACGGATGTCAGCCCATATTTTGGGAACTTCGGCGGAATCATCGCCTAGTTGCATAGGCAAAGCACGACCATAAATCATGGTCAATATGTGCCATTCCCTCGGCATCGATAGTCACATTCAGCAGGAAGCTGTACTGTTACTGTCTAATTCCCGGCGCGGGTTCATGAGGTCGGACTTGTTCCGCGAGAGATTGATTAAGTCCCTTGCGAAGGGGGACTATTCCGCAATTTTTTTACCTAAAATCAACTCTGAAGTTGAGGCCTTGGTCGAACAACAACTTCTCCTGCGTCAGGTAAAAAATGGCGAGCATGAAATTGGTTTGAACAAGGTAGTCTGGAAAATCCCATCAGAAACCATCAATTTGATTCATGAGGCGACGATAATCGTGAGCAGCGGCAGGCTATTCGAGGACAATTTCTGCGATGTTGTGCTCGATGTGAAGAAGCAATTGCGCAAAATAGGTGGTTCTCGCAGCCAGGTTAGTGATGCTGCATTCGACATTTTGGTAGCCAGGTTCAATGCCCCTTAAAGAACGAGCCAAAGGTATCAGCATCACAATCCCTACGCCGTCCCGCCCACCGTCAGCCCATCGATGCGAACGGTAGGCTGCCCCACGCCGACCGGCACGCTCTGGCCTTCCTTGCCGCAGGTGCCGACACCGGGGTCGAGCGCCATGTCGTTGCCGATCATCGCGATGCGCGTCAGCACGTCCGGGCCGTTGCCGATCAGCGTCGCGCCTTTCACCGGATGGGTGATCTTGCCGTCCTCGATCATGTAGGCCTCGGCGGTGGAAAACACGAACTTGCCGCTGGTGATGTCCACCTGCCCGCCGCCGAAATTCACCGCATACAGGCCGTGTTTCACCGACGCGATGATCTCCTGCGGGTCCTTGTCGCCGTTGAGCATGTAGGTGTTGGTCATGCGCGGCATCGGCAGATGCGCATAGGATTCGCGCCGCGCGTTGCCGGTCGGCGCCACGCCCATCAACCGCGCGTTCAGGCTGTCCTGCAGATAGCCCTTGAGGATGCCGTTCTCGATCAGCGTGGTGCATTGCGTGGGGTTACCTTCGTCGTCCATCTGCAACGAGCCGCGCCGTCTTGCCAGCGTGCCGTCATCCACCACGGTCACGCCATTCGCCGCGACGCGCTCGCCGACGCGGCCGGAGAACGCCGAACTGCCCTTGCGGTTGAAGTCGCCTTCCAGCCCGTGTCCGATCGCTTCGTGCAGCAGGATGCCCGGCCAGCCGTTGCCCAGCACCACGGTCATGTTGCCCGCCGGAGCCGGTGCGGCATCCAGGTTGACCACCGCCTGATGCACCGCCTGCGCGGCGTATCTGCGCAGCATCGCATCGTCGAAATAATCGTAATCGAAGCGTCCGCCGCCGCCCGCCGAACCTTGCTCGCGGCGGCCTCCGCTCTCGATGATCACCGTGACCGACAGCCGCACCAGCGGACGGATGTCGGCATTCATCAGGCCGTCGCTGCGCGCCACCATCACCACTTCATATTCGCCGGCGAGGCCCGCCATCACCTGCACCACGCGCGGATCGAGCGCTCTGGCATAGCCTTCGATGCGTTCCAGCAACGCGACTTTTTCGGCATCCTTGAGGCTGGCGATCGGATCGTGCGGCAGATAGATGTCGCGCCGCGAGCCGTGATGCAGCATCGGAACCTTCTGCGCCCCCCCTTGCCGAGCGATCGCACGGGTCGCCTGTGCCGCGCTGTCCAGCGCGTTCAGGCTGATGTCGTCGGAATAGGCGAAGGCGGTCTTCTCGCCGCTCACCGCCCGCACCCCGACGCCCTGATCGATGTTGAAGCTGCCGGACTTGACGATGCCTTCTTCCAGCGACCAGCTCTCGGCGCGGCTGTACTGGAAATATAGATCGGCGTAATCGAGACGGTGCGCCAGCATGTTGGCAAACACCTGTTCGATGTGGCGCGCTTCGATGGCATATGGGGCGAGCAGCGACTGCTGCGCCGTGGCGAACAGGGTATCGGGCGGCACAGTCTGATTCACGGCGCGCACCTTAACAGCTGTGCAAGGTGCGATGCGCCAACGCCGGCAAACTGGCACGCAGACTGGCTTGATACGACGGGTTCACATCCGCGACCACCACGCCGGAACCGCGCGGCAGCCTGTCCAGCACCCGCCCCCACGGATCGACGATCATGCTGTTGCCGTGTGTCTCGCGGCCGTTGACGTGATAGCCGCCCTGCGCCGAGGCGACCATATACGCCAGGTTCTCGATAGCGCGTGCGCGCACCAGCACCTCCCAGTGCATCTTGCCGGTGGTCTCGGTGAACGCGGCGGGTAATACGATGATGTCCACATTCTTCATCGCGCGGAACAACTCGGGGAAGCGCAGGTCGTAGCACACGGCCAGGCCGATGCGCCCGAACGGGCTGTCCACCACCACGACCTGATTGCCCGGCTCGATGGTCTTGGATTCGTTATAACTCTCGTTACCCAATTCCAGATTGAACAGATGGATCTTGTCGTAGCGTGCCACTTGCTCGCCCTGTTCATCGAACACCAGGCAGCTGTTCAGCACCTTGTCCGGCGTACTGGCCGCCAGCGGGATCGAGCCGCCCACCAGCCAGATCTTGTACTGGCGCGCCGTTTCGCCGAGAAACTTCTGGATCGGCCCGTCGCCGGGTTGCTCGCGCACCTTGACCTTGTCCTGCTCGTTCATGCCCATGATGGCGAAGAATTCCGGCAGCACCACCAGGCGCGCGCCCTGTTCGACGGCTTTGGCAATGAGGCGGCGTGCCTCGCTGAGATTACCCGTGACATTCGGTCCGGAGGCCATCTGGATGGCGGCCACCTTGAATGCGTTGATCTGTGCGGCGATACGTTGCTGTGTGGAATTACCTTCGGACATGATGCTCTTTCTTATTTTCAGGATTCTTATTTGCCGGGTTTGGTTTCTGGCGGATTGACCGGAGCCTGCTCTACTTTCACCACTCTTGGATCGCTCCAGGTACCGCTGACATTGTATTCAAATGACACCAACTTATCGAGCGGATTACCCAATACCTTGTTGATGATGAGCGAGCCGATACCCACCACCGGCCCCGCAGCGAACGCGCCGATCAGCGAAACGCTGTCGCCCAGGGTCGGCAATATCTCCACGCGCAGATTCTGCGTCTCGCGATCCAGATCGACATTGCCCTTCATGGTCACCTTGGCGGAAGAACCGTCGATATGAAAATCCTGCGTATCCATCACGCCATGCCGGATCGTGGCATTGCCGTTGATGTTATCGAACTGGAAGCCGCCGCTGAACACGTCGGTAAAATCCAGCGTGATGCGCTTGGGCAAGGCCTGCAAACTCAGGATGCTGAGCAGCTTGCCGATTCCCGGATCCATCTTGAGGAATTGCCCTTTGCCGGTATCCAGCTTGAGCGTGCCGTCCAGAGTGGCGTAGTTGAATTGGTCCGGGCTGCCGGTCCACGCCAGCTTGGCGGCCAGTTTTCCGCTGCCGTTCTTGACGGTGTTCGGATAGCCGGAACGCGCCAGGATCTTTCCGGCATCGCTGATCTCCATCAGCAGATTGACTTGCGTTTGCGCGTTGGCCTGACCACCGCGCCACAACCCGTCCCCGATCACACTGCCATCCGGATTGGTGATGTGCAAGCGGCGCAAGCGCCAATCCTGCCCTTCGGGATAACCCACCAATTCGAAGCGGCCGAGTTGCTTGCCTTTTATTTGCAGGTTCTCGATCGCGATCTCCAGCGCGGGCAGATTGCTGGGACGCGGCAGATCGACCTGCGCAGCGTTGCCTGACGGCGTCGTCTTGCCGGGCGTGATCTTGCCGTGCCTGACCGCCGCAGGTTGGGCAGCCTGTTCGTCGCCCGCCCATTGCAGGTTACGCAAATGTCCGCTGAGCTTGCCGCCCGTTTCATAACCATGCGGTTGCCACACCACCTCCCCGTTCAGCACGCTGCTGGACAACTGCGCGGCCAATCCGTCGCCACGCCTGGCCGCATCGACACGCAGCCCGTTGACGGTCAGCCCATAGCCGGTGAGCTTATCGATGAGCAGGTTCGCCCCGGCGATAGTCAATGGCGGGCCCGCGCTATCCTTGCCGCCGGCCAGATCCTCCCAGCCTTGCACCGACAACACCGGCAGGCTGCCCACCAGCCACACGCCGTCCCTCTCCAGCCACTTGCCCTGTCCGCCGAAATTGACCACGCCGCGCTTGATCACGCTCGCTCCGTTCTCGTCGCGGCGCGCCAGCCGCGCACTGAACAGCTTGCCGAGTTGCGCGGTGATGACATCCTGCCCCTCGGCGACATTCTTCTTTTCGATATGCAATGGCAGCAGCTCGTTGGCGCGCTTGGCAAAGGGTTGCGGCAGAGTGGAACTGATGCCTTGCATGTTGGAGTTGATGACCACTTGCGCGGATTTTTTCACCACGCTGATGTCCGCATCCCAGGCCGCGCCGCCATGCAGGTAATTGAGCAACGGATGCGGATCGGTTTTGCGCAAGGTGTCGAGATTGCTATGCCCGTTCACCGTGGCATGCATGACTCCGCCCTCGCCGCTCTGCAGATTCAGGCTGGCTATACCGCCGAGTATCTCGGCTGTCAGGTCGTGCGCCTGCACCCCCGTCTGGGTGAACTGCAATTCGCCGCGCGCCTTGCGCAGCCACGGCACGCCGCCGCCAAGATCGATGTCGTTATCCTGCACGCGATAGATGCCGGACACCTGTGCGGGTTGGCTACTGGTCAGCGGCACATGCACGAAGATTTCCAGATGACCGTTCCCGGTCGCGCGCATGTCATCGGTGAAGCCATCGATATAACCGCGCACCGGACTGCGCTGGATGAATTGCAGGAACTCGCCGGTCGCCCCCGCCGCCTCGCCCCTGATCTCCAGCGGCATATCGTCGCTCATCATGTCCGGCAGGGTGACGGTGACTTTCTGCAACTGACCGCCCAGGGTAGTAGACGTCGGCGACTTCATCTCCAGCTTCTTTCCCTGCATCACCAGTTCGCCGGAAATATTCTCGATGCGCGGCCACGCCTTGTCGAATTCGACCACCCCGCCCCGCGCGTGCCCGGAAAGCTCGAACATCCCGTTCCTGTTGCCATCGAACGGAAAGTCTTTCAGGTTGCCTTTGATGCGGATGCGCAGGTCGTCCATGCGCCCGGCCAGCAAAGCTTCGTGCAGCCAATCGCTGACCTTCCTGTCCAGCCCGACCAGCGGCGTATAGCGGGCAGCCTTGCTGACGTCGCCGCGCGTCAGGCTGACGGTGAGGTCCAATTCTCCGGGCGTGCCGGTCCGGGTGCTGTAGCTCCCGTACACATTGCCTTCCAGATCCTGGTTGGACACGGCGGCGTTATCCAGTTTCAGCGTCAATTCTTTCCCGTCGCGCCGCCACCCCGCCTGCCCGGTCAGCGAAGCGAACGCCAACGGCTCGCGCAGCACGCCGGGCGCATCCACCGCCAGTTGATGCGACTTGATGTTCAGCGTACCGCCCGCCTCGCTGCCATCCACATCGGCCGACAAACCGGAGAATCCGGGCAGCGCGCCGACACGGCGCAGCGCCAGATTGTCGAATTGCCCCTTGATCTTGTAGCTTTGCAGATTGTCCGCCGCACCTTGCCATTGCGCATTCAGATTGGCCACTGTGCCGCGCGGCGCATACTCGTCCAACTGACTGCGCAGCCTGGCCGGCAGCGGCACAAAGTTAGCCAGGCTGGCGAGCGTCTCCAGCTGCAACGAATTGGCGCGTATCTCCCCGCTGGCCGGATTTTTTCCATGAGCATCTGCCATGCGCAAGTAGACATCGGTTGCCGGTAGCGCGACACCATTCTGCAATCGCATCGCCAGACGTTTGGTCGCGACCTCGAAGCCGGCCGACGCATTTTTTTCTCCCGGCACATCTTTCCATTCCGCACGACCGCGCAGATTGAGCAACACCATTTCCGGCACATCGGCGGCCAGCCTGGTCACCACGTCGCGCAACGCCAGATCGGCGGTGATCTGTGCAATCCTGCCGCCCTCGATACCCAGCCAGCCGCGCAACGCGCCGCGTCCGCGGCTGAATTCGTCGGGTAGATCCAGCCATGGCCGCCATGCCGTGATATCGGTGTGATCGATCTGGGTGAACAGTTGCCCTTGCCATGCGATCAAGTCGTCAAAACTGCTGCCGTGAAAATCGCCGCGCAGATCGAGCGGTGTCGCGAGCTCTTCGGGAGGCGCGGCACGCAAAGCGAACCGGTGATGGCTGAACAGGCTCTCGATGCGCAAATCGACCTGTCTCAGCACCAAAGGCGGCGCGGCGCGCTGCTCATCCACCCAGACAATCAGCGCGTTGCGTGCCACCATGCGCGACTGATGCAGCAACCAGTCGGCCAGATCGTTGCCCGTTCCTTGCCGGGAGAACACCACGCCGCCGATGTAGACCCGCCCCTGCACATCGCGACGCACCAGCAACTCCGGCCTGTCGATTTCCAGGCTGGCCAGCCGCAACTCCGCCGTGAACAACGACATCCACGATACGCTGCTGTCGATACGCGGCAGCACCAGCGCGGGTTGCCGTTGCTCGTCGAGGATACGCACATCGCTGAAATTCAGGCGCGGCTGGAAACCCTGCCAGTCGCCCTCGATCCTGGCGATACTGACCGGATTGCCGATCGCGGCCGACAAGGAAGCGGTGATCTTGTCGTGATAGTGCTCGATATCGGGCAGCAGCCAATAACGCAGCACGATGATGGCAACGGCGACCAGCACGGCTGCCGCCGCTGACGCGACGATGGCCAGTCGCGTCAACCAGTTCAAACTGTGCCAGAGCAGGCGGACGGGAAGTGAGTTCAGCATAAGTTCAGTTATTAGCTGTTAGCCGTTAGTTACTAGCTGGTGATTGCGGTTTTATTTAACCAGCCACTGACGTCTTAACGACAAGCGACTGCTTCCGGTTTAACTAGCGGCTAGCGGCTAACAACTAAAAATAAGACAATGCGCATTCTAACTTGAAGCCCCACCCATGAATACCGCAAACTCACCGTCTGCAAGCGCAGCCTCATTGCTGCAAAAGACACTGCACTGCAGCCGTTACGCCAGGCGCGTACTGGAAGCCGAGCCGGCGTTGTTGAATTGGTTGCAGGAAAACTGCTTCTCTCCATGCGATCGCGGCGAAATGCTGGCTTTGTTGCAACAGTCCGGCCTCGACCTGAACGATGAGACCGGGCTGGCAAGGGCGGTGCGCATGCTGCGCAAACAGGTGATGGTCAAGCTGATCCTGCGCGACCTGAACGGCCTCGCCGATCTGCACGAGGTGATGCAGGCCATGACCGCGCTGGCGGAAATCTGCGTGCAACAGGCACAAGCCTGCCTGATGCAAACCTTGCAGGCGCGGTTCGGCAGCCCGACGGGCGAAGCGAGCGGTAAGCCGCAGGAGCTGCTGATCATCGGCATGGGCAAGCTGGGCGGCGGCGAATTGAACGTCTCATCCGACATCGACCTGATCTTCGTCTATGCCGAGGACGGCGAGACCGACGGCCCGCGCACGCTGAGCAACCATGAATTCTTCACCCGGCTGGGCCGCCGCCTGATCAACCTCATCAGCGAACTCACCGCCGACGGCTATGTGTTCCGCGTGGACATGCGACTGCGTCCCTATGGCGACAGCGGCCCGCTGGTGATGGGCTTTGCCGCACTGGAAGAATATCTGGTCAGCCAGGGACGCGAATGGGAACGCTACGCATGGATCAAGGCGCGTGTCATCGCGCCCCCGGAAAACTCGAAGTCGCGCAGCACACAGATCGTAGAGCTGACGCGGCTTGCACAGCCGTTCATCTTCCGCAAATACCTCGACTTTGGCGCGATCGATTCGATGCGCAAGTTGCACGCGCAGATCCGCCAGGAAGTACAGCGCCGCGACCGTCTCAACAACATCAAGCTCGGCCCGGGCGGTATCCGCGAGATCGAATTCACCGCGCAGGTGTTCCAGCTGATTCGCGGCGGGCGCGATGCCGGACTGCGTATCCGCCCTACCCGGCAAGTATTGCAGGCGCTCGCTGCAAACGGACAACTCGACACACAGACCGTCGCCGACCTGGATGCCGCCTATATCTTCCTGCGCAACCTGGAACACCGCTTGCAATACCTGGACGATCAGCAAACGCAGGCGTTGCCCGAGAAAGACGAGGATCGGCAGATCATCGCGCAGGCGATGGGCTACGCCGATTACGCCGCGCTGCTGGCCGAGCTGGACCGCCATCGCGCGCTGGTCAGCCGGCAATTCGAACAGATCTTCGGCGCGCCGCAGGAGACACAGGACGACATGCAGTTGTGGCGCGAAGGTATCACCGAAGCGGAGTTGGTCGCGCACCTGGAAAAGCTCGGCTATCGCGCCGCAGTCGGCACCGCGCAACGCCTGCTGCAACTGCGCGCGGGCAGCCGCTACCGGCAACTGCCCGACATCAGCCGGCAACGGCTGGACAAACTGATCCCGCAATTCGTCGAATTGAGCGCGCAACACGCCGATGCGGACGCGACGCTGAGCAGATTGCTGAACTTGCTGGAAGCGATCAGCCGCCGCGCGGTCTACCTCGCCTTCCTCGCCGAATATCCGCAGGCGTTGCAACGCCTGACCACACTGGTCGCGGCCAGCGGTTGGGCGAGCGAGTACCTGACGCAACACCCGGCGCTGCTCGACGAATTGCTGGATGCGCGCGAGATCTATCAGGCACCGTCATGGCCGCAGATCGACCGCGATTTGCAGGCGCGCATCGCCGATTGCACCAGTGATGCCGAACGCGAGCTGGAGGTACTGCACCATGTCCAGCAGGAACAGATCTTCCATCTGCTGGTCATGGACCTGCAAGATCTGCTGCCGCTGGAAAAACTCAGCGACCACCTGAGCGACCTGGCCGACCTGATCCTGCGCCACGTGCTCTCGCTATGCTGGGCGACCGCGCGCAAACGCCATCGCGACGATGCGAAGTTCGCCATCATCGCGTACGGCAAGCTGGGCGGCAAAGAACTCGGCTATGCCTCCGATCTGGACCTGATCTTTCTTTACGATGACGACCATCCAGATGCTCAGGAAATCTACGCGCGGATGGGACAGCGTATCAATGCCATGCTGGGCAGCTATACCTCGTCCGGACGCCTGTACGAGACCGACCTGCGCCTGCGCCCGAACGGCGCGAGCGGTTTGCTGGTGAGCTCGGTCGCGGCATTCGCCGAGTACCAGCAGAGCCAGGCCTGGGTTTGGGAGCATCAGGCATTGACTCGCGCGCGCTTCAGTGCAGGCGACACGCAAGTCGGTGCGGCCTTTGAAAGCATCCGCCGGCAGGTGCTCTGTCAGCCACGCGACCTGGACGCGCTGCGCAAAGAGATATTGGCAATGCGCCGGAAGATGCACGACGGCCACCCGAACGATAGCGAACTGTTCGACATCAAGCATGATCGCGGCGGCATGGTGGACATCGAATTCATGGTGCAATACCTGGTGTTGGCTTACGCACATCGGCATCCGCAACTGACCGCGAACGCCGGTAATCTGGCGTTGCTGAAAATGGCGGCTGAATTCGGCTTGCTCAGCGCCGATCTGGCCGGGCAGATTCGCACGCTATATCGCACCTTGCGCCAGACGCAGCACCGCATGCGCCTCAACAACCAGTCGCCGTGCCGCGTGGCACAGGGAGAAATCGACACGCACGCCAGCCGCCAATTATGGGCGGAGCTTTTTGGAGAAGGTTAGACGAACGGTGCAACAGCTTACTGACCGGAACCCGATGCTTCTATATTGGCCGGTTGAGCTTGATCGCCAAGACGCGAAGTCAGCCGGTACATGGTCATCTCGCCCTTGCCCTTGACATGGATGGTGGCAGGCGGCTCAAAAGCGTAGTTATGCCGGATCCGGTTGTAGGTCATCTTGTCCACCTGGATCACGTCTTGCACCGCCTCATCCGTGAGGCGGCTGGCGATGTTTACCGTATCGCCCCACAAGTCGTAGATGAAACGCTTGGTGCCGATCACGCCTGCGACCACGGGTCCGGTGGCGATGCCGGTATGGATGCTCAGTTTGTACCTTGAGAATTGCGGATGATTTGCCACGAAGTCGCGCATCTCCAGCGCCATATCCGCAACATCGGCGGTGTAGTCTGCCCGGTCGCGATTTAACCCGCCTACCACCATGTAGGCATCGCCTATCGTCTTGATCTTCTCGATGCCATATTTTTCGCTGAGCTCGTCAAAACCGGAAAAGATCGTGTTAAGCAAGGCCACCATCTGCTCCGGGGAGAGCGACTCGGTCAGCTGCGTGAAATTCACCAGGTCGGCGAACATCACCGTCACGTCTGCGTAGCCATCCGCGATCAGTCCCTGATTATGTTTCAGCCGTTGCGCGATGCTGCTCGGCAACACGTTGAACAACACCCGCTCGGATTTCTTTTGTTCCTCGGCCAACAACTGGTGTTGCTCGTCGAGTTGAGACTTGATCCGCTCCATCTCCACGACGAAGTAGCGCACCAGGAAATAGATGATGGAAGACATCGCGGCAAAATTGAGCGCGAAGAATACGCCGATGGTCTTCATCGGCACCCCGCCGGTGCCGCCCGGGCTAAGGAAATAATCGAACGAGCCGGACACGGTCGTCATCACGATATAGGCGATGAACCAGGGGATGGACTCGCGCCAGCCGGACACGACGAGCGCGCCGATCGGCGCCAGCAGCGCCCATAGCATCACACCGCTGGAGGTCACGGAACTGCCGATGCTCCATTGCATGATAAAAGGCGCGAACAGGAACAGGCTCAACTGCACAAAGCGGAATGTCTCGAACCGCTTGGTCCTGAAATAATAGATCAGCGAGGCCACGGAGATCAGCTGATAGCCCAACGGCACATTCGCCGAATAGTGCAACCCCATCAGCCAGTAGATCGCAAGCCACAACACCACGGCCAGATTCATGAAAGCACAGGCGAAGATCAACAGACTCTTGCGCAATTTATCTTCTTGCGTGTCCGTCGTCTCTTCGGTGATCTCGGGCAATTTCGCCAACAGTGCAGTTACCATTTTCGGATTCGCTCATCAAGGCATTTCTTAACTGACCGGCCAATCATACCCGAATTATCGGCCAAGGAAACAAGCCTGATTGGCCTGATTATTTAACGATGCTTCTTCATAAACCAGCCGGAAAACGCTAGAATCCACGCTTCGTAAACGACTCACCAAAGGAATTCAATCATGTCGATGTCCGACCGCGACGGTTTTATCTGGTATGACGGCGCGCTGGTGCCGTGGCGCGATGCCACTACCCACGTGCTGACCCACACGCTGCACTACGGCATGGGTGTATTCGAGGGACTGCGGGCTTACGAGGCAGCCCGGGGAACGGCGATCTTCCGTCTGCAGGAACATACCGACCGGCTGTTCAATTCCGCGCATATCTTCCAGATGAAAATGCCCTACGACAAAGAGACCATCGTCGAAGCGCACCGCGAAGTGGTTCGCGCGAACAATTTGAAGTCCTGCTATATCCGGCCGATCGCATTCTATGGTTCGGAAGCGATGGGCATCGCCGCCAAGACGCTGTCCACGCATGTCGCCATCGCCGCCTGGCCGTGGGGCGCGTATCTGGGCGACGAGGGCATGAAAAAAGGCATCCGCATCAAAACTTCCAGCTTCACCCGCCATCACGTCAACGTGAACATGTGCCGCGCCAAATCGGTGACGACCTATGCCAATTCGATCCTGGCGCATCAGGAAGTCGCCAACGACAATTACGACGAAGCCCTGTTGCTGGATGTGGACGGCCACGTGGCGGAAGGTTCCGGCGAAAACATTTTCATCGTCAAGAAAGGCAAGCTGTATACGCCCGACCTGACCTCCTGTCTGGAAGGCATCACGCGCGATTCCATCATCACGCTGGCCAGGGAAATGGGCATCGAAGTCATCGAGAAACGCATCACCCGCGACGAGATCTACTGTGCCGAGGAAGCCTTCTTCACCGGTACGGCCGCCGAAGTGACGCCGATCCGCGAACTCGACCAACGTACCATCGGTTGCGGTTCGCGCGGCCCGATCACCGAAAGACTGCAACAGACGTTCTTCGATTGCGTGGCCGGCAAGCACCCGCAACACACCGATTGGTTAGCCTACGTCTAACAAGAACTCGCACAGCGGGTCCCCGTCCCTCCCTCCCGCAAGCGGGAGGGAGTTAGGAGAGAGGGAAACGGGCATGGCGAGATTTATTATCAGGGGCGGCATTTTTGCCATGCCCGTTTTAAGGAGAGCACCGTGAGCAAACAAGACATCACCCAGCGCTATATCGAAGTGACTGCGCACGACCTGCCGCTGACCTGCCCGATGCCGAATATGAGCCTGTGGAATGCCCACCCGAAAGTGGTGATTCCGCTCAAGCACGGCGGCGAGGCGCGCTGCCCGTATTGCGGCACGCTGTATCGTTTCAAAGGTGAGCCACCCAAGGGACATCATTAAAAACCTGCTGCGCGACCCGATACCCCCGCGAGGGGTAGACCGATGTGTTCCCGGCGGCGATGCCGCCACCCATTCGCTCGCTGCCTCGCGCGGTGCAAAAGTCTTGATGCCTGCTACGTAATGCAAAAAATATTAGTCATCAGCCCCAGCTGGGTCGGCGACTGCATGCTGATGCAGCCGATGCTGATGCGCCTCAGGCAACGCCACCCCGGCTGCCGGATCGACGTACTGGCTCCGCCGTGGACAGCCGGATTACTGCGCGCCATGCCGGAAGTGCATGAGGTCATCATCAATCCGTTTCCGCATGGCGCATTGCAACCTGGCGCACGCTATCGGCTCGGCAAACAACTGCGCGCGGCGCGATACGATCAGGCCATCGTGTTGCCCAACTCGCTGAAATCATCCCTCATGCCGTTTTTCGCGCGAATCCCGCTGCGCACCGGCTTCGTCGGCGAATCGCGCTACGGCCTGCTCAACGATGCACGCAGGCTGGACAAGACGGCCTTGCCGCTGATGGTGGAACGCTTCGCGCAACTCGCCGAGGCTCCCGACGGAACTATCCCGCGCCCGCTGGCCGACCCGCGACTGGCGATTTCCGCAATATCGCGCGACGCTACCCTGCACAAGCTGGGTATGAAAAACTTATGTCCGGACACCCGCTTGACGCTGGACAAACCCGTCGCGGTGTTCTGTCCGGGCGCCGAATACGGCCCCGCCAAACGCTGGCCTGCCGCCTATTTCGCGGAGATCGCGCAACGTCTGCAACGGCAAGGTTATGCGGTGTGGCTGATCGGCTCCGGCAAGGACCAGCCGGTCGCGGAGGAAATCAACCGGCTGACAGGCGGCTTATGCTGCAATCTGTGCGGCGGCACCGATCTGGCCGACGCGCTCGCACTGCTGTCCTGCACCGCCGTGGTAGTGAGCAACGATTCGGGACTGATGCACCTGGCTGCCGCGCTGGATCGCCCGATGCTGGCGCTGTTCGGCTCCAGCAGTCCGCAGTTCACCCCGCCGCTCTCCGCAAAAGCGCACGTGCTCAAACTCGACATCGAGTGCAGCCCGTGCTTCAAGCGCGAATGCCCGCTCGGGCATTTCAACTGCATGATGAAACTGACACCCGATCTGGTGTGGGAAAAGTTGCAACAAATTGATCGCAACCTTAACTGATAATCGAGACTCCCGATGGTACAAAAACTTTCCAAAGAAATCTTCAAGGCTTATGACATCCGCGGAATCGTCGGCAAGACCCTGACTCCCGAAGTGGTCGAAGCCATCGGTCACGCCATCGGCTCTGAGGCCGCGTCACTCGGGCAAAGCACCATCGTGATCGGACGCGACGGCAGGCTGTCCGGCCCGGAACTCATCGCCGCCCTGGCGCGCGGTATCCGGAAGAGCGGCATCAACGTGATCGATGTGGATTGCGTCGCGACACCGATGGTGTATTTCGCCGCTTACCAGTTGCATACCCACTGTGCGGTGATGCTTACCGGCAGCCACAATCCGCCCGACTACAACGGCCTGAAGATGGTGCTGGCGGATGAAACGTTGTCGGGAGAAGCCATCCGGCGATTGCGCTCACGCATCGAGCAGAACGACCTGACGCACGGCAATGGCAGCTACGAACAGCGCGACATCAGCGCGGCCTACATCGCGCGCATCGTCTCCGGTATCAAGCTGGCACGTCCGATGCGCATCACCGTCGATTGCGGCAATGGCGTGGCAGGCGCTTACGTCGCCGATCTGTACCGCCAGCTCGGTTGCACCGTGCAGGAGATGTATTGCGATGTGGACGGTCATTTTCCCAACCATCATCCCGACCCTTCGCAACCGGAAAACCTGCAAGATTTGATCACCGCGCTACGCAACAACGACAGTGAGCTTGGGCTGGCGTTCGACGGCGATGGCGACCGCCTCGGGGTGGTCACCAAGGACGGCAAGATCATCTATCCGGACCGTCAATTGATGTTGTTCGCCGCCGATGTGTTGAGCCGCAACCCGGATGCGGAGATCATTTTCGACATCAAGTCCACACGCAACCTGTTCGACTGGATACGCAAACACGGCGGCAAACCGCTGCTGTGGAAGACCGGACACTCGCTGGTCAAGGCCAAGATGCGCGAGACCGGCGCGTTGCTGGCCGGTGAGATGAGCGGCCACGTGTTCTTCAAGGAACGCTGGTATGGTTTCGACGATGGGCTATACGCCGGGGCGCGACTGCTGGAGATACTGAGCAAGGTCAAAGACCCGAGCGCCACACTGAATACACTGCCGGATGCTTTCTGCACCCCGGAACTGCACATCCACACCGCAGAGGGCGAGAACCACACGCTGCTGGCACAGCTGAGACAGTCCGCGACATTTACTGCGCCTCGGGAGATCATCACGCTGGATGGATTGCGCGTGGAATACGCAGATGGTTTTGGCCTGGCGCGCGCCAGCAACACCACACCGGTGATCGTGATGCGCTTCGAGGCGGATAGTGAAGCTGCGCTGCAACGCATCAAGGACGATTTCCGCAGGGTCTTCCGGCAAGCGGCACCGCATTTGGCGCTACCGTTTTAGGTCTGCGCGAACGGTATCCCGTCAACCGGCGAAATGCAGATCGCGTTGCCGCGGATGCAGCCAGTAAGCGATCTGGTCGCAGAAAAAATCGGTGAACTGCTGTTGGTCGGCAGGTCTGGCGACAAAACTGTTCGCGCCGGCCCGATAGCTCATCAACACATCGGCCTGGGTATATTCCGCAGAAAACACCAGGATGGGAACATCGACAGTGACCGGGTTCATGCGCAGCGTGCGCAGCACCGCCAAACCATCCAGTTTCGGCAATTTGAGATCGAGCAGGATGAGGTGCGGCATAGGCGATTTTTTTGCAATGGCATCGGTGAACCATTCCAGCGCGGCATCGCCATCCGGCACCACGACCAGATCGAGTTCCGGACAGGCCTCAACCGCGGCACGGCGCGCCGACCCGGTCACCGACGCATCGTCCTCGACCAGCAACACGGCATGACGCGAGTTCACCTGTCTCGCTCCTTAGATTCGGGCATTTACCCAATCCGCAACCGAAGCCAGCGCAGCAGCCAGATGCTCCGGTTGCGCGCCTCCAGCCATCGCCATATCCGGGCGTCCGCCGCCTTTTCCGCCGACTTGCTGCGCGACAAAATTGACCAACTCGCCCGCTTTCACTTTGGATGTCGCATCGGTCGTCACGCCTGCGATCAGACTGACTTTGCCATCGCCCACAGAAGCCAGAACAATCACGGCGGATTTGAGTTTGTCTTTCAATTTGTCGAGCGTCTCGCGCAATACTGCCGCGTCTGCGCCGTCCAGCCTGACAGCCAGCACCTTCACACCGTTGATGTCCTGTGCCTGATTCAACAACTCGTCGCCCTGCACCGAAGCGAATTTTGATTTCAAGGCCGCCAGTTCTTTTTCCAGCGACCTCATATTGTCGAGGATCTGCGCGATGCGCGCGGCGGCTTCCTGCGGCTGTGTCTTCACCGCGTCGGCCACTTGCTGCAACTGCTGCTCCTGCTGCTGCACCAGCGCCAGTGCGCCTTCGCCCGTGACCGCTTCCACACGGCGCACGCCTGCCGCCACGCCGCTCTCCGCCACGATCTTGAACAGGCCGATATCGCCGGTACGCTTGACATGCGTACCGCCGCACAGCTCGCGCGACGAGCCGATGTCCAGCACGCGCACCACGTCGCCATACTTCTCGCCGAACAGCATCATCGCACCGGTCTTCTGCGCATCCTCGATGCCCATCACGCGTGCCTGACATGCGGCATTGGCAAGGATCTCGGCATTCACGATCGCTTCCACTTTGCGGATCTCCGCATCGGTCATCGGCTGCGTGTGCACGAAGTCGAAACGCGTCTTGTCGGCATCGACCTGCGAACCTTTTTGCTGCACGTGGTGGCCCAATATTTCGCGCAAAGCCTTGTGCATCAGGTGTGTGGCGGAGTGGTTACGCACCGTGCGGCTGCGCGCCGCGACGTCCACACGGGCTTGCACGCCGTTGCCCACCGTCAGCTTGCCGGTCTTCACCACACCGTGATGGCCAAACACGGTGGCCTGGATCTTTTGTGTGTCTTCCACCGCGAAGATGCCGTGCACACTGCGCAGCTCGCCGCTGTCGCCCACCTGACCGCCGGATTCGGCGTAGAACGGGGTGTCGTCCAGCACCACCACGCCCAGGTCGCCCTCGTTCAGTTCGTTCACTTCGACCCCGTCCTTGTACAGCGCGAGGATGTTGCCGTTGTGCTCCAGCGTTTCATAACCGTGGAAAGTGGTCGCCGGGCCGTCGTATTCGAGGTTCGCCGCCATCTTGAACTTGCCCGCCGCGCGCGCCTGTTCTTTCTGGTGCGCCATCGCCGCGTTAAACGCCGCATCATCCACCTTCACGCCGCGCTCGCGGCAGATGTCGGCAGTCAGGTCGAGAGGGAAGCCAAAAGTATCGTGCAACCTGAACGCGGTCTCGCCGTTGAATACCGTACTGCCCGCCTTGTCCATCCCGGCCAGATCGGTTTCGAGGATCGCCATGCCATGTTCGATGGTGGCGAAGAAACGCTCCTCTTCCAGCTTGAGGATGCCCTTGACGCGCGCCTGTTCCGCGACCAACTCGGGATAGGCAGCGCCCATCTGTTCCACCAGATCGAGCACCATCTTGTAGAAAAAGGCCTCGCGCGCACCGAGCTTGTAGCCGTGGCGGATCGCGCGGCGGATGATGCGGCGCAACACGTAGCCGCGACCTTCGTTGCCGGGAATCACGCCGTCGGCGATCAGGAAGGAGCAGGCGCGGATATGGTCGGCCAGCACTTTCAATGAAGGCGAATCCAGATCGGCGCACCTGGTTTCCCGCGCTGCCGCCTTGATCAGCGCCTGGAACAGGTCGATCTCGTAGTTGGCATGCACATGCTGCAACACGGCGGAGATGCGCTCCAGCCCCATGCCGGTATCGACGGAAGGCCTGGGCAGCGGATGCATCACGCCCGCTTCGTCGCGGTTGAACTGCATGAACACGTTGTTCCAGATCTCGATGTAGCGGTCGCCGTCTTCCTCCGGCGTGCCGGGCAGGCCGCCGGGGATATGCGCGCCGTGGTCGTAGAAGATCTCGGTGCACGGACCGCAGGGGCCGGTGTCGCCCATCATCCAGAAATTGTCGGAGGCGTAGCGCGCACCCTTGTTGTCGCCGATGCGGATTACGCGATCCGCAGTCAGCCCGACTTCTTTCGTCCAGATGTCGTAAGCCTCGTCGTCCTCGGCATACACGGTGACGTAGAGTTTATCCTTGGGCAGTTTGAACACCACCGTGAGCAGTTCCCACGCGTAGTTGATCGCGTCGCGCTTGAAGTAATCGCCGAAGCTGAAGTTGCCCAGCATCTCGAAGAAGGTGTGGTGGCGGGCGGTGTAGCCGACGTTCTCCAGATCGTTGTGCTTGCCGCCG
>JAVHQS010000034.1:0-1155 GCA_036171255.1 Gallionella sp.
CGGCGCGAAGTCATCCACCATGATGACCTTGCGTCGCAATGCATAGTCGCGCTCCAGCTGCAATGCCTGTTCTGCGGTGATGAGGCCGAGGTCGCGCGCCTCGGCGATGCGCAGCAACTCTTCCGGCGCTTTCAACTTGCCCGCCTTGCGCGCCCCGTCCAGCCTGGCTTGCAGCGGTTCGCACACCAGCGTGCTGGCGAGCGCCGCTTCCAGCGCGCCCACCGCATCCTGCTCGTCGTCGGACAGATACATGCCGGCGGTCAGCCGATCACGCGCCGCACCCGGTTGCATCAACAGCGTGGCGATCTGATGCCCGATCTCGTCGGCAGGCGGTGCGAGGCATTTGCCAAGCGGGAAGACCAGCGCGCGCAATGTCCAGCGCACCAATGGATTGGGGAAGTTCTGCATCACGCCGTCGAAGGCTTGCTGGATCTTGTACAGCGCATCCCGCATCGCCCAGTGCAGCAGCGGCAGGTCTGCGGCGGGACGGCCATCGTCCTCGAAGCGCTTCAGCGTCGCCGAACACAGATACAGCATGCTCAACACATCACCGAGACGCGCGGAGATCTTCTCGCGCCGTTTCAGCGAACCGCCCAGCGCCGCCATCGCCACATCCGCGCTCAACGCGAACGCGGCGGAGAAGCGCGTCAACTGCTGGTAGTAGCGGTACGTCTCGCTACCCTCCGGCGTATGGATGCCGCGCCCGCCGGTCAGCCCGAAGATGAAGCTGCGCGCGGCATTGCTCAGCGCAAAACCGATGTGCCCGAACAAGGCTTCGTCGAACTGATGCAACGCACGGTTGCGGTCCTGGTCGCGTGTCGCCGCGACTTCTTTCAGCACATAAGGATGGGAACGGATCGCGCCCTGCCCGAAGATCATCAGCGTGCGTGTCAGGATATTCGCGCCTTCCACGGTGATACCGATGGGCACATTCTGGTAGGCACGCCCCAGATAGTTGTCCGGGCCGAGGCTGATGCCCTTGCCGCCATGTATGTCCATCGCATCGTTGATGACGATGCGTCCGCGCTCGGTGGCATGGTATTTGATGATGGCGGAGATCACCGACGGCTTCTCGCCCAGATCCACCGCCAACGCGGTGAATCTGCGCGCCGCATCCACCATGTAGGTGTATGCGCCGATGCGTGCCAGCGGTTC
>JAVHQS010000034.1:1255-4458 GCA_036171255.1 Gallionella sp.
TGCAACAACAGTTCGGCGGGCCCCAGCGAGTTCGGCACCATCACCGTCACGGCCGCCGTACCGCTGCGCGAAGCCACCTTGCTCACCACCGCCGAATGCGCCTGCGCCGAGAATTGCAGGCCGCCGTAGCGTTTGGGGATGATCATCCCGAAGAAACCTTTGTCCTTGATGAATTGCCAGACCTCGGGCGGCAAATCGGCGCGATGGTGGGTGATGTCCCAGTCGTTCAGCATCGCGCACAGTTGCTCGACTTCGTTATCGAGAAAGGCCTGCTCTTCTTCACTCAAAGCCGGCTTGGGGAAGGCCAGCAGCTTGTCCCAGTCGGGGTGTCCGCTGAACAGATCGCCATCCCACCACACCGTACCGGCGTCGATCGCCTCCTGCTCGGTGGCGGAAATGGGCGGCAGTATCTTGCGGAACAGCTTAAGCACTGCCCCGCTGATCACCGTGCGGCGCAACACGGGAATACCGAAGAACACGATGAACAGGAACAGCGCGATATACACCACCTGCAAGGCGGTATCCGAGATGCGCGCCTGGATCGCCACCACCGGCACGACCACCATCACCGCCAGCACCCAACTGGTGATCGAAGCGCGGAAGAACGCAAGCAGAACGAAGATCGCCAATGCTACCGGAATGGTTAACGCCATAGTCTCTACTCCCCTTACTCTTGTTGTTATGGGCTTACCCCCAACCGGCAAGCCATACCGCCACCATCAGACCCGGATCAACCGCGTGCCGCCATCCTCGCCAGATTGCGCCCGTCCGTCTTGGCCTGATGGAGCGCACCATCGGCAACCGCCAGCACCACATCAAGCGTATCGTCAAACTGCACCGCAGCAATGCCGATCGAAACCGTGACATGTTCCTGTTGAGCCGCCGGAGCGGCATTGGCAGGTGTCGGCACAGTGCCGCCACCAATACGCAACACCGGTTTTGCAACCGCTGCGAGCAGGCGTTCAGCCGTTTTCATGGCCATATCCGGTGACCTTTCCGGCAACAATACGGCAAAGCCGTCGCCGCCCATGTATACCAAAAGATCATGCGGTCTCAGATTTATCGCCAATATCCGCGCCACGCCCTTCAACACGTTATCGCCCGCGAGGGGGCCGTAGCGATCGTTGAAATCCTTGAAGCGGTCGATATCCGCCACCAGCAGGAACAGCGACACCCCGCTACGCTCGCAACGCATCGCCATGCGGCGGAACGCCTCGTCCATCCGGTTCTTGTTGTGCAATCCCGTCAGCGTGTCGATATTGGCGGCCACTTCGAATTCGAGACTGGGTACGGTTGTCGTCACCTGCTGCAGGTTGTCGTTGCGGATGCGGCCGGCAAGGATACCCAGCAAGTTGCGGGCGATGCCGTTCGAGCCGTCCACCAGCGACCAGACCAGTTCATGCGGCACCACCAGCATGCGCGTATCCTGCGCCGCCATCACCAACGCTGCCGCCATATGCTCGCCGTCGATCAGCGACAGTTCGCCGACACATTCGCCCGGCCCGAGTACGGCATGCACCGGCAGACCCCGCCCGTTCAAATAGACGCGCAGTTCGCCCTCCAGCACCAGATACAGCGAGGTGTTCTTCTGGCCGGCTTCCAGCAGTGTCGCGCCGCTTTTCAGGGTGATGACCTGACAGCCTTTCAGGATAGGCTCAACGCTCTCCAGACTGATGTCGCGGAACAATTTGTTCCGTTCCAGCAGCGTGCGATCAGCAATAGTCATCGTCGCGGTCTTCACCATTGTTTAAGAGCGGCAAAGTATACACAAAGGCCACAGCAGGCAGAAGCAAACTGTCCTGCCGAAAACCGCATCCTGTTCCTCAGCATCGCCACCGCTGCACGGCATGCTGGAAATTGCGGATGCAGCGCTAGCGGAACCGCTCGACCGCCTGCTCCACGCGCTCCACCGCGATGATCTCGATGCCGTCGATGTTGTGTTTCGGCGCGTTCGCCCTGGGGATGATGGCCTGCGTGAAACCAAGCTTGGCAGCTTCGCGCAGACGTTCCTGGCCGCGCTGTACCGGACGCACCTCGCCGGCCAGACCGACCTCGCCGAACACCACCAGTTTTTCCGGCAGCGGCTTGTTTCGCAATGACGAGACCATCGCAAGAATCACCGCGAGATCGGCGCCCGGCTCGGTGATCTTCACCCCGCCGACCGCGTTGATGAACACGTCCTGATCGAAGCAGGCGATGCCCGCATGGCGGTGCAACACCGCGAGCAGCATCGCCAGCCGGTTCTGTTCCAGCCCCAGCGACAGACGCCGCACGTTCGGCGAATGCGCCTCGTCGAGCAGCGCCTGGATCTCCACCAGCAGCGGACGCGTGCCTTCCTGCGTGACCATCACGCAGGAGCCGGCGACCTGCTGACCGTGTTGCGACAGGAACAGCGCGGACGGATTGCTCACTTCGCGCAGCCCCTTCTCGGTCATCGCGAACACGCCGAGCTCGTTCACCGCGCCGAAGCGATTCTTGAACGCGCGGATCAGGCGGAAGCTGGAATGCGTGTCGCCCTCGAAATACAGCACCGTGTCCACGATGTGTTCCAGCACGCGCGGCCCGGCCAGCGCGCCTTCCTTGGTGACGTGGCCGACTAAAATCATGGTGATGTTCTGGCTCTTGGCGATGCGCGTCAGCTGCGCGGCGCACTCGCGCACCTGCGCCACCGAACCGGGCGCGGACGTGAGCTGCTCGGAATAGACGGTCTGGATCGAATCGATCACCACCACGTCCGGCTTGTCTGCGGCAATCGTTGCCTGGATCCTTTCCAGCTGGATCTCCGGCAGCAGGCGCAGGCTGCGCGCGTCCAGAGACAAGCGTTTGGCGCGCAGCGCGATCTGCTGCGCCGATTCTTCGCCGCTGACATACAGGGTGTTTTGTTGTTTGGACAGATGCGCCAGCACTTGCAGCAACAGCGTGGACTTGCCGATGCCCGGATCGCCGCCGATCAGCACCACCGCGCCGGACACCAGCCCGCCGCCCAGCACGCGGTCGAATTCCTCGATGCCGGTCGGCGTGCGCGGTACTTCCGCCGCCTCGACCTCGGACAGCATCTGCACACGGCCCGATGCCGCCAGCGCGCTGAAACGGTTGCCGCCTTTCACCGGCGCTTCCGCCACCGACTCGATCAGCGTGTTCCACTCCAGGCAATGCGGACACTGCCCCTGCCACTTCGCCGTCTGCCCGCCGCACTCGGTGCA
>JAVHQS010000035.1:0-18581 GCA_036171255.1 Gallionella sp.
TCGGCAACGGCGCGATCAGCCCTGAGTACGGAAAAGAACAGCGCGGCATACAACGCAGCAAAGACACTGAAAGCAATGAGAGCGATCCGGATCGTATTGACCCGGATGCGTTTGAAGATCGGGGTGGCGTCCGAATATATCTCCAATATGCCGATCGTGTTTCCGGCATGGGTCAACGGCATATATATCTCGGAAACATAGACATCATGCTTCTCGCCAGCCGCTTCATTAAACGAAGCGCGAAATTCCATCCGGCCCGTCGCTTTGCCCTGCAGCGCTTTTCCTATCCACTCCGGGTGCTTGCCGATCCCGCCGATCTCGCTTTTGACAGATGAATAGATAGCCGTCCCCGACAGGTTATACACCTTCACTTTTAGAATACCGGGGGGCCGAACCTTCTTCAGTTCGGCTGTGAATAAATCGATATTCGGGTTTGCCTTCAAGACTTGGGCATCTAACCCATTGCCGGAAGTAACGAGGGTATTGAACTGCTCGTCCAGCAAGCGCTGGAGATGGATCGCAGATTCTTCGTTATCCTGCACGGCGATCACCTCGTGCTCGGCAAATTGATCCTGCCGATACAGAAATATCAGGAGGGTGGCAGTGATAAGCATCGCCGCCAGGCTGGTGATCGAAAGCCGGCGCAGCAGCGGAAACTTGCCCGATGCAAGCAATAGTCTCGCTTCATCCTTCTGGTTGTTGTTGGGCACGGTCATGTTATCCAACGCTATGCACAGAAGCGCACCATACACCTGATGGGTTGGGATTCATAATATGCCAAAAGGCCTATGGAAACGCTGATTAAGTCCGAACGCTATGGTTCGATACATTTTCCGTTCGTCCCGAGTGCCGCGTTTGCGCGGCGTATCGAGGGTGCGAACGGAAAACACTCACCACGAACGGACTTAATCAGTGCTTCCCTATATATTTCCGGCTGGTGTGATCAGGGCGCAACAACATGCGTACTGGACTCGCCCCGGAATATCCGGCGGATCATGCGGAAACTCCCAACTTTGCGCAGATGTGTTGATTGTTCTGGTGCCCTCGCTCGATAACCGACAGCCCAGAATCAAAACTTCCACTCAGGCCATCTTGAGCATCTGCCCCACATACCTTGCCACACCTTGCTCCACGTTCAGAAACGGCTCGGCATAGCCAGTATTGCGCAGTGCGCCGATGTCTGCCTGGGTGTAGCTCTGGTATTTGCCGCGCAGTTGCTCGGGGAACGGGATGTAGCCGATCAGCCCCAGTTGCTGCAGCTCGTCAAGGCTTAATGCGGGCTGGCCTTCGGCCTGGCGCATGGTATTGACGGTCGCCACCGCCACGTCGTTGAAGCTCTGCGCCTGTCCGGTGCCGAGGTTGAAGATGCCGGATTTGTGCGGGTTGTCGAGGAAATACATGTTGACCTTGACCACGTCCTCGATCGAGACGAAATCGCGCAACTGGCCGCCGTTGGCGTAGCCATCGCAACCCTCGAACAGTTTCACCTTGCCTTCGGCGCGATACTGGTTGAAGAAGTGGTAGGCGACCGAGGCCATGCGCCCCTTGTGCTGCTCGCGCGGGCCGTACACGTTGAAGTAGCGCAGGCCGACGATCTGCGCGTTGCGCTTGTGCCAGCGGCGGCGCACGATCTGGTCGAACAGGAATTTTGAATAAGCGTACACATTGAGCGGCGACTCGAATTCGCGGCTCTCCCTGAACACGCCGCCACCGCCATACACCGAGGCGGATGAGGCGTACAGAAACGGCACTTCTTCGTTCTGGCAGTAGTTCAGCAACTCCAGCGTGTACTGGTAGTTGTTCTCCATCATGTAGCGGCCGTCGGTTTCCATGGTGTCGGAACACGCGCCCTGATGCAGCACCGCGCTGACCAGCCCGTCGAAGTAACCGTCCTGCAGTTTTTCCAGGAAGTCTTCCTTGTCCAGATAATCGGCGATCTCGCAATCCACCAGATTCCTGAACTTGTCGGCGTTCTTCAGATTGTCGACCGCGATGACGTTGTGCTCGCCGCGCTCGTTGAGAGCCTTGACCAGGTTGGAACCGATAAATCCGGCAGCGCCCGTAACGATGTAGTACATCTTTTACTCCTTAAGAACCGTGAAAAGTGACTCGCCGCTGCGCGGCTCAAGTGAAAGGTGAAACGAAGAAACGGTTCTACTTTTCACATTTCACATTTCACATTTCACCCATGTCTTTAATAATCTCTTCGCGCGATACCACCGCCGTACCCAGCTTGCCGACCACGATGCCGGCCGCGCGATTGGCGATGCGCGTCGCATCGGGCATGTCTGCGCCGCACGCCAGCATCACTGCCAGCGTGGCGATCACGGTATCGCCCGCACCGCTGACATCGAACACTTCGCGGGTATGTGTTGGTTCGTGCAGCACTTCGTTGGCACGGAACAGGCTCATGCCGTCTTCGCTGCGCGTGACCAGCAGTGCGTCCAGTTGTAATTCAATACGCAGTTGCTCGGCCTTGCTGTTGAGTTCGGCTTCGCTTTTCCAACTGCCCGCCACTTCGCGGAACTCGCTGCGATTCGGCGTCAGCAGCGTCGCGCCGCGATAGCGGGCGTAATCGTCGCCCTTGGGATCGACCAGCACCGGCTTGCCCGCCGCGCGTGCCAGGCTGATCATCTCGGCGATATGCGCCAGCCCGCCCTTGCCGTAATCGGACAGGACCACCACGTCGGCCAGCGGCAACTGTGCGCGGAAATCCGCCAATGCCGCGTGCAGCACTTCGTGGCTGGGCGGGGTCTCGAAATCGATGCGCAACAACTGCTGATGGCGCGCGACGGCGCGCAACTTGATGATGGTGGAGATGGTGTCATCGCGATGCAGCAGCGCGTTGATGTTGCCATGCTGGTTGAGCAGTTTCTCCAGACACGCGCCCGCCTCGTCGTCGCCGACCACCGACAGCAGCGTCGCTTGCGCCCCCAGCGCCGCGATGTTGCGCGCCACGTTGGCGGCCCCGCCGGGACGCTCCTCGACGCGCTCGACCTTGAGCACCGGCACCGGCGCTTCCGGCGAGATGCGGTTGACCTCGCCGAACCAGTAGCGGTCCAGCATCACATCGCCGACCACCAATACCCTTGCAGCAGCGAATTCCGGCAACGCGCTCATACCTTCCCTCCGATTTCCTTATTGATGTCCAGCAACGCCTGCAGCGGGTCTGCCGCCCTGGTGATCGGGCGCCCGATCACCAGATAGCTGGAACCCGCCAGCAGCGCGGCTTGCGGAGTCATCACCCGCGACTGGTCGTCCGGGCTGGCTTGCGCCGGACGGATGCCCGGCGTCACCAGGCAAAATTCATCGCCGCAATGTTTGCGCAGCAACGCCGCTTCCTGCGCGGAACACACCACACCATCCAGCCCGCTGGCGCGCGCCAGCTTCGCCAGACGCAGCACCATCTCGGCAGGCGTGGCGTTGATGCCCAAGTCGGCAAGGTCCTCCTGCGCCATGCTGGTGAGCATGGTCACGGCGATCAGTTTGGGTTGCTGCACGCTGTTGGCGATCGCCTCGCGGGCCGCTTCCAGCATCTTGCGTCCGCCCAGCGCATGCACGTTGACCATCCACACGCCCAGGCTGGCGGCGGCCTTGCAGGCTTGCGCGGTGGTGTTGGGGATGTCGTGAAACTTCAGGTCGAGAAAGATCTCGAAGCCGCGCTGCAACAGTTGTTCCAGCAATGCCGGGCCGGTGGCGGTGAACAGCTCCTTGCCGACTTTCAGGCGGCATTGCGACGGCTCGAGCCGTTCGGCCAATGCCAGTGCCGGTGCGGCGGCGGGGTAATCCAGCGCGACGATGACCTTCGGGTCGTTCAGTGTGTCGTTCATACGGGCGTTCCGGTTTCTTCGTTGCGGCGCGGCGCATAACTGTCCCAGGCCTGGCAGGCCGGGCAATGCCAGTAGAACTGGCGTGCCTTGAAACCGCAATGAGCGCAGTGGTAGGTCGCCAGATTGCGCGTGCGTTTGTGCACCAGGTCTTTCACCAGCTCGACATCGGCACGCCTGTCCATCGGCACTTCCAGCAGCCGCGCCTCGAGCAGCTTATCCAGGCCGAGCAGGGACGGACTGCGCTGCAACTCGTCACGCACCAGCTGATAGGCGGCAGCCGGGCCTTCGTTCTTCAGCACGCCGTCGAACAGCACGTTCATCAGATCGACCGAGTGGTATTTGTCCAGGTAGCCGCGCAACAACTTGATCCCGTCGATTTCCCGGTCGAGGTTGCGATAAGCGATCAGCAAGCGCTCCGCGACCAGCGGCAGATACTGCGCGTCCTGCGTCTCGATGTTCTCCCAGATGGCGATGGCCTCTTCGTGCTTGCCTTCGTCGGCCGCCATATCGCCCAGCATCATGGTGACGCGCACCGCGTTCGGAAAGCCTTGCAACGCCTGCTGCAAATGGCCGCGCGCGGCCACCGGATCGCCTTGCGCGATCTCCTCGCTGGCCAGTTCGCAATAGAAAAAAGCGGCCTGGTTGCTGTAGGACTGGCCGGATACTTCCGTCAGCCGTTGTGCGACCGCGATCGCTTTCAGCCAGTCGCGCTCCTTCTGGAACAACTCCAGCAGGAATTCCAGTGCGGGTTTGGCATATGGAGTGCTTTCCAGTTCGCGGAACAGGCTCTCGGCACGATCCAGTATCCCGGCCTTCAGATAATCCTGTGCCAGCTCGAAGATCGCCTGCTGGCGTTTATCGTCGTCCAGATCGGCCCTGTCCACCAGGTTGTGGTGCATACGCAACGCGCGATCCACCTCTCCGCGCCTGCGGAACAGGCTGCCCAGCGCGAAGTGCAGCTCAACCGTTTGCGGATCGACCTTGACCACCTCGATGAAGGCTTCGATCGCCTTGTCCTGCTGCTCGTTGAGCAGGAAGTTCAGCCCCTGAAAATACGATTGCGGCAACGCGCCCGATTCGGAGAGCAATTCCTTGATGTCGAGACGAGCGGCCAACCATCCCATGCCAAAGAACAGCGGGAAGATCAGCAGCATCCAGGGTTCAAATTCCATGACTTAAAAATTTTCAGGAAGGTTGAATAGGTGTTTGTTGTGTTTCGCCGATACCGGCGAGTTTGTTCTTGACGCGGATGTCGCGTTTCAAACGAGCGATCTCGCGACGTTGTTGCAGCACATTGGCGAACATCGCGAGCACGCCGACCGTCGCGCCGGCGGCAAAGAATATCAGCAGCACGATCACCAGCGAGGACTGCCATTCATAGCCGAAAAAGTAGCGCACTGTCACTTGCTGATCGTTCTTGACCGCGAAGCCGAGCAGCACGATGAATAACATGGCTCGTAAAATCCAATTGAGATAACGCATGGCACACCCCGAAAAAAACGTAGCAACGATAGCATAAAAAATGGCGGCTATACCTCTCGATATGCCGCCACTTTACTTGTTGCACCCATGAGATCAGGGGTTGCTGACCCGTTCCCTGAGCTCCTTGCCCGCCTTGAAGTGCGGCACATATTTGGCCGGTACTTTCACCTTGTCGCCGGTCTTGGGATTGCGCCCCTGACGCGGCGGCCGGTAATTCAGGCCGAAGCTGCCGAAGCCGCGAATCTCGACCCGCCCACCACGCGACAGCGTGGCGGACAAGGTATCCAGAATCACTTTTACGGCAAGCTCGGCATCCTTCGCCAACAGTTGCGGATGCAACTCGGCGAGTCTGGCGATCAAATCAGAACGAGTCATGCGATTCCCTCAAACTCAGGCTTCGGTCTTGCTGCCGCTCATCTTGGCCTTCAGCAACGCGCCCAGATTGGTGGTGCCTGCGTTCGCGCTGCTTTCGGCGGAGAACTTCTGCATCGCAGCGGATTCTTCTGCCTTGTTGAGCGCCTTGATCGACAGGTTGATACCGCGATTTTTGCGATCCACATTGATGATCACGGCTGTCACACTGTCGCCTTCCTTCAGGTGGGTGCGGATGTCTTCAACACGGTCGACCGACACCTCGGAAGCCTTCAGGTACGCTTCGACATCGCCTTCCAGCGCAATCACGGCACCCTTGGCATCCAGCGACTTCACGGTACCGGTGACGACTGCGCCTTTTTCATGGCCGGACACGAAGCCGCCGAAAGGATCGCCTTCCAGTTGCTTGATGCCCAGCGAAATACGCTCGCGTTCCACGTCGATCGCCAATACCACGGCCTCGACTTCGTCGCCCTTCTTGAAGTTGCGCACCACTTCTTCGCCAGGCTGGCTCCAGGACAGGTCGGACAGATGCACCAGACCGTCGATGCCGCCATCCAGACCGATGAACACGCCGAAGTCGGTGATGGACTTGATCTGGCCCTTCACCTTGTCGCCTTTCTTGTGGTTGATCTCGAAATCGTCCCAGGGGTTGGATTGGCATTGTTTCATGCCCAGCGAGATACGGCGGCGCGCTTCGTCGATCTCCAGGATCATCACTTCGACCTCATCGCCCAGGCTCACGACCTTGGAAGGATGAACGTTCTTGTTGGTCCAATCCATTTCGGAAACGTGTACCAGACCTTCGATACCCTGTTCGATCTCGACGAATGCGCCGTAGTCGGTCAGGTTGGTCACCTTGCCGAACATGCGGGTGCCTTGCGGGTAGCGGCGTGCCAGGCCGTTCCACGGATCGTCGCCCATCTGCTTGATGCCCAGCGAAACGCGGTTCTTTTCCTGGTCGAATTTCAGGATCTTGGCTTCGACTTCGTCGCCTACCGTCAATACTTCGGATGGGTGCTTCACGCGACGCCATGCCAGGTCGGTGATGTGCAACAGGCCGTCGATGCCGCCCAGGTCAACGAATGCGCCGTAGTCGGTGATGTTCTTGACCACGCCCTTGACGATCGCGCCTTCCTTGAGGTTTTCCATGATCGCTTCACGGTCCGCGCCCATGGTCGCTTCCAGCACTGCGCGGCGGGAAACCACCACGTTGTTGCGCTTGCGATCCAGCTTGATGACCTTCAGTTCCATGGTCTTGTTTTCGTACGGCGTGGTGTCCTTGACCGGACGGATGTCCACCAGCGAACCCGGCAGGAACGCGCGGATGCCGTTGACCATCGCGGTCAGGCCGCCCTTGACCTTGCCGCTGACGAAGCCTTCGACGATCGTGCCTTCTTCCATGGCCAGTTCCAGGTCGTGCCATGCGGCCAGACGCTTGGCCTTTTCGCGGGACAGCTTGGTCTCGCCATAGCCGTTTTCCAGCGATTCGATCGCGACGGTGACGAAATCGCCCGCCTTGACTTCCAATTCGCCTTTGGCGTCGAGGAATTCCTCGATCGCAATCAAACTTTCGGACTTCAGTCCGGCATTCACCACCACCATGTTGTGGTCGACACGCACGACTTGTGCGGTAATCAGCTCGCCCGCGCGCATTTCCTTGCGGGTCAAACTTTCTTCAAACATCGCGGCAAAACTATCGGGGTTAAGTACAGCGGCTGCAGTTGCGTTCATCGAATACACCTAAGAAAAATTCTGCATGGAACTCCAAAACCAAAGCTCAGTGCAGGGGTTAGTTAAAATTCCCAACCGACGGAGAGTCTGATGGGGCCTAGCTTTTCGCCTGGTAGCGTGTCAGCACTTCCTGTACCGCCTGCTCGATGTTCAGAGCCGTGGTATCCAGCAGACTTGCACCCGGTGCCTGTTGCAGCGGAGCCACGCTACGCTGGGTATCCCGCTCGTCGCGCGCCCGTATATCCCGCAAAAGGGCGGCGATATTAGCATCCATCCCTTTTTCTTTCAACTGCTTATATCGGCGCTCGGCGCGCGCCTCGGCGCTGGCGGTCAGAAAGATCTTCAACGCCGCGTCCGGGAACACCACCGACGCCATATCGCGGCCATCGGCGACCAGCCCCGGCGCCCGGCGGAAGGCATGCTGCTTGTTCAGCAGCGCGGCGCGCACCCTGGGCAAGGCCGCCACCCTGGAAGCCGCCGACGCGCATTGTTCGCCGCGCATCTCGTCGCCGACCAGCGCGCCATCCAGCCAGATCTGCTCGCCCTCGAAGCGGATCTCGATGCGCTCGGCCAACGCGGCCAGGCCCGCTTCATCGGTAAGCGACACGCCGTCGCGCTGCGCCGCCACCGCCAGCAGGCGATACAGCGCGCCGCTGTCGAGATAGTGATAACCGAGCCGGGCGGCGATGCGTTGCGCCACCGTACCCTTGCCCGATGCCGACGGGCCGTCGATCGCGATCACCGGCACCTTCCGCACCACCTCGGCGAGCCGCGCGAAATAATCCGGGAAGGTCTTGGCGACGCAGTGAAAATCATTGATGCGCATCCCCGCCGCACCGAACGCGGCGAGCGAGAAGCACATCGCCATGCGGTGATCGTCGTAAGTGTCTATGCCGGATTGGGGATTGAGGATTGAGGATCGAGAAACGGGCGGCGTGATGCGCAGGTAATCCGCACCTTCTTCCACCGTCGCACCGACCTTGCGCAATTCGGTCGCCATCGCCGCGATGCGGTCGGTTTCCTTGACGCGCCAGCTGGCGATGTTGCGCAGCGTGGTCGTGCCCTCGGCAAACAACGCGGCCACCGCCAGCGTCATCGCCGCATCGGGAATGTGGTTGCAGTCGAGGTCGATGGCTTGCAGTTTGCCGCTTAGCGGCGCGCGCGCTTCCATCCAGTTCACGCCCTGTTCGATCCGTGCGCCCATCAATGCCAGCGCATCGGCGAAGCGCACATCGCCCTGGATGCTGCCGCTGCCGACGCCTTCGATGCGCACCGGCCCGCCGCCGATGGCACCCGCCGCGAGAAAATAAGACGCCGATGACGCATCGCCTTCCACATAGATCACGCCGGGCGACATATAGCGACTATCCGCTGCCACGGTGAAGCTGCGCCAACCGTCACGTTGCACGGCGACACCGAAGCGCGCCATCATCGCCAGCGTGATCTCGATATACGGTTTGGAGATCAACTCGCCGACCACCTCGACGGTCACCCGCGTGTCCAGCAGCGGCAACGCCATCAGCAACGCGGTCAGGAATTGGCTGGACACATCGCCGCGCACGCTGACGCGATCCACGCCGCTCAATATCGCGGGATGAATCTCCAGCGGCGGAAAACCGTCGTTGCCCAGGTAATCGATGTTCGCGCCGAGTGCGCGCAGCGCCTCCACCAGATCGCCGATCGGCCGCTCGTGCATCCGCGCCACGCCGGACAACTGGTAATGCCCGCCGGACAATGCCAGTGCGGCAGTCAGCGGCCGGAACGCGGTACCCGCATTGCCGAGGAACAGTTCGGCTTCCTTGTTCGGAAAATTCCCGCCGCAACCCTGCACGCGGAACACATGCGAGCCGACTTGTTCCACTTCCACACCGAGCGTGCGCAAACCGTCCAGCATGCGTTCGGTGTCGTCGGATAACAGCACGTCGCGTATCTCGGTCGTACCCTGCGCGAGCGCCGCCAGCAACAGGATGCGATTGGAGATGCTCTTCGAGCCGGGCAGCGTGATCGTGCCGCGCGCGCTCGACAATGGAGGGAGATCAAGAAAGTGTTGGGTGGTCATGCTGAAATCGGATTGTGATCCTAGTGCGCAGGCTGCGCGTCATTGTTCTTTCCAGCTCACGCGCAGCTCGCGTGCGGTGCGGAAGGTCTGTTCGAGCTTTTCTGCGTCGCCCGCGGCAAGTGCTGCGCTCATTCGATTCAACTCGGCGATGTAGGTTTGCAATTCATCAAGCAGCGCCTCGCGGTTCGCCATGCAGATGTCGCGCCACATCTCCGGCGAGCTGGCGGCGATGCGGGTGAAATCGCGGAAGCCGCTGGCGGCAAAGGAAAGCAACTGGTCGCGGTTGTCGCGCTGGGCAAGATCGTGCACCAATGCGAACGACAGCAGATGCGGCAGGTGGCTGACGGCGGCGAACACTTCGTCGTGCTGTTGCGGTGTCAGTTCGCTCACCACCGCGCCACATAGCTCCCACGCCTTGCGCACGCGCGCCACAGACCTGGATGAGTTTTCCGGCAGCGGGGTCAGCACCACTTTCTTGCCCTGATACAGCCCGGCACCCGCAGCTGCCGCGCCGCTCTGTTCGGCTCCGGCAATGGGATGTGCGGGTACGAACTGCGCCGCCCTGCCGCCCAGTTGCGCGTAAGCGTCGCGCACCACGTCGCCCTTGGTGCTGCCGCCATCGGTGACCAGAGTGTGCGAGCCGAGATGCGGCGCGATGCGCGCCATCAATTCGGCCATCTGTCCGACCGGTGTCGCCAGCAACACCAGATCGGCATCGCCGGCTTCGGCAGCCACATCCTGACCGATGCGATCAATGATGCCGAGTTGCTGCGCCTGTTGCAGATTGGCCATGCTACGTCCGAAGCCGACCACCTCGCCCACCGCGTTGGCCTTGCGCAACGCCAGCGCGAACGATCCGCCGATCAGCCCGGCGCCGAAGATGACGACTTTGCGGAACAGCGGCTGTGTCACGATGACCTTACAGCGTGCGCCCGATCGCTCCGGCGATCGCGCCCAGCGTGCCCATCAGCTTCTTCAACTCTTCCGGCGTCAACGCCTGATCGGCATCGCACCACGCATCGCACGGGCTGGGGTGCATCTCGACCAGCAGACCGTCCGCGCCGGCGGCGATGGCCGCCTGCGACAACGCCGGCACCATCCACGCCTTGCCGCCGGCGTGGGACGGATCGACGATCACCGGCAAGTGGGTCTCTTTCTTTAGCACCGGAATCGCGGTCACGTCCAGCACGTTGCGGTAATAGGTCTCGAAGGTGCGGATGCCGCGCTCGCAGAAGATGATGTTGTGGTTGCCGCCCGCCGCGATGTATTCCGCCGCCATCAGCCATTCGCTGATGGTCGCCGACATGCCGCGCTTGAGGATCACCGGCTTGTTGATGCGCCCGACTTCCTTGAGCAGGTCGAAGTTCTGCATGTTGCGCGTGCCGATCTGGATCACGTCCACATCGTATTCGAGGAAGGCATCCAGCTGGCGCGCATCCATCAGTTCGGTGACGATGGGCAGCTTGAATTTGCCAGCCGCCTTGCGGAACATGTCCAGCCCTTCCACGCCGTGCCCCTGGAAGGCATATGGGCTGGTGCGCGGCTTGAACGCGCCGCCGCGCATCAGCCGGCAACCCGCCTCATGCACGAACTTGGCCGACAGGTCCATCTGCTCTTGCGTCTCCACCGAACAGGGTCCGGCGATCACCTGGATCTGGTTGCCGCCGAGCGGAACGCCGGCGATGTCGATGACGGTGTTGTCGCGATGCGATTCGCGCGACACGATCTTGTATTGCTTGGCGATGTGCATCGCCGACTCCACGCCCGGCAGCGGCGTGAACATCTCCTCGCTCAACCGGCGTTCGTCGCCGATCGCGCCGATCACGGTGCGCTCGATGCCGCGCGAAATGTTGGCCTTCAGACCCGCCGCTTCCAGCTTCTTCACCACTGTGCCGATCTGCGCATCAGTGACATCTCTTCCCATCACGATAATCATTGTGTTTCTCCAAGTATCTGCTTCAGCGCAGACAAAAATTTTTCATTCTCTGTTTCCAGCCCGATGCTCACGCGCAAGTAATCCGGCATCGCGTAATTGGCGATGGGCCGCACGATCACGCCCAGCTCCAGCAGGCGACGATAGACCGCCGCAGCGTTGCCGATGCGGAACGCGACGAAGTTGCCGCACGACGGGATGTATGCCAACCCGAGCTTGTCCAGCCCATCCGCGATCTGTTGCATGCCGCGCCGGTTCAATTCAAAAGTGCGCCGTACAAAATCCGCATCCTGCAACGCCGCCACCGCAGCGGCTTGCGCCATGCTGTTGACGTTGAACGGCTGGCGCACGCGGTTCAGCATGTCGATCACTTGCGCATCGCCCAACGCATAACCGACCCGCAGCGACGCCAGGCCGTAAGCTTTGGAAAAAGTACGCGACACGATCAGGTTGGGGAACTCGCGCAGCCATGCAACAGAATCGTAGCGTTTATCTTCCGGCAGATATTCGTTATACGCCTCGTCCAGCACCACCAGGATGTTCGCCGGCAACTCGCGCAGGAACGTATGCAGCGCAGCTCCCGGCAAGAACGTGCCGGTCGGATTGTTCGGGTTGGCGATGAACACCATCTTCGCGCCCTGCTCTACCGCCGCTTTGCGCATCGCGTCCAGGTCATGGCCGAAATCTTTGGCCGCGACGCTGATGCCGTTCGCACCGACCGCTTGCGTCGCCAGCGCGTACACCGCGAACGAGTGATCCGAATAAACCGCCTTGTCGCCAACGCTCAGGAAAGCCCGCGCCGCCAGTTCCAGCAGGTCGTTGGAGCCGTTGCCCAGCACGACCTGATCGTGCGCCACGCCGTAGCGCCGCACCAGCGCGTCTTTCAGCGCAAAGCCGTTGCCGTCCGGGTACAAGCCGATCTCGTCCAGCGCCGCGCGTGCTGCGGTGATCGCCCCGGCACTCGCGCCCAACGGGTTCTCGTTCGAGGCCAGCTTCACGATACCGGTGATGCCCAGCTCGCGCTCCAGCTCGGAGATCGGCTTGCCCGGCTGGTATGGCGCAATCGCGCGGATGTAGGCCGGAGCCAGTTCTGAATAATTCATACTTAAATAAAAATTTCACTTAACGGTGAACCAATTCCGGCATCGGAAATTATTTGCAGGTTGGGTTCCCCCTCCGGGGACAAGAGCGGCTTGCCGCGTAACCCAACCTACGATTGGCAATGTTTACGGTTTGCGCAGTATCCAGTAGGTCTCGCCGGGCCAGCCTGGGAACTTTGCGCCGAACCACAGGTTAAAGCGCAACCACCACTTGCAGTTTTCCAGGAAGAAGCCTTTCTTGCGCATGAAGAACGCGCCACTCAGAAACTCCACTTCCAATCCGCTGGCTGCCGCCATGTCGCGCACGCGCCTGGGTGAGAACACGCTGACATGCCCGTACTTTCTGGCTCCGGGACGAATCTTGCCCTCACGCGACTGCGCCATGCATTCGGGGGTCGACGGGAAACCGCCGATCAACATGCCGCCCGGTTTGAGATGCGGAACGATCTTCGCAACCAATTCTTCCGGCTTGAACAGATGCTCCAGCACATGCAGCAGGATCATCGCATCGTATTGCTTGTCGCCTAGCGCGAACTCCGGGCTTTCCAGATCGACCTGATAGAAATTGTTGTAGCCGACGCGCTCCAGCGTCTCTTTACGAATGATCGCGTCCACCGCATCCCAGCTCGCCAGCGGCACCTTGTCGCCGCCCAGCTCTACAGCGGCTTTCAGAAAGCCGAGCATCTGCCCGACATCCACGCCGATCTCGCACACGTCCAGCGCGCCTTTGCGTGCCGCTTCTTCGCGCAGGAAATGATACATGAACCAGTAACGCACCATGCGGATCGGATAATAAATGTGCCGCGCATCGACCGGAATGCCGTAATTGTCGTTCTGGAAAGCCGGATTGTTTTTCAGGAACTCGACGTCCCAACCTAACTGCTTTATTGCCATGCTTAAAATCCTCTGAAAGCCGCTTAAACCGCGACCGGATATGAACCTAAAATCTTCACGAAGGCTGCGACCTGCTTGAGTTCAGCCAGTGCAGCAGCCACTTTGACATCGGCCTGATGGCCTTCGATGTCCATATAGAACACGTATTCCCACAAGCCGGAACGGGACGGACGCGACTCCAGTTTGGTCATGCTCACGCCGTATTTGGCCAGCGGCACCAGCAGATCATGCACCGCACCGGGGCGGTTCGCCGCAGACAGCACCAGCGAGGTCTTGTCGTTGCCGGAAGGCGCGACCTGCTGGTTGCCCAGCACCAAAAAGCGCGTGGTGTTCCTGGCATCGTCCTCGATGTTCTCGACACACACGCTCAAGCCGAAATTTGCCGCCGCCTGTTTTCCGGCGATCGCCGCACTGTGCGGATTCTCTGCGGCCAGTCGCGCCGCCTCGGCGTTGCTGGCAACGGGGATGAGCGCCGCGTGCGGCAGGTGGACATTCAACCAGCCCTGGCATTGGCCCAGCGATTGCGGATGCGAATAGACGGCCTTGATCGCGCTCGGTTCGCAATGCCGTGCCAGCAGGCATTGATGGATCGCCAGCATCATCTCGCCGCATACCTGCAACGTGCTTTGCATCAACAGATCCAGCGTGCGGCCGATCGCGCCTTCGGTGGAATTCTCCACCGGAACCATGCCGTAATGGACCGCACCGCTTTCCACCGCGCGGAACACGTCGTCGATGGTCGCGCACGGCTGGCCTTGCACCGCACTGCCGAACCGTTTGAGCGTGGCCAGCTCGCTGAACGTGCCTTCCGGCCCGAGATAGGCGACCGGCAACGGGGCTTCCAGCGCGCGGCATTGCGACATCACCTCGGTGAACAGGGCGGCGATCGCAGCGTTGCTCAACGGCCCGCGGTTGCCACTTTGCAAACGTTGCAGCACCTGCGCCTCGCGCTCCGGGCGCAGCACCACACCGTCTTCCTTCAGATGGCCGATCTGCTGCGCCAGTGCGGCGCGTTGATTGACGAGCTTCAGCAACTCGTCATCCAGATGATCGATCTGCTCGCGACAGTGTTTCAGTTTTTCGCTCATGCTGTTTCCGGCAAAGGCAGATCGCGCACCATCAGTACGCCGGGAATGGCGGAGATCTGCGCGATCAATGCGGCAGGCAGCGCGGAGTCGGTATCCACCAGCGTGTAGGCCATCTCGCCGCGCGATTTGTTCATCATGGTGCGGATGTTGATGCCCGCCTGCGCCAGCGTGGTGGAGATCTGCCCCAGCATGTTCGGCACGTTGGCGTTGGCGACCGCCAGACGGAACGCGGATTCGCGCGGCATCACCAGTGTCGGGAAATTCACCGTGTTGGTGATGTTGCCGTGCTCCAGATAGTCGCGCACCTGATCCACCACCATCACCGCGCAGTTCTCTTCCGCCTCTTCGGTGGACGCACCGAGGTGCGGCAGCGTCAACACGTTCGCCTGCCCCTGCAATTTTTGCGCCGGGAAATCGCACACGTAATAGCGCAGGTGTTTGCTTGCCAGGCCTGCCAGCACCGCATCGTTCTCCACGATCGCATCGCGCGAGAAGTTCAGCAGCACGCTGCCGGCCTTCATCGCCTGCACCCGCTGCGCGTTGATCAGCCCGCGTGTCGCGTCCAGCAATGGCACATGCAGCGTGACAAAGTCGCTGTGCTTGAGCAGTTCTTCGACGCTGTGCGCTTTCTTCACCTGCGAAGACAGGCTCCAGGCCGCTTCCACGGTGATCTCGGGATCGTAGCCATACACGCGCATGCCCAGGCCCAGCGTGGTATCGGCGACCAGCCGTCCGATCGCACCCAGCCCGATGATGCCCAGCGTGCGCCCGCGCAACTCGATACCCGCATAGTGTTTCTTGCCGTCCTCGACCAGTTTGTGCATGGCCGCATCGTCGCCCTGCAAGCCCGCCGTGAACTGCAACGCGGGCACGATATTGCGCGCCGCCAGCAGCATCCCGGCGACCACCAGCTCCTTCACCGCATTGGCATTCGCACCCGCCGCATTGAACACCGGCACGCCGCGCGCGCTCATCTTCTTGACCGGCACGTTGTTGGTTCCGGCACCGGCGCGCGCGATCGCTTTCACGCTGGCCGGAATCTCCATGTCGTGCATGCCTTGCGAGCGCACCAGGATCGCATCCGGTTCGGCGATATCGGTGCCGACCTGATAAGCGTCCGCCGGAAAGCGTTTCAACCCCTGGGTGGATATCTTGTTCAGCGTGAGGATGCGGTATGAGTTTGCCATGTTGTTTAGCCGTTCTTTTTGGCGAATTCGTTCATGAAATCGACCAGTGCCTGCACACCCTCGATAGGCATCGCGTTGTAGATCGAGGCGCGCATGCCGCCCACCGAACGGTGCCCCTTCAGTTGCAGCAGGCCGCGTGCATCCGCCTGTTTCAGGAAGTCGCCATCCAGTCCTGAGCCTGTCGAAGGGGCGTCCTTCAGCGTGCCTGTATTTTGCAAAGTAAAGGGCACGTTCATGCGCGAACGGTCGGCCTGGTTCACCGGGCAATGGTAGAAGCCGTTGCTGCTGTCGATCGCCGCATACAGCAGGTTCGCCTTGGCGATGTTGTTCTGCTCCATCGCACCGATGCCGCCGCTCTTCTTCAGCCACTGGAACACCAGCCCCGCCATGTAGATGGCGAAGGTGGGCGGCGTGTTGTACATGGAGTCGTTGTCGGCATGCGTCTTGTAGTCCAGCATGGTCGGCAGGCGCGGATCGGCATGACCGATCAGGTCGTCGCGCACGATCACCAGCGTCAGCCCTGCCGGGCCGATGTTCTTCTGCGCACCGGCGTAGATCAGGCCGTATTTCCACACGTCGATCGGACGCGACAGGATATTGGAAGACATGTCCGCCACCAGCGGTACCTTGCCGGTATTCGGCATCCAGTTGAATTCCACGCCGCCGATGGTCTCGTTCGGCGTGTAGTGAACGTAGGCCGCATCCTTGTCCAGTTTCCAGGTATCGAAGGCGGGAACGTAAGTGCAATTCTTGTCCTTGTTGTCGGCCACCACGTTCACGTTGCAGAACTTCTTCGCCTCGCCGATGGCCTTCTTCGACCATTCGCCGGTATTCACATAGTCGGCGGACAGCTTGCCGCGCAACAGATTGAACGGGATCATCGAGAATTGCAGATGCGCGCCGCCCTGCAGGAACAGCACCTTGTAGTTGGCCGGGATCGCCAGCAACTCGCGCAGATCGGCCTCGGCCTGGGCGTGGATGCCCATGTACTCCTTGCCGCGATGCGACATCTCCATCACCGACATGCCGCTGCCGTGCCAGTCGAGCAACTCGGCCTGCGCCTGTAGCAACACCTCTTTCGGCAACACTGCCGGACCCGCGCTGAAGTTGTAGATCGTCATGTTGTATTACTCCAAGTATTTATAAATCTTTAATCAGGATCAAGGATCAAGGATTCAGGATACGGGATGCAGGATTCAGTCAAAAGCGGAACCAAGGTTTTCCTGAATCCCATATCCTGAATCCCGAATCCCCGACCCTAACTTTCCTCTTCTTCCGGATCGGCGATGCGGCTCAAGCCTGCGAGCTTCTCGCCCTTCTCCACGTTCATCAGCGTGACGCCCTGCGTGGTGCGCCCCATCTCGCGGATCTCCTTGACACGGGTGCGGATCAACACACCGCTGGTACCGATCAGCATGATCTCGTCCTCGACGCTCACCAGCGTCGCGGCGACCACCTTGCCGTTGCGCGCCGAGGTCTGGATCGCGATCATGCCCTGCGTGCCGCGCCCGTGGCGGGTGTATTCGGCGATCGGGCTGCGCTTGCCATAGCCGTTCTCGGTGGCGGTCAGCACGCTTTGCTCCTCATTCTCAGCGACCAGCAGCGAGATCACCTGCTGCTTGGCGGCCAGTTTCATGCCGCGCACGCCGCGCGACGCGCGTCCGGTCGGACGTACATCATTCTCGTCGAAGCGCACCGCCTTGCCGCCGTTCGAGAACAACATCACGTCATGCTGGCCGTCGGTAACGGCCACACCGATCAGGTGATCGCCCTCGTCCAGATTGATGGCGATGATGCCGCGCTTCATCGGACGCGAGAAATCGTTCAACGTGGTCTTCTTCACCGTACCGTTCGCGGTGGCGAAGAACACATATTTATCCTCGACGAACTCGCTCACCGGCAACACCGCGTTGATCTTCTCGCCGTCTTCCAGCGGCAGCAGATTCACGATCGGCTTGCCGCGCGAGATGCGGCTGCCTTGCGGCACTTCATACACCTTCAGCCAGTACACCCGGCCGCGATTGGAGAAGCACAGGATGTAATTGTGGGTGTTGGCGATGAACAGGTTGTCGATGAAATCGTCTTCCTTGGTCGCCGTCGCCTGTTTGCCGCGACCGCCGCGCTTCTGCGCACGGTATTCGTCGAGACGCTGCGCCTTCATGTAGCCGCCGTGCGACAGCGTGACCACCACGTCTTCCGGCGCGATCAGGTCTTCCATGCTCATTTCCTGGGTATGCGTGATGATCTCGCTGCGGCGTTTGTCGCCGAACTGCGCCTTCACTGCGGCCAACTCGTCGCCGATGATCTGGGTCACGCGTTCCGGCTTGGCGAGGATGTCGAGCAAGTCGGCGATCTTGTCCATCACCTCGCGGTATTCGCCGACGATCTTGTCCTGCTCCAGCCCGGTCAGGCGTTGCAGGCGCAACTCCAGGATCGCCTGGGTCTGCGCATCGGACAGGTGGTAGCCGCGCGCGTTACCCTTGCCCACCAGCCCGAATTCGGGCAACAGTCCTTCCGGACGGGATGCATCGCTGACGCGGCTGAGCATGTCCTCGACCAGCGACGAACGCCAGCTGCGCGCCATCAGTTCGCGCTTGGCATCGGCCGGAGTCGGTGCCGCCTTGATCAGCGCGATGATCTCGTCCACATTGGACAGCGCGACCGCCAGGCCCTCCAGGATATGGCCTCGCTCGCGCGCCTTGCGCAATTCGAAGATGGTGCGGCGCGTGACGACTTCGCGGCGATGGCGCAGGAACGCATCGATCACCTGCTTGAGGTTGAGCAGCTTGGGCTGCCCGTCCACGATAGCGACCATGTTGATGCCGAAGCTGTCCTGCATCTGGGTCTCTTTGTACAGCTTGTTCAGGATCACGTCGCCGTTCTCGCCGCGCTTCAGCTCGAT
>JAVHQS010000036.1:0-4227 GCA_036171255.1 Gallionella sp.
TTTTTCTTTGCCTGTTCCAGTTATCAGGAGGCGCTCAACACCTTGCTGGTGGCGGCGCGCAACGGCGAGGGCTTCATCAAGATCACCGGCGAGGTGGGCAACGGCAAGACTTTGCTGTGCCGCAAATTTCTCGCCACGCTGAATCAGGGCCGGCAGTCCACCACGCTGATTGGCACGCAGGATCAGGCGGTCGATGCGCCGCTCGCACCGCGTTTCATCACCGCCTATATTCCCAACCCCTATCTCGAACCGCACAGCCTGTTGCTGGCGCTGGCGGAAGAGTTCCGTGTGCCGTTGGATAAAGATACCGATCAACACCAGTTGCTGAAAGGGCTGACGCGTGCGTTGCTGGAATGTGCGCGCAACGGTCAGCGTGCGTTGGTGTGCCTGGATGAGGCGCAGGCGATGCCGCTGGAGAGCCTGGAAGTGTTGCGCCTGCTGACCAATCTGGAAACCGAGAAGCGCAAGTTGTTGCAAGTGGTGTTGTTCGGGCAGCCGGAATTGAACGAGCATCTGCGGCATCATTCGATACGCCAACTGCGCCAGCGCATCAGCTTTCAATATGAACTGCAAGGTTTGCGCAAGGACGAGTTGGAACGCTATCTGCGCCATCGTTTGGCGGTGGCAGGCTATGCCGGTGAAACGCTGCTCAGCAAAGCTGCGGTGGCCAAGCTGCATCGCATTACCGGCGGCACGCCAAGGTTGATCAATATCGTTGCGCACAAGGCATTGATGCTGGCGTTCAGCGAGGGCAGGCAGCAGGTGTTGGCCAAACACATCCGCGATGCTGCAACGGATACGCCGGAAGTGCGCCGCGATTGGCTGCCTTGGGCGATTGCCTTGCTGGTCACGGTGGTGCTGGCTTCGTTGAGTGTCGCATGGATGGCGCTGCGATGAGCGTCATCAATCAGGTACTGAATCAGCTCGAACAGCGTGGTGTGCACACCTCATCGGAACAGGGCGCGGTGCGCGCGGTGCCGCATGGCAAACGCAAATTCGCCATGCCTTTGCTGGCATTGGGACTGGCATTGATAGCCGGGTTTGCCGCATGGCAATGGATGCAGACACGCAAGCCTGTCCTGAGCTCAGCCGAAGGGCCGAATGTCCAGGTTGTACCAAAGGCCGCGCAGGGGTTGGCTTTGCATGGACAATCGACTGATCCGCAAGCGGAAAGTCGCTGGTTATCGCACACGGAGGGTGCAGGCAATTCTCCAGACTCTAACGAGCTTGAGAAATTGACACCGCAGTATCAGCCTGATGTTGTGGCAATCGCGCCGACGCCCGGCGTGTTGGACGAAGGGCATCCGGCAGAAATGTCTGCGCCAAAGTCAGGCAATCCGTCACCAGCCGGGGGCTGGACGGAATTGACGCCGCCAGCCTCGCGTCTGAGCTTTGAATTAAGCTCGGTACCGCTGCCTTCGAGTTTGCGGGCCAAGCCAATGCAGCCGGTGATAAACAGTGTGAGCCCCAATCCGGTGGTTGTAACCGGAGTGTCGCAGCCGTTGGTGATCAATGGCAGCAATTTTGCGAAAAACTCGACGGTAACCTTGCGCACGTCACGCGGGCAGGTTTACGCGAAGCGACCGGTCAGTTCGCAGAATGCCACGCAGATTGTCATCAACCCGAATCTGGGGAGGTCGCCAGATACGTGGACGGTAGAAGTGACCGGTTCGAGTGGCGCTTCGTCGGGTCTGTTCGCATTCACGGTACAGGCTCCGCTTGTTGCAGCGGAACAGCGTGCCGGCCAAGCGCTTTCCCGCGTGCCCCCCGCAAGTGGCACACCGAAGCTAGGTAATCTGCTTTCGGCTAAAGCGGGTGCAGAATCAACACCACCGGTGGGCGTCTCGTTGCCTGCGTCAAGACCGTCCAAAGGGCAAGCGTCTGGCGGCGCTCCCTTGACAGGGCTGCGCAGTAACCCTCTGGATGAAACAAACAGCCATTCGACCAGGCTGCAAACAGCCGCCGCCAAGTCGCCGGTTGTCGCGGGGGGCAGTAAGGCAGCGGTTAATACCCCTGCAGCCAGCGGCGCATTACCGATGAAACAGGTCAGCAATGCGCAACAAGCCGATGCTGAATATCGCAAGGCGGCAGCGTTGATGCAGCAGGGGCGCATTACCGAAGCATTGACGGGTTATGAAGCCGCGTTGCGTTTGGATGCGGGGCATGATCAAGCGCGCCAGGCATTGGTGGCATTGCTGCTGGAAGGCAAGCGCGGCGCAGATGCCGAGCGCGTGTTGCAAGAGGGGCTGAAGAACAAGCCGGCACAGACCGGATTTGCCATGCTGCTGGCGCGTTTGCAAGTGGAGCGCGGCGCGATGGAACAGGCGATGGCAACATTGGAAAAATCATTGCCTTATGCCGATGCGCAAGCCGATTACCATGCTTTCCTTGCCGCATTGCTGCAACGCCAGAATCGCCATAAGGAGGCGATCACGCATTATCAGATTGTGCTGCAACTCGCCCCGAACAATGGCATCTGGCAGATGGGCTACGGTATTTCCTTGCAGGCGCTGCAGCGCAATGCCGAGGCTAAAGAGGCGTACAAGCGCGCGCTCGATACTCAAACGCTCAGCCCCGATCTGCAGGCATTCGTGCAGCAAAAACTCAAGGCGCTTTAACGCTTGTGCGGCAAGGTCCGCGCGACGACCCACGCACTGATCTCACTCGCGCCGCGTTTCTGTATCGCCCCGGCGAGCGCGTTCAGGCTGGCGCCGGTGGTCAGCACATCGTCCACCAGGGCCACGCGTTTGCCGGTCAAATCCATGTCGCAACGGAATGCATCGCGCATATTCTTGTTGCGTTCCTTCCACGGCAAGCCGGATTGCGGCGGGGTGTCGCGCACGCGCTGGCAGCCATTGACCAGCAGCTTGAGGTCGAGCCGGCGCGCTACCTGGCTTGCCACCAGCAAGGATTGGTTGAAACCGCGCACACGCAATTTGGCGGGATGCAGCGGCATCGGGATGACATACTCCGGCAAGTCGCCCTTGTCGATTTGAAGCGCCAATTTTTCCGCGAAGGCATGCGCCAGGGCGAGTTGCTCGCCGTACTTCATCGCCTGTATCAGCTTGTCGAGCGGGAAGCTGTAGCCGAACACGGCGCTGGTGCGGATGAACAGTGGTGGATGGCTCAGGCAGCGTCCGCACAGTTCGCCTTGAAATGTGGGCAACGCGCAACGCGGGCAGTGTGGTGCTTCGAGGTAGGGGAGTGCCGCGTCGCAGGCATCGCACCACAGTCCGTCATGGCTCATGCTGCCGCACAGCACGCAGGGTTGCGCGGGCAAGGCCCGCTTGATTATCGTGCGAATGTTCAGGCTGGCGTTGCGTAAAATTGACAAGCTGTCGCCCTTTCAAGGATGATGCCGCGTTGCCGTTAATCATACGCGATACGCGCGCCTTTCAATAAAACCGCCCAAGCCAACTATGAGCCCCCAGACGATCGAAATCATCCGCCCCGCAAAATCAAATGACACTCCGCAACGCTGGAGTGTGGACGAGGTGGAAGCCTTGTTCAAACTGCCGTTCGCCGATCTGCTGTATCGCGCACAACAGGTGCATCGCGAACATTTCGATCCGAACGAGGTGCAGCTTTCCACGTTGCTGTCGATCAAGACCGGTGGCTGCTCGGAAGATTGCGGCTATTGCCCGCAATCGGCGTTCCATTCGGCAGGCGTGGAAAACAGGAAGATGCTGGATGTGGATGCGGTGGTGAAAGCCGCGCAAGCCGCGCAACAGGCGGGTGCGGACCGTTTCTGCATGGGCGCGGCATGGCGCGAGCCCTCCGCAGAAGATATGGCCAGCGTGGTCGAGATGGTCAAGGCGGTGCGCGGGCTGGGCATGGAGACCTGCGCCACGCTGGGCATGTTGAATGACGAACAGACCGAACAATTGCGCGCCGCCGGGCTGGACTACTACAACCATAATCTGGATACCGCGCCGGAGTTCTACGGCGACATCATCAGCACCCGCGATTACCAGGACCGGCTGGATACGCTGGAGCGCGTGCGCAAGGCGGGCTTGCATGTGTGCAGCGGCGGCATCGTCGGCATGGGCGAGAGCCTCGCGCAGCGTGCCGGTTTGGTCGCACAGCTGGCTAATCTGGAGCCGTATCCGGAAAGCGTGCCGATCAACAATCTGGTCAGGATCGAAGGCACACCGCTGGCGCAAACCGCAGAGCTCGATCCGCTGGATTTCGTGCGCACCATCGCGGTGGCGCGCATCACCATGCCGA
>JAVHQS010000037.1:0-4188 GCA_036171255.1 Gallionella sp.
CACATCGGCTTGCGACGCGATCCCGACGATGCGCTCGCGGCTCTCCTGCAGCGAAGTGCTGCTCACCGTTTGCACTCCCGAACCATGCGCCACTTTTGCACCCTGGCTGACATGCAAACCGCATTCCTTGTTCTTCGGGTCTTCCCACCACCAGCGTCCGGCACGGATGTCCTCGCCCGGCGTGATGGAACGCGTGCAGGGCGCGCAGCCGAGGCTGGGGTAGAACTCGTCGTGCAGCTTGTTGTAAGGCACATCGTGCTGTCTGATGTACGCCCACACGTCCTTGTTCGTCCACTCCAGCAGCGGGTTGAATTTCTGCAGTCCGTTGTCCGCATCGAAGGCGGACACTTCCAGCGTGCCGCGCGTGACTGCCTGGTCGCGGCGCATACCGGTGATCCAGGCTTTCTTGCCCTTCAATGCGCGGCGCAGCGGTTCCACCTTGCGCACGTAGCAGCAGCTCTTGCGGTTCTCAACGCTGTCGTAGAAACCGTTGATGCCGTGCTGCGCGACGTATTCCTCGACCAGCCTGCTGTCCGGGAAATAGACCTGCAACGGGATCGCGTATCGCTGCTCCACGGCCTGGATCAGGTCGTAGGTCTCTTTCGGCAGGCGGCCGGTATCCAGGCTGAACATGGCGATGTCGGGCTGATGCCTGGCGATGAGATCGGTCAACACCATGTCCTCGGCGCCCAGGCTGTTGGCGAACGTCACCGGCGCAAATTCGCGCGCCGCCTGCTGCAACACCGCGATGGTCGCGGCTATCTTCCCGTTCAGGTCGTCGCTCATTTCGGCAATGCCTCCTTCAGATCCAGTTGTCCGTCCTTGGCCGTGGCGAATTCCGCCACCTTGACCGTCCAGGCATCCACTTTGGCGCTGGTCGCCGCCACGGCTTCCACATCCACTTCCTCATCCGCTACCGCTTCCTCCGCCACGTGCGCGAACTCGGCGGCGATCTCTTCAGGCGCCAGCAGATTGAGCTGCTCGGCCAGCTTCGCCAGATCGTCCTGACGCGCGCCGCCCAGCAACTGGGCTACGCCGGAACCGAGCAGCCGCAGGATGGACTCGTTGCACTGCGCGGCTTCGTTGTACTTGCGCTGGAACACCAGCGCGTTGCGGTATTCGCGCTCGTGCGCAGCCTCGAAGAAGTTGGCGCCGATCAACACCTGCGATGCGCCCGCGCACTCGCCGCCCCCCAGGTTCAGCACGCGGAAGTCGGCCTTGTCGCCGAAGTCATGCATCACGCTCTGCAACTGCGCGGGCGTCACTTCCGCCAGATCGGCCAGCAGCTCCTTGAAATACTCCGGCTGTTGCGCGCGCGCCCACACGAAGAAACTGTTTTCTCCGCTTGCCAGATGCGCCTGCTGCACGCGCTCGATCGCCGTCCTGATGCGCGCCGCAGGCAAGGCCGGGCCTTTGAACGCCAGCGCGCCGCCGCCCAAGCCGCTGCCGGCGAAATACATCTGGTAATGCGGCACCAGTTTGCCGTGCAGGCGTCTGCCCTCGCCGTAGATGCCGATGTCGCCGGTCTCCGGTTGCGCGCAACCGTTGTGGCAACCGGACACGCGGATGTGCAGATCGGCGCGGCCGCCCGACAACAGCGGTCCGACCACCGTGCTGGAGGTGATGCCCAGGCGGCAGGTCGAGGTGCCGGGGCAGGCCACCACGTTGTCTCCGGTCACGGGTTCGCCCAATCCCAGCAGGGCGAGGCCGCCGCGCAACGCCGCGATTTTTCCCTCCGGCACGTTGAGTACCGTAAGGTTCTGGTCCTGCGTGCTGCGTATCTCGTCCAGCCCGAGTTCGGACAGCAACACGGACAGCCCGCGCAGTTTCTCCGCCTTGACGTCGCCGATGGGCACTGCGATCGGGAACACGAACAACCCCGCCTGTTTCTGTGCGAACACCTTGCGCGGCGCGCCCTGACCCGGCGCCTCGACGCCGTTCGGCGTGCGCCATTCGCCTTGCGGATAGGGCTGGCCGGCCAAAGCCTGCCGGGTGCGCCCGAACTCCTCGCGATATTTCTCGATGAAGCCCTCCACGCCGAAGCGCTCGACCAGAAACTTGATGCGCGACTTCGCGCGCTTGGTGCGGTCGGAATATTTGTTGTGCAGCGTTACCAGCGCTTCCATCGCGAACAGCAGCTCGTTTTCCGCAATGAACTCCTCGATCACGATGGACTCGCGCGGCTTGTGGCCCAGCCCGCCGCCCGCCCTGATCCGGAAGCCGTGCTGCCCGTCCCGGTTCACCGCGATCACGCCGCAATCGTGGAACAGGGACTGGGCGCAATCCGCCTCGCAGCCGGAGAACGCAAACTTGAACTTGCGCGGCAACTGCTGGTTGAGCGGGTTGCGCAGGAAATGCACGGTCGCGCCATGCACATGCGCCGCCACGTCCACATGCTCTTTCGGGCACACGCCCGCCAGCGGGCAGGCGGTCATGTTGCGGATGGTGTTGCCGCACGCCTCGCGCGTGGTCATGCCGGCCTCGGCCAGAATGCGCATCGCCTCGGGGGTCTTCGCCAGCGGAATGTAATGGATCTGGATGCTCTGGCGCGTGGTCAGGTGCGCGACCTGGTGTTGCGAAAACGTTTCGGCGACCTCGCCGACCGCGTCCAGTTGTTTGGCTGTCAGACGACCGCCGGGCACCTTGATGCGCAGCATGTTCACGCCTTCCTGGCGCTGGCCGTACACGCCCTGTTGCAGGCGTATCGCGGTGAAGCGGTCGGGGTCGATGCCGCCGGCATTGAAGGACCCGATCGCCTGCTCGAAGCGGGCAATCTCTTCCAGGTCGGACAGGTTGCGCGTATTCAAATCCATCTCACTCACTCCTCATTAAACAAATCAAACTCAATTCAGGACCAGCCGCGTCCCGATGATCAGCAGCATCGTCGCGAGAATCGGGCGCAACACCTTCTCCGGCATCTTGGCGGAGAGGTGGCTGCCCAGATAGATTCCGGGCAACGAACCCAGCAGCAGGCTGCCCAGCAACACCAGATCCACCGTTCCCATCGCCAGGTGCCCCATCCCGGCGATCGCGGTCAGCGGCACGGCATGGACGATGTCGGTGCCCACGACCTTGGCCGTGGCCATGCGCGGATACAGGAACAGCAACGCGACCGTACCCAGCACGCCCGCACCGACGGAAGAGATCGTCACCAGCGTGCCGACGACGATGCCGGTGACTATGGTCGCGGCAGGCAGGTGGCGATGGTGCAACTCGTACACCGTGCCATCCTTGCGCCGCGCAAGCTGCTTGATACGATCCTTCAGCAACAATGCCGTGGCGGTGGCCAACAGAGCCACGCTCAACACACCGGTCACCAGGCCGCGCAGCGTCTTTTCATCCGGCGCCAGATATTTCAGCAGCACGATGGTGATCACCGCTGCCGGCAAACTACCCAGAGCAAGCAAGCCGACCACCTTCCAGTCCACCGTGCCGCGCTTGCCGTGCACCCAACCGCCCAGCGATTTGGTCAGCGAGGCATACAGCAGATCGGTACCGACCGCAGTCGCCGGAGAGACGCCGAAGAGCAGCACCAGCAACGGGGTCATCAACGACCCGCCGCCAACACCCGTCACCCCGACGATCAGCCCGACCAGAAAGCCGGATAATGTGTACTTCCAGTCCATGCGGCCCGCCCGATAAAATCCATGGAGCGCATTCTAGTTCCGGCGCTTTATATTCCCAAATACTTTTATGTTAATATCTTATAACTTACAGCGATTATGGGGGTGGCATGAATCTGCAACAACTGCGTTACCTGAACGAGATCGTGCGCCAGGGGCTGAAGATTTCCGGTGCGGCGGACACCCTGTTTACCTCGCAACCCGGCATCAGCAAACAGATCAAGCAACTGGAAGAAGAACTGGGCATCGAGATTTTCGTGCGCAACGGCAAGCGCATCGTCGCCGTCACCGAGCCGGGTAAAGCCGTTCTGTCCATCGCCCAGCGCATGCTGCACGATGCGGAAAACCTCAAACAGGTCGGTCAGGAATTTCACTCGCGGGACAGCGGCCGCCTGATCCTCGCCACCACCCACACGCAAGCCCGCTACGCGCTGCCGCCGGTGGTCAAGCAGTTCATCAGGCGTTATCCGAAGGTGACGCTGGGGCTGCATCAGGGCAACCCGACGCAAATCGCCGAGCAGGTGCTGCACGGCGAGGCCGATGTCGCGATCGCCACCGAAAGCCT
>JAVHQS010000038.1:0-18332 GCA_036171255.1 Gallionella sp.
GATTGATATGAGAGTTCCGGATGCGCAAAATTATACACAGCGGAGTAAGATAGCCCGGCCATTCCAAATTTTCTTTTGAGGAGAAGATCATGACGAACATCGTGCAGTGCCTGGGAGATGAAGCGGATCATCTGTTGAATCACCGTTGCACCGGAATCCCGAAAGAATCGCTGCATGTACCGGGGCCGGATTATGTGGATCGCGTGGTGGCGATCAAGGATCGGCCGACCGGCGTGTTGCGCAGCCTGCAAACGCTGTACGGACATGGGCGGCTGGCGAACACCGGCTACCTGTCGCTGCTGCCGGTGGATCAGGGGGTGGAACATTCCGGCGGCGCATCGTTCGCGCCCAACCCGATGTATTTCGACCCGGAGAACATCGTCAGGCTGGCCATCGAAGGCGGCTGCAACGGCGTGGCCTCCACCCTCGGCGTGCTGGGTTCGGTCGCGCGCCGCTACGCGCACAAGATCCCGTTCATCGTGAAGATCAACCACAACGAACTGCTGACCTACCCCAACGAATTCGACCAGACGCTGTTCGCCAGCGTGGACCAGGCCTTCGACATGGGCGCGGTGGCCGTCGGCGCCACGGTGTTCTACGGCTCAGAACAGTCGCGCCGCCAGATACTGGAGGTCTCCGAAGCGTTCGAACACGCGCACAGCCTCGGCATGGCGACCGTGCTGTGGGCCTATCTGCGCAACCCGGCATTCAAGACCGACAAGGATTATCACGTCGCCGCCGACCTCACCGGACAGGCCAATCACCTCGCCGTCACCATCAACGCCGACATCGTGAAGCAGAAGATGGCCGAGAACAACGGCGGCTACAACGCGATCAAGTTCGGCAAGACCAGCCCCAGGGTGTATAGCGAACTCACGACCGACCACCCGATCGACCTGGTGCGCTACCAGGTGGCGAACTGCTACATGGGGCGTGTCGGCATGATCAATTCCGGCGGCGCGTCCGGCAAGGACGACCTGCATCAGGCGGTGCGCACCGCAGTGATCAACAAGCGCGCCGGCGGCATGGGCCTGATCCTCGGGCGCAAGGCGTTCCAGAAGCCGATGCCGGACGGCATTGCGTTGCTGAACGCGGTTCAGGACGTATATCTGGACCAGGCGGTGACGGTGGCGTGATGGACGCCTGGCTCCCGAAGCCGGGCCATGCCAACTTCAGCGTTCAGCGGATCGCTGACACCCGGAAAACGGGATGAGCGTGGGCAGCTAGGCGAGCACACGCGCGCTATCGGCGATACCCTTGCGTCTGAGCGCGGCGAAGAATTCCGCCGGGTCGTAGGCGACAACCTTAGACAGGTGTTCCATGTTCTTCTCGATCGATTGCAGATAGTAATTGTTGCCGACGCCCATCGTGTCCCTGAAATGGAACTCCAGTTTCTTGTAGACCCCGCCGAGCGCGCCGTCGAGTTTTTTGTGCACCGTCCCGTAGAACGGCCCGGTCTGGCATAGCAGGTCATACATGCTCCGGTAGTTGCCGAACTGCGCCTCCCTGAACTCCAGATACAGGAATAACAGTTTCTCCAGATAGAGCCGGTCCGCCATCTGCCCGACGATATCGGCGGTCGCGACGATGCGGGCCAGTAAAAGCGTCCGATCACTGCCGAATTCGATCTGCGCAAACGGGCGCGGGTGCTCGGTCCCCAGAATCATGTCGCTTATGGCGGCTATGTCCAGGGGCAGCTTGCGCTCCGAGAAATAGCGCCGCATAAATTCGATGCCGCGCTGGACATGCGTCTGCGTGTACTGCGCACCGGTACCGATTGCTTCGCCTTTGCGCTGGGCGTAGCCGATATCGTGCAAGATGATGGACAACATGATCATCGTGATCTCTTCATCTTTCAGGCGATCGTCCGAGATATGCGCGCCATGCATCAGCCTTGCCCCGCACAGCAGCGCCCCCAGCGTGTGCGGCAGATCGTGATACGGCGTTTTGATGGCGCAGTATCCCGGATAGTCGCCACGGAACATCCGCAACAAGACATCCTCATATACGCTTTGCACAAGCGTGAAATCGTAGGCAGGGTTGATGCGACGAACGATATCGCTCACCTTGCCCCACACGACCTCCGGCACTTGGTTGTCGAACAGATCGCCGATCTCAGCAGGCGTCGGGCTGGTTTTCATATCCGGTGCATCCTCGCATCGCGCAACCTTTTAAAGGCCGCTGCATTTATAGTAGGGCAGTCTACTACTCGTTCTTGCCCGAACACAACCTCCCTGAAAGCAGGCTGGCAGAAACGATGAGCGCCGCACCGATCCAGTCGCGCAATCCCATTGCCTCGCCCGCAAAGAAGTACGATGAGACGGCGGCGACCACCAGTTCGAACAGGAACAGGATGATGGTACGGTTGGCTGGCAGATGCGCGATGGCGTACTGCACGGCGAAGCTGGTGGCGCACAGCACGATGCCGAGCAACGCGAGTATCAGCCAGGATTGCGCATCGACCGCCAGCAACTGATTCTGCGAGCCGCCTTGCCATAGCAACAGCGGCATGGTCAGCAAAGCCGTGCCCAGCCACACACTGTAGGACTTCGCCTCCACGCTCAGATGCGCGGCACGCCTCGATACCACATTGGACAGCGCGAAACCCATGCCCGCCGACAGGCCGATCCATTCGGCAAGACTGTCGGGTAACGGCAAGCCGAGCTGCGGCTCCCACAGCATGAAAAGCGCGCCCGAGAAGGACAGCAGGATGATCGCGTAACCGTAACGGTTGAGCTGTTCGCCGAGCAGCCAATAGGAAAACAAGATCGTCCACAGCGGCGCAAGGTAGAACAGCAACAGCACGCGCATTACCTCGCCGTGCAATACCGCCAGCACATAGCCGAAATTCGTCCAGCCCGCGCTCAACACCAGCAGCACCGCCCACCAGCCTGCCCCGTCTTGATCGTGCGCGAGCAGTTCGCGCCACACGCGCGGCAGCATGAACGCGCCGTACGACATCGCCAGCAGATAGGTGATCAGTGTCGCCAGCGCGCCGGATACGCCGGCATCCTGCAACACGCGGTAGGGGTACCAGATCAGCCCCCACACCAGCGCGCCGCTCAACACTCCGGCAATCGGCATCAGATTTTGTTTTGATGGCACTCGCTACACCTTTATAATCGCGTCTCGCCAGTCGCCATAGATTTGATCGCAATGAATCCAGACCTGAACCGCCTGCAGCCCTATCCGTTCCAGAAGCTCGCCGCGTTGTTCCGCGAGGTCACTCCCAACCGGGATTATCGCGCGATCAGTCTGTCCATCGGCGAACCGAAACACGCCACGCCGCAGTTCATCAAGGATGCGCTGACCGCCAACCTCGACGGGCTGGCGAATTATCCCACAACAGCAGGCAGCGACGCGCTGCGCGGCACGATAGCCGATTGGTTGGGGAAACGCTATGGCATTCCCGCACCGGATAGCAAGACCCAGGTATTGCCAGTCAATGGCAGCCGTGAAGCACTGTTCGCATTTGCCCAGACAGTGATCGATCGCAGCAGGAACGATCCGACCGTAGTCTGTCCCAATCCGTTCTACCAGATCTACGAAGGCGCGGCGTTCCTCGCGGGAGCCGCGCCCTGGTTCCTCAACACCTTGCCGGAAGACGGCTACGCGTTGAACTTTGCGCAACTGCCGGAACCAGTCTGGCAGCGCACGCAACTGATCTACGTCTGCTCGCCGGGTAACCCGACCGGGCGCGTGATGCCGCTGGACGAATGGCAGACCCTGTTCGAAATGTCCGACCGCCACGGTTTCGTGATCGCGTCGGACGAGTGCTATTCGGAGATCTACTTCGACACCCCGCCGCTCGGCGCGCTGCAAGCCGCACAGCAACTCGGCCGCAGCGACTATCGCAACCTGGTGGTGTTCTCCAGTCTGTCGAAACGCTCCAACGTGCCGGGGATGCGCTCCGGCTTCGTCGCGGGCGATGCCAAGGTAATCGAAAAATTCACCCTGTATCGCACCTATCACGGCTCGGCGATGAATCCGGCGATACAGGCCGCCAGCATCGCCGCATGGAAAGACGAAACGCATGTCGCGGAGAACCGCCGCCTGTACGCCGGAAAATTCGCCAAGGTAGTGGAGATACTCGAACCGGTGTTGCCGGTCGTCCTGCCCGACGCCAGCTTCTATTTGTGGATACGCACGCCGATCGCCGACACCGCCTTCGCGCAAGCCCTGTATCGCGACTATAATGTGACCGTATTGCCGGGCAGCTATCTGGCGCGTACCGCGCAACAAGTGAACCCCGGCGAAAATTTTGTGCGGCTGGCTCTGGTCGCGAATGTCGCAGAAACCGTGGAAGCCGCGCAACGCATCGCAAAATTCGTCTCAACAATTAACCCAAACTGAACTGGAAATCATCATGGATCAATTGCAGCAAATCATCGACCTGGCCTTTGAACGTCGCGCCGAGATCACCCCGCGCAATGCCGATGCGCAACTCAAGGAAGCGGTCGATAACGTCATCACCCAACTCGACCAGGGCAAGCTGCGCGTCGCCGAAAAGATCAATGGCGACTGGGTCACGCATCAATGGTTGAAAAAAGCCGTACTGCTGTCGTTCCGTTTGGAAGACAACGCTTTCATCAAGGGCGGCTTCACCAACTACTACGACAAAGTGCCGTCCAAGTTCGCAGACTACAACAGCCGCGATTTCCGTGAAGGCGGTTTCCGCGTGGTGCCTCCGGCAGCAGCGCGCAAAGGCGCGTTCATCGCCAGGAACGTGGTGCTGATGCCTTCCTATGTGAACATCGGCGCGTATGTCGATGAAGGCGCCATGGTGGACACCTGGGCGACGGTCGGCTCCTGCGCGCAGATCGGCAAGAACGTGCACCTCTCCGGCGGCGTCGGCATCGGCGGCGTGCTGGAACCGGTACAAGCCAATCCGACCATCATCGGCGACAACTGTTTCATCGGCGCGCGTTCGGAGATCGTCGAGGGCGTGATCCTCGAAGACAACGTGGTGATCTCGATGGGCGTATTCATCGGCCAAAGCACCAAGATCTACGACCGCGAGACCGGCGAGGTCACCTATGGCCGGGTACCCGCCGGATCGGTGGTGGTCAGCGGCAGCCTGCCTTCCAAGGACGGCAAGTACAGCCTGTACTGCGCCGTGATCGTAAAGAAAGTGGATGCCAAAACACTGTCCAAGGTCGGCATCAATGAATTGCTGCGCGGAATCTAATTCAGGATTCGGGATCAAGGATTCGGAATCAGGTTAAAAACGGTACACCGGGTTTCCGAATCCCGAATCCTTAATCCTGCCTTTAGGAGAACACCATGATCGTTACACCGTTACTCCAACTAGCCGCCGACAAGCATGCTTCCGACCTGTTCTTCTCGGTCGGCGCGCCGGTCAACATCAAGATCGACGGCATCGCCATGCCGGTCAACGCACAGGTTCTGGATGCCGAAATCATCAAGCGGATCGCCTACGAGTTGATGAGCCCGAAACAGATCGCTACGTTTGAATCCGAAATGGAGATGAATTTCTCGTTCCGCGCCGACGGCACCGGCAACTTCCGTGTCAACATCTTCCGCCAGCGCGGCGACATCGCCATCGTGATCCGCCATGTCAAAGGCAAGATCGACAACGTGGAAGACCTGCGTCTGCCCAGCGTGCTGAAAGAGCTGATCATGGAGAAACGCGGTCTGGTGCTGGTGGTCGGCGCGACCGGCTCGGGCAAGTCCACCACGCTCGCGTCGATGATCGAACATCGCAACGCGACCAAGAGCGGTCATATTCTGACCATCGAGGATCCGATCGAATACATCTTCGGGCACGGCAAATCCATCGTGAACCAGCGCGAGATCGGCACCGACACCCTCAACTATGAGAATGCGCTGTCCAGCGGGATGCGCGAAGCGCCGAACGTGCTGATGATCGGCGAAGTACGGGATCGCGACACCCTCAAGCACGCGCTGATCTTCGCGCAGACCGGCCACCTGTGCCTGACCACCCTGCACGCCAATAACAGCTATCACGCGCTGAACCGCATCGTGAACTTCTTCCCCTACGACTCGCGCCAAAGCGTGCTGTCCGATCTTTCGATGTGCTTGCGCGCGGTGATCTCGCAGCGTCTGGTGCGCAACACGCAAGGCAAGCAAGTACCCGCCGTGGAGATACTGCTGAACACCTCGCTGATCTCCGACCTGATCAAGAACGACGAGATCGACAAGATCCGCGATGCCATCGAGAAGAGCGTTTCCGCCGGCTCGCAAACCTTCGAACAGGCCCTTTACAAGCTGTTCAAGAGCGGGCAGATCACCAAGGAAGAAGCGATGCGCAACGCCGATTCGGCAAGCAACCTGTCCACCCTGATCGATTTCTCGGAACGCACCAGCACCATGAAAGTGCCGGTGTTCGATCCCAACCAGGCTGCCGCATCGAAAAGTTCATCGCTGCAATCCGATTTCAGCGACATCAAGCTCAACCTGGATGAACCCAAATGAAACTGTACGGCATCCCCAACTGCAACACTGTCAGGAAGACGCGCGACTGGTTGACGCAACGCGGCATCGCCGTCGAGTTCCACGATTTCAGGAAACACGGCCTGGATGCCGCAACCGTACAAAACTGGCTGAAACAAACAGAGTGGAGCAAGCTGGTCAACCGTGGCGGTTTGACATGGCGCGCCCTGGCGGATGAACGCAAGCAACAAATCATGGACAACACCACGGCCATCGCACTGATGCTGGAAAAACCCGGCGTGATCAAACGTCCCGTGCTGGAACAAAACGGGAGGCTGTTACAGGTCGGTTTTGACGAAGCGTCCTATGCAAACATCTTTAATCCGAAATCCTGATCAATGTCATGTCTGAAACACTGCAACTTGCCAAAGCTTTAATCGCCCGTCGTTCGCTGACTCCCGATGATGCGGGCTGCCAGGATATCCTCGTCGAACGTCTGGAAAAGCTCGGCTTCCATATCGAGCGCATGCGCTTCGGCAACGTGGACAACTTCTGGGCACGGCGTGGCACGACCAGTCCGGTCGTGGTATTTGCCGGACATACCGATGTGGTACCGACCGGTCCGGTGGAGAGCTGGTTCAGCCCGCCGTTCGAGCCGACCATCCGAGATGGCAGGTTGTACGGGCGCGGCGCGGCCGACATGAAAACCTCGATCGCCGCCTTCATCACCGCCATCGAAGCGTTTGTCGAACAGCATCCCGAACATACCGGTTCGATCGCCCTGCTGATCACCTCCGACGAAGAAGGTGTGGCGGTGGACGGCACGGTGCGCGTGGTGGAAGCCCTGCAAGCGCGCGGCGAAAGCATTGATTACTGCATCGTCGGTGAACCCACCTCGAACCAGTTGGTCGGCGATATGATCAAGAACGGACGGCGCGGTTCGCTGTCCGGCACGCTGATCGTCAAAGGTATCCAGGGCCACATCGCCTATCCGCATCTGGTCAAGAATCCTATCCATCTGGCGGCACCGGCGATCGCCGAACTCGCCGCGACCACCTGGGATAACGGCAACGAATATTTTCCGCCGACCTCCTGGCAGATCTCCAACATCAAGGGCGGCACGGGTGCGACCAACGTCGTGCCGGGCACGGTGGAGATATGGTTCAATTTCCGCTTCTCCACCGCCAGCACCGAGCAAGGCCTGAAGGATAAAGTGCACGCGATCCTGGACAAGCACGGCGTGGAATACGATTTGCAATGGGAGCTTTCCGGCAAACCGTACATCACGCCCAAAGGCAGTCTGGTGGCGGCCATCAGCCAGGCGATCGAACAGAGTTACGGCATCACCCCGGAACTCTCCACCTCCGGCGGCACATCGGACGGACGCTTCATCGCCGACATCTGCCCGCAAGTCATCGAATTTGGTCCGTTGAATGCCACCATCCACAAACTCAACGAGTGCGTCGGCGTCGCCGACATCGAACCGCTCAAGCTCACGTATCAGCGCACGCTGGAAAACCTGCTGGCTAAATCTTGAGCACCGCACTGGTTATTACTGTTATTGTCGCTATCGTATTGCTGATCAGCCGCACCGAACGCAGTCATGCTTCAGGTGGTTCGGGCGGAGATTTTTCTGTCGGCAGTTCTGCCACACACTGTTATGAGCACGATGGCAGTTACGATGGCGGTAGTGATGGCGGCGGAGACTAAGGAGTGCCAAATGAGCAATTATTTTTCTGAAGCAGTAAAACATCTTCACTCCGTGCGCGACTGTCTGCGCTTTGCGGTGAGCCGCTTCAACCAGGCCGAACTGTTTTTCGGACACGGCAGCAACGACGCCTTCGACGAAGCCGCCTATCTTGTTTTACACACGCTGCACTTGCCGCCGGATCGCCTGGAGCCGTTTCTGGATGCCATGCTCACCCAGACCGAGTTGTATGAAGTGTTGAACATCATCGAGAAACGCGTGGAGCAACGCATCCCCGCCGCCTATCTTACGCATGAGGCATTCCTGGGTGAGTTCAGTTTCTATGTGGACGAGCGGGTCATCGTGCCACGCTCGTTCATCGCCGAACTGTTGCGCGAACAACTCAGTCCGTGGATCGCCGAACCGGAAGAGATCGCCAGCGTGCTGGATCTGTGTACCGGCAGCGGCTGCCTCGCCATCCTCGCCGCCTACGCCTTCCCGAATGCCAACGTGGATGCGGTAGACCTGTCGCCCGCAGCACTGGCCGTCGCGGCACGCAATGTCTCCGACTACGGCTTGCAGGAACGCTTCGACCTGATCGAATCCGATCTGTTCGCCAAGCTCGGCAAAAAGAAATACGACCTCATCATCAGCAACCCGCCCTATGTTGATGCCGAATCGGTCGCCGCGCTGCCGCAGGAATATCTGCACGAACCGAAGCTGGCGCTGGGCAGCGGCAATGACGGGTTGGATGCCACGCGCGCCATCCTCGAACACGCCGCCGACCATCTCACCGAGAACGGCCTATTGGTCGTCGAGATCGGCCATAACCGCGATGCGCTCGAAGCCGCCTACCCCGACCTGCCGTTCACCTGGCTGGACGTCAGCGCGGGCGACCAGTTCGTGTTCATGCTGCACCGCAACGACCTGCTGTAACCCGCATGTCCGTCGACCATTACGAAAATTTTCCCGTCGCATCTGTCTTAATGCCCAAGCGGCTGCGCAAACCGGTCGCGGCGATCTACCACTTCGCCCGCGCGGCGGACGACATCGCCGACGAAGGCGATCTGCCCAATGACGAACGTCTGCGCCAGCTCGATGACTTCCGCGACGAGTTGGCACGCATCGCGTGCGATGAAACACCGTTGATGCCGTTGTTCCAAAACCTCGCCGCAGAGATCAAACAGCACGCGCTTCCGATGCAGCCGTTCCACAACCTGCTCGATGCCTTCTCGCAGGATGTGGTAAAGAAACGCTACGCGAATTACGACGAACTGCTGGACTATTGCCGCCGCTCCGCCAATCCGGTCGGCACGTTGTTGCTGCATCTGTACGGCGAGGCCACGCCGGTCAACATCGCCTGCTCGGATGCCATCTGCACCAGCTTGCAGCTGATCAACTTCTGGCAGGATGTCGCCAAGGACTATGCCATCGGGCGCATCTATCTGCCGCTGGATGACATGGCGCAATACGGCGTGAGCGAAGGCCAGATTGCGCAAGGTATCAGCAATGACGCGTGGCGCGAGCTGATGCAATTTCAGGCGGATCGCGCACGCGCCCTGATGCTGCAAGGCGCACCGCTCGGCAGCATCCTCACCGGACGCATCGGGTTGGAGATGCGCATGATCATCGCGGGCGGATTGCGCATCCTCGACAAGCTGGCGAACGCGCAGTATGACATGTTCCACCACCGCCCGGTATTACGCCCGTTCGACTGGGTTATCATGCTCGCCAAAAGCGCACCCTACTCATTCTGAAGAACCCTCTATCGATGGATCCGAACCAATATTGCCAGGACAAGGCCGCCGCCAGCGGCTCCAGCTTCACCAGCAGCTTCCGTTTTCTGCCGCAGGACAAGCGCCGCGCCATGATTGCGCTGTATGCCTTTTGCCGCGAGGTGGACGACGTGGTGGACGAATGCTCCGACTCCGGCGTGGCGCGCACCACGCTCAACTGGTGGCGCGGGCAAGTTGCGGAAATCTACGGCGGCAAACCGCAACATCCGGTCGCTCAGGCGCTGGTTCCGATAGTGAAGCAATTCAATCTGTCGCAGGAACACCTGCTTGAGATCATCGACGGCATGGAGATGGACCTCGACCAGCCGCGCTATGCCGATTTCAAGTTGCTGCAACTGTATTGCTACCGCGTCGCATCGGTGGTCGGCCTGCTGTCGGCGGAGATCTTCGGCTACAGCGACCGCCAGACGCTGAAATACGCGCACGACCTCGGTATCGCCTTCCAGCTCACCAATATTATCCGCGACGTGGGCGAGGATGCGCGGCGCAACCGCATCTATCTGCCCATGGACGAGATGCAGCAGTTCGGCGTGACCGCTGCGGACATATTCAACTCGCGCGAGACCGAGAACTTCCAGAATCTGATGGCGTTCCAGATCGAGCGTGCCCGCCGCTATTACCAACAGGCCTTCGGTCATCTGCCCGCCGCAGACCGCAAGGCACAGCGTGCCGGACTCATCATGGCCGAGATCTACCAGGCGGTGCTGAACGAAGTCGAAAGCAGCGGATGCCACGTGCTGAAAGAACGCGTCTCGCTGACGCCGAGTTACAAAATCTGGCTGGCAATCAAGGCGTGGCTGAAGAACTAACCAAGAAACCGTTCGTCCTGAGCCTATCGAAGGGCGTATTGAGTACGGCTGATGCTTGCCACCTTCCGTTCATGGTTCGACAAGCTCACCACGAACGGAATTTGATATGCCATGAGTTTTAGCAAAAATCCAAACATTGCAGTGATCGGCGGCGGCTATGCGGGCATGGCAGCCGCAGTGTTTCTCGCGTCGCGCGACATCCCGGTCACCGTCTTTGAAAGCGCCAAACAACTCGGCGGGCGGGCGCGCGGCGTGTTGCATAACGGCACCCAGCTCGACAACGGCCAGCATCTGTTGCTCGGCTGCTACCGCCAGACCTTGCGCCTGATCGAACGGGTCGGCGGCAATATCGAACAGGATTTCCTGCGCCTGCCGCTGCAACTTGATCTGCACGGCGAGTTCTCGCTCAAGGCGCCGCGCCTGCCTGCACCGCTCCATCTGCTCGCGGCCTTGCTCGCGGCTCAGGGTCTAACTTGGGCAGAGCGCATCAAGGCCGCGCGCTTCATGCTCGCGCTGCGCGGCATGGGTTTTCACCTGCCGGGCGACATGACGGTCGCCGAACTGCTCGCCCGATACGGGCAGGATGCCGACCTGACCCTGAAGCTGTGGGAACCGCTGTGCATCGCCGCGCTGAACACGCCGATCCACAAGGCTTCCGCACAAGTGCTGCTCAACGTGCTGCGCGATGCGCTGAATCGAAGCAGTGCCGACAGCGACATGTTGCTGCCGCGCATCGACTTCACATCACTGTTCCCGCAGCGTGCCGCGGCTTACATCGAGCAGCATGGCGGCAAGGTGTACATCTCTCGCGGCGTGGATGCCATCGTTCCGAAAGACGACGGCATCGAACTCGTCACCGCACAAGGCACGCACACCTTCAGCCACGTCATCTGCGCCGCACCGCCTACCGTCGCCGCAAAGCTGTTGCGCCCCATCGCGGCGCTCGAAAGCACCGTCGCACAGATCAACAACCTGGAACAGCAACCGATCTACACCGTTTATCTGCAATACCCTGATCAAGTCACCCTGCCGCATGCCATGATCGGCCTGCACCGGCATTTCAGCCAGTGGTTGTTCGACAAGGGACGCATCGCCGGACAGCACGGGCTGATCGCCAGCGTCATCAGCGCGGAAGGCATCCATCAGGAATTGTCACAGGACGAGCTGGCGCAAAAAGTCATCGCGGAACTGCGCGAGAAATTCGGCATCGCCGAGCAAGCGCAATGGTTTAAAGTCATCGCCGAGAAGCGCGCCACCTTCTGCTGCGCGCCCGATCTGCAACGGCCATTCCAACAGACTGTCCTGCCCGGCCTGCTGCTGGCGGGCGACTACACGGCAGGCGACTATCCCGCCACGCTGGAAGGCGCGGTGCAAAGCGGCCTGCGCTGCGCCGCACTGGTTTCCTGAAGGCGACAAACTCCGCCTCAAGCTTTCAACTCACCTGCCGATAATGCAATCAAGCGTTGCGTTCAAAGCAATTGCTGGCGGCATCGCCGCCGGACGCACGGTTTCGAATGGAGGCTATCATGCTCGAAATATTTGTCTACTATCACGACGTGTTGCGGTATTCCGTCATGGGCGACTGGAACAAGGTGTGCGAGTTGCAGCAGCAAGGGTTCTACGTGAAGGTCAGGATTCCGGGCGCTCCGCGTTGAACCGATGTTTTTTTACCCGCGTCTGCCGGGACGGAAGTAAGCGGTGTTGTCGTAATATGCGGCATCCTCATTTTCCGCCACCCAACCCGGCACGCCGAGCAACGGCACTGGAGACAGATCGCGGGTGGAACGGCAATATCCCGGCGCAGCCAGATGTTCCGCCAGCAGGCCATCCAGGTGCGTTAACTGTTGCGCCAACGGCAAACTGAAGAACATCTGTTCCACCGCCAGCAGCAATCCCTGTCCGGTCATGCCGATGTATGGTTGCAAGGCCTTCTCGTACAGGCCATGACCAAACAGATAGAAGCCCATGCTGGCCTGCACCTGTGCGCGTCGACGCCAGAACAATTCCCGCCACTGGAAGTCTCTCAGCAGCGTAGCGAGCTCCGGCTCGGCATACACCACGATCACGCCGGATTCATCCAGCAGCGTATTCACATCGCGCACCGCACCGCGCTCACTGCGAGTCGCCGCGCCCGCCTCTTCCGGCTTGTTCGTCTGCACATGCCGCTTTTCCATCAACGCTTGAAAGTGACGCGCATTGATGGCGCCTTTGGCCTTGGGGAAGGCCAACCACACCAGCGCATTGAGCAGGTCATGCCAGTTATCGGCACGCGTCGGCACTTCACCCCTGAGGTAGCAGCGCGGCTCATATTGCGCTTCGAACGGCAACTTGCCGCGTTCCTGCGCCACGAAGCGCAGTGGCTTCCCGCTTTGCACGGTAATGGGCGGATGACGCGATGCCAGCAGCGCGTTGCAATCCTGCAAGGCGGGAAAACCTTTGGCCTCAAGATTGGCGAGTACCGGATGCAGCGGGGTGAACAGCGGCGATCGCAGCAGCGCTTCCTTATCCCATTCGAGCGCTTGTTTCATGTTCAGTCAACGAACGATTCCGCAGGGCGATGCGGCAGCCCGAACGCCTCGGCAACCTTTTTGTAGGTTACGTTCCCGTCAACGATATTGAGCCCTTTGAGCAGCGCCGGGTTGCTCTTGAGCGCCTGCTTCCAGCCTTTGTTCGCCAATTGCAGCACATAAGGCAAGGTCGCATTGGTCAACGCCAGCGTCGCAGTGATCGGCACGCCACCCGGCATGTTGGCCACACCGTAATGAATCACGCCGTCGACGACGAAGGTCGGATTCTCATGTGTGGTCGGATGCATGGTCTCGACACAGCCGCCCTGATCGATGGACACATCCACGATCACCGCGCCGCTGCGCATCGTCTTGAGGTCTGCACTCCGTATCAATTTTGGCGCCACGGCACCCGGAATCAGCACCGCACCGATGACCAGATCGGCCGAGGCGATCTGCTCCAGCAGATTGTGCCGGTTCGAGAACACCAACTGCACGTTGGCCGGCATGATATCGCTGAGATAGCGCAGCCGCTCCAGCGAGAGGTCGAGGATGACGACGCTGGCTCCCAGGCCGGCTGCCATCTTTGCGGCATTCATGCCCACTACGCCGCCGCCGAGTATTACGGCCTTTGCGGGCGGCACACCCGGCACGCCGCCAAGGAGCAGGCCGCGCCCGCCATACAATTTTTCCAGATACTTGGCTCCCTCCTGCACCGCCATGCGTCCGGCCACTTCCGACATCGGCGTCAGCAACGGCAGTTCGCGTGATGGCAGCGCGACCGTCTCATAAGCGATGCAGGTCGCAGCAGAAGCGATATGCGCCCGGGTCAACTGCTCGCTTGCGGCGAAATGGAAGTAAGTGAAAATGATCTGGCCGGGTCTGATGCGCGGCCATTCCGGCGCGATCGGCTCCTTCACTTTCAGGATCAGCTCCGCTTCCGCCCAAACCGCTCCGGCATCGGTTGCGATATGCGCGCCTGCGGCCTGGTACTGCGCATCGCTAAAGCCGCTGCCCAGACCCGCGCCGGTTTCCACGATGACCCTGTGCCCGGCCGACACCAACGCTTCGGCGCCCGCCGGAACCAGCGAGATGCGGTTCTCGTTCGTTTTGATCTCTTTCGGGATGCCGATTTTCATCTGGAAGCCTCGTTAAGGTTGTTGGCAATAACCGGAATACGATTATTCGACGAGCGTGGCGCGAACACTGGCACGTTCGCTGACCCGCGCAAACCATGCGGCCAGATTCGGATGCGCTCCGCGCCAGTCGCGTTCCGCTTGGCGCAGGCTCAGGTAGATCAACGCGCTCACCAAGGCCAGATCGGCCAGCGTGATGGTTGCGCCCTCGCACCATTCACGCTCGCCCAGCAGCTTGGCCGCATGTGCAAGGGCGCGGCTGATGGCAGCGTTGTGCCGGGTGAGGATGCCGGCATCCTGCCTGTCTGCCGGACGCAGCGTTTCATTGCGCACCACGACCGCCGAATCCATGATGCCATCCGCCAGCGCTTCCCAACGCTTGACGCGCATCCGTTCCAGCGCGTTGCTGCGCGGAATAAGTATCGGCGTGTCGTTCAATGTGTCCGCATATTCGGCGATCACCGGCGAATCGAACACGCAGGTCTCGTCGTCGAGTATCAGCGCGGGAATCCGCCCCAGCGGATTGGCACGCGCCACCCGACTGCCCGGCTCACGCGGCGGATCGACCAAATAAGTGTGCGGAATGTTTTTCTCCAACAGGACGAGCCGCACTTTACGCACATAAGGACTGGTATTGGTGCCTAGCAGTTTCATGGTGTTTCTCCGGTAAGTTGTACCCGTTGAAGGTTTAGAGACTTACTTTGACAGGCAAGCCGAGCTTGGCGATGCGGTCGGCGAAGGCTTGCAGATGTTCTGCAGGCAATGCGGAGAGACGCGGTGCTTCCGCCTGTAGCGAGGGGCGCGCGAGGCCGTAGAGCAGCACGCCTTGCAGCTTGTGTCCGCCGCGCAACAGTGCCGCAACAAATTCAAGATAATCGTCTTCGTCCCGGCGCGACGGCGGTTCGCCATCCAGCGCGAACCAGCAGGTTTGCAGCCAGGTAGGGCAACATGCGATGGCGGCAATGAGGTTGTCGCACACTTTGCCGATGCTGGTCTGCGTGTCGTTGATGCGCCGCATCCCGGCTTCGCTGGCACGATCCAGTTTGAACCACACTTCGCCGTTGAGCTTTGCCAAGTCGCGCAGGCCTTGCTGGACGGCATTGCGATACATCAGGCTGCCGTTGCTGATCAGCACGGTCTTCACCGCTTCCGGCACAGCCAGTTCGCGGCGCACGCGCGCGATGAGTTCGATGACCTCGGCGAATTCGGCGGCACTGGTGGGTTCGCCGTTGCCGGACAGTGCGATGTCGTTGATGCGCCGCATGCCTTCCGGAACGCGGCTTTGCATGAAATCGCCATGCAGCAGTTCGTTGAGGAAACCGCGCAGTTCGTTTTCCAGAACGGCCAAATCGACCGGCGGCGCAGTGCCGCGCGCGAGATCGGGAACCTGGCAGTAGATACAGCGCCAGTTGCAGGCGTTGTTGGGATTGAGGTTGATGCCGACCGAGACGCCGCCGGCGCGGCGCGATACCACCGGATAGACGTACTGCAAGTCCGCGCTGTCGCGGTCGTGATCGATGACGCTGAGTGTTTTATTGCTCAAGACTTACCGAGCGGCAGATATTTCGCCGGATCCACCGGCTTGCCGAAACGACGCACCTCAAAGTGCAGCTTGACCTGATCGGCATCGGTGTTGCCCATCTCGGCGATCTTCTGGCCGCGCGTGATGGTCTGCCCTTCCTTCACCAACACCTGATCGTTGTGCGCATATGCGCTGAGGTAGGTCTTGTTGTGCTTGATGATGATCAGCTTGCCGTAGCCGCGCAGTCCGCTGCCGCTATACACCACCTTGCCGGGCGCACTGGCCATGACAGGCTGGCCGAGCTTGCCGGCGATATCGATACCCTTGCGATTGGCCGATTCGGAAAACTCGCCAATCAACTTGCCTTTGGTCGGCATGCTCCATTCCAGCGCGTCGCCGTCGCCCTCATCCGCAGCAGTCGTATTGTCCGTAGCGGCAGCGGTCTTGCTGTCTGGCCTGGCTTCCGGCTTCGGTTTGCTTTCGGTCTTCGCGACTACCACAACCCCAGGCTCCTGAACCTTGTCGATCTGCGCCACTGCCGCCTCGTTATAGGCGTACTTCACGACCTTGGGCTGATCTTTTACCAGCGATTGGGCTGGCTTTCCATCAACCGCAACCGCATGCGCATTATCCGGGAACAAGCGGATCTGCTGCCCTGCCTGGATCACGCCGGGATCCTTGATGCCGTTCAATTCAGCCAGTTCGTGATAATCGAAACCGTAATTGAAAGCGATGCTGTACAGCGTATCGCCCTTTTGTACGACATGCACTTCGGGTCGCCAATCCTTTTCTCGCGGGGATTTCTTATGCGTTGTCTCAGCCTTGGCGACGCTCTTCCTGGCAGCCTCGCCGCGCTCGACGACCGGCGCGCGATGTCCGCTCGAAGAACAGCCGTCCAGCAATCCCGCGATGACCAATGCCGTGAAAAACCGATTCAGTCTCATGCCTTCCCCATCAATAGTGGTACGAATTTCACCGCTTCCAGCTGGGTTTCATGGAATCCGCGCACATCGCGTTCGACCAGATACAGCCGCTGTTCCTGCATCCCGACCGGCAGTACCATTCTACCACCGACCGCGAGTTGCTCCCGCAACGCGGCCGACAGCGTGGGTGCGGCGGCGGCCATGATGATGCCGTCGAACGGCGCGGCCTCCGGCAAGCCTGCACTGCCATCCGCATAACGCACACTGACGTTGCGCAGCTTCAGGTCGCGCAGCTGTTTCCTGGCGCGCTCATACAGTGGCTGGATGCGTTCCACGGTATAAACCTCCTTCGCCACCTGTGCCAATACCGCCGCCTGATAGCCGCAGCCGGTGCCGATCTCCAGCACGCGCCCGAGCATCTGCCCCGGCGGTCCTGCGGCGCGCAGCACTTCGATCATGCGTGCCACGATATAAGGCTGGGAGATGGTCTGGTTGTAATTGATCGGCAACGACACGTCATCGTAAGCACGGCTCGCCAACGCCTCGTCGACGAACAGATGGCGCGGCACCTCGAACATCGCCGCCAGCACCGCTTCGTCCCTGATGCCCTGTTCGCGCAGACGCTCGATCATGCGCAAGCGGGTGCGCTGCGAGGTCATGCCGATACCATTGCGCAGTGTATTCACGGCGCACTCATCCAGCCGCGCACGGCATCGAGTTGGCTGTATTGGGTGAGATCGATCTGCAGCGGGGTGAGCGACACACGCCGCTGCGCCAATGCATGAAAATCCGTGCCCTCGCCGGCATCCTGAGCCTTGCCCGCCGCGCCCACCCAATACACGGTTTCACCGTTCGGGTTGCTGGCCTTCACCACCGGCTCGGCCTTGTGCCGTTTGCCAAGGCGCGTCACTTCCATACCCTGCAATTCATCGTGCGGCACATCCGGCACGTTCACGTTAAGCAGCCAGGGTTGGCTGTGCGTCTGTTTGGCAAAGCGTTGCACCAGTTGCGCAACGACCCGCGCCGCTGTTTCGAAGTGGGTCAACTCTTTGCCTACCAGCGATACCGCAATCGCGGGGATGCCCAGCAAGAATCCTTCCGTTGCTGCGGCGACCGTACCGGAATAGATGGTGTCATCGCCCATGTTGGCTCCGGCATTGATACCCGACACCACCATGTCCGGTTGCTGATCCAGCATCCCGGTGACGGCCAGATGCACGCAGTCGGTGGGCGTGCCGTTGACGTAATAAAAGCCATTGGAAGCTTGACGAAGCTTGAGCGGACGATCCAGCGTCAGCGAATTGCTCGCACCGCTGCGATCCCGTTCGGGAGCCACGACGACGATGTCTGCTACTTTGGACAGATGCTCGACAAGACAGGCCAGCCCGGGTGCGAAATAACCATCGTCATTGCTGATCAGGATGCGCATCGGCTGAAAGGATGAAGACTAAAGTTGGAATTTATTGTCTGGAGCTGTTGATTTAACTGGTCGGGGCGAGAGGATTTGAACCTCCGACCACATGCACCCCATGCATGTA
>JAVHQS010000039.1:0-4161 GCA_036171255.1 Gallionella sp.
GCGGGCCATGCCCGCGAAAAAACAATCGCGGGCATGGCCCGCTCCTACACACGTCCAGAGTTACAAAAAATCGGGCATCTTGCGATGCCCGAAATATACCGTTTTGAGGAAACTTTGTAACTGCTTAATGCGGCGCTGCAGGTTTGAACAGCTTGGATTTATCCACCAAGTCCACGTGCTTGCGCTTGAAGCAGGTCCACTTCTTGGATTGCTTGTCGTACACCGAGTTGACGAAGCAGTGCCAGTTCTTCTCATCGACGAAGTTCTTGTCGGTGCGGTAGTAGAAGCCCGGATAGCGGCTTTCCTCGCGGAACTGGATGTGTTTCATGTGCGCTTCGGCAGTGATGATGCGATGGTAGTTTTCCCATGCGCGCAGCAGCTCGTGCAGGTCCTTGGCACGCATCTTCAGCGAATCTTCCTTCAGCATCTCCAGTTTCTCTTCGGCCACGGCGAGCATCTTGTCGTTGGTGTTGTAGTAGGTGGAGGTGCCGGCCACATACTCGTCCATGATCTTCTGCAGTCGGAACTGCAACATCTTGGGCGTGATGTAGTTCGGGTTGATGTCGATGGCGGTGGTGTAGTCCTTGAACTCAAGGAAATTGCGTACCGGTTTGTAGATGGTCTCGGCGATCTGTTCCGCAGTCTCGTCGAACTCCGGTTTGTAATCCTTGTTGTCGAGTGCGTATTTGACCATGCCCTTGGCGGCAAGACGGCCTTCGGCGTGCGAACCGGAGGAGAACTTGTGGCCGGATGCGCCCACGCCGTCGCCGGCAGTGAACAGGCCTTTCACCGTGGTCATGGAGCGGTAACCCCAATTCCAGCCGCGCGGCAGGTGTGCCGGCACGCCGTCTTCTTCGGGATCGGCAGCGGTCGGTGCGCCCAGATCGGTCGGGCCGGACACCCAGATGCCGCAGCAACCGGAGTGTGATCCCAGCAGGTAGGGCTCGGTCGGCATCAGTTCGGACATTTTCTTTTCCGGCTCGATGTTCTCGCCGACCCAGATACCGCATTGTCCGATGCACATGTCGAGAAAGTCTTCCCACGCTTCGGCTTCGAGGTGCTTGACTTCCTTGGGCGACAGTGTTTCCTTCAGCTTGGCCATCGCTGTGACGGTGTCCATATAGATCGGGCCGCGACCATCCTTCATTTCTTTCAGCATCAGGTGGTTACGCAGGCAGGAAGCGGGCACCGCAGCCTGACCGTAAGGCGGGTAGTCGTTCAGCATTTCCTTGTTCTTGGCCATGTAGTCTTCGCCATAGGCATTCACCGCCTTGGCTTTGAACAACAGGAACCAAGCGCCGACCGGGCCGTAGCCGTCCTTGAAACGGGCGGGCACGAAGCGGTTTTCCATCATGGTCATTTCCGCGCCGGCCTCGGCGGCCATCGCGTAGGTCGAGCCGGCGTTCCACACCGGATACCAGGCGCGGCCCTGGCCTTCACCGACGGAGCGGGGACGGAACAGGTTCACGCAGCCGCCGGCAGCGAGCAGCACGGCCTTGGCCTTGTAGATGTGGATGGTGTTGTCGCGCACCGAGAAGCCGGCGGCACCGGCGATGCGGCTCGGGTCGTTCTTGTCGTTGATCAGGTGCACGATGAAGATGCGCTCTTCGATACGGCTCAGGCCCAAGGCCTTCTTGGCTGCTTCGGCCACGATCCATTTGTAGGATTCGCCGTTGATCATGATCTGCCATTTGCCGGAGCGTACCGGCTTGCCGCCGTCTTTCAGCAACGGCAGACCTTCCTTGATGGAATCGGCGCCATCATGGCGCACGCCGTCCGCGTCGGTCTTCCAGATCGGCAGGCCCCATTCTTCGAACAGGTGCACCGAGTCATCGACGTTGCGTCCCAAATCATAAGCCAGATCGTCGCGTGTAATGCCCATCAGGTCGTTGGAGACCATGCGTGCATAGTCGGCGGGATCCAGCTCCGTTCCGATGTAGGTGTTGATCGCGGACAGGCCCTGCGCCACGGCACCGGAGCGGTCCATCGCGGCCTTGTCCACCAGCTTGATCTTCAGTTCCTTGCCGGTCTCGGCCTTGACGGCCTCGGCCCAGCGCATGGTTTCGTAGGCTGCGCCACAGCAAGCCATGCCGCCGCCAATGAACAGGATGTCGAGTTCTTCCTCGACGATTTGCGGTTTTTCAAAAGTACCTTCAGCCATTTCTATCGCTCCTCGAATATCGTTAAGTGGCCGCTTATTTGCGGCGAATCAGTTCGGCGGGATTGCCGGCGCGGTAGCCGCCCATCACCTCCCTGGTGAAATAGCCGGGGCTGTCCAGATCGGCTGCCTTGGGCATCGGCTTGCCACCGTAAGGATCGATGGAACCTTCGGAGGTGGTGCGGATGGGGAACTTGAAACGCTTCATGTTGCCGTTGCGGAACTTGATGGTCCACATGATGGAATCGGAACCGCGCAACGGTTGCACAGAACCGCCCAGCGGCACGATGTCGGCATAGTGCCGTGCTTCGATGGCATTTTGCGGGCAGATCTTGACGCAGGAATAACATTCCCAGCATTGCTCCGGTTCCTGGTTGAACGCCTTCATCGCATGTCCCGTTTCGGAACCGTCCTTGTCCAGTTTCATCAGGTCGTGGGGACAGATATACATGCAGGCAGTCTTGTCCTGTCCTTTGCAACCATCGCATTTTTCAGTGCGTACAAATGTTGGCATTCTCTACACTCCTCTAGTAGTTGAAACAAATAACATTGAAACGGAAATCTTTGCTACCTTGAATCAGAACCTTCAGCTTCAGGAATATCCGGTCGGATTTATTTCGCGGAATGTCCGGTGAGTTTCACTTCCACTTTTTCATGCTCCGCCAATCCGGCATAGTACTGACGCAATATCTCCAGCACTTCGGGGCGGCTGAATTCCTTTGGTACGTCGGCCCCTTCAGAGAGCATCTTGCGCAACTTGGTGCCGGAGAGCAGCAAACGATCCTCACCGCCGTCGTGCGGACAGGTGCGAGCGGAGGCCATGCCACCGCACTTGTAGCACCAGAACGTCCAGTCGATCTTGAGCGGCTGGGTCTCCAGTGCGCCCTTGGGTATTTTGTCGAAGATGTGATGCGCATCGAACGGGCCGTAGTAGCTGCCTACACCTGCGTGGTCGCGACCGACGATGAGATGCGAACAGCCGTAGTTCTGGCGGAACAGCGCATGCAGCAAGGCTTCGCGCGGTCCGGCATAGCGCATGTCGAGCGGGTAGCCGGCTTGTGCGATGGTCTTGGCGACGAAGTAGTTCTTGGTCAGTGCGATGATGGCGTGGGTGCGCACTTCGGCCGGGATGTCGCCGGGTTTGAGATTGCCGAGCAGCGAATGGATCAGTACGCCGTCGCAGACTTCGATCGCCACCTTGGCCAGGTATTCGTGAGAGCGGTGCATCGGGTTGCGCGTCTGGAATGCGGCGACCTTGCTCCAGCCCAGGCTTTCGAACAAATCGCGCGTTTCGTGCGGGGTCATGAACAGCGGACCATACTTCTGCGGAAAGCCGCCCTGCGACAGCACTTTGACCGGACCGGCGAGATTCGCTTCGCCCTGTTCCATCACCATCTTCACGCCGGGATGCTCGAGGTCGGCGGTGCCGAACACGGTGGCACATTCGTGCGCCTTGTCGATGGAGTATTTCTCGGTGACCAGCATCGTGGCAAGGATGCTGCCGTCGTCGGGGTCGATTAACGCGACTTCGGTGCCAGTGGGGATGGAGTTTGCGGTGGAGCTATCGGTGGATAGGGTGATGGGGATGGGCCAGAACAGGCCGCTGGTCATGGTCATGCCGTCGCAAACGCCTTGCCAGTCGGCATGCGTCATGAAGCCGTCGAGCGGTGTGAAGCCGCCGATACCGAGCATGATGAGGTCGCCTTTTTCGCGCGAACTCACGGTCACTTTCGGATACGCGCGCGCGCGCTTCATCTCGGCGATCAGATCTTCTCCCACTAACAACAGCGGTTTAAGATCGCCCCCGCCATGCGGGTTCACCAATGCCATATTTGCCTCCCTAATCCAGATAACTGCTTATGGAACTGACGGAATATCAGGTTCGGCACACTAGATCATCATCGACGACTCTGCGATACCCCTCATGGGTTGAGGGTCGCACCCCCCGTATGGGTTATGCCATCCCCCTCATCACGGTTATGGAAGCGCCGGCGCGTGATACG